>CAZUVW010000133.1:0-8413 GCA_964623875.1 uncultured Gaiellales bacterium
CCGGCAGGGACTCCGGGACGTGCCCGACGTGCTGCACGAGCAACAGGTGGCGGAGGTGCTCGACGAGGTCGGCGAGCAGACGGGCGAGGTCCTGGCCCTGGTCGGACAGGTCCTCGATCAGGACGAGCGCCCCCGCCGTGTCACGGTCGACGACGATGTCGCACAGCCGGAAGAGCGCGTCCTCCTCGACCGCTCCGACGAGCTGCATCACGTCCTGCATCGAGATGCGCTTCCCGGTCGCCGCGGCGAGCTGGTCGAGGGTGGAGATCGCGTCCCGGAACGAGCCGCGCGCGGCGCGTGCGATCTGCGCGAGCGTCGCGTCGGTCGCCTCGATCCCCTCGCCGTCGCACACGCGCCGCATCGCCGCGACGAGCTCCTGCAGCCGGGGGCGCTGGAAGACGAAGGTCTGGCAGCGCGAGCGGACGGTGGGCAGCACCTTGGACAGCTCGGTCGTGCAGAAGACGAAGACGAGGTGGGGCGGCGGCTCCTCGATCAGCTTGAGCAGCGCGTTCCACGCGGCGTCCGTGAGCTGGTGCGCCTCGTCGAGGATGTAGACCTTGTACGAGCCCTCCGCGGGCTGGAGCAGCGCGCGCTCGCGGATCTCGCGCACGTCGTCGATGCCGCGCTGCGAGGCCGCGTCCATCTCGATCACGTCGAGCGCGACGCCGTCGGCGATCGACTGCGCGACGCGCGTCGTCGGGTCGAAGTCGGAGGCGGGCCCGCCCTGGGCGTTGAGCGCCTTCGCGAGGATCCGCGCCATCGACGTCTTCCCGGTGCCGCGTGGCCCGGCGAAGAGGTACGCCTGGCGCACCTGGCCCGTCTCGATCGCGTTGCGCAGCGTGCGGACGACGGCCTCCTGCCCGATCACGTCCGCGAAGGTGAGTGGGCGGTAGGTGCGGTACAGCGCCGTCACGGGGTGGTGGCGGGTTGGGGTGTCTTTCGCTGGCGCGAAAGCCACCTAGGGAGACCATTGCGGCACGATGTCCGTGCGATCGCGTGACGGATCGGTGACAGCTGCGCGGCGACCATCGCAGGGTGGAGCATCGCCGATTGACGATACTCGTTGACCACAGAGAGCGTGCAGGCTCGCTGATCGAGACCCTCGGACGCCAGGGTGCGCGCGTCGAGACAGCCGTCCTGCAGGTGGGCGACTACGTCGTCGGGGATCGTGTGGGCATCGAGCGGAAGGCGGTGGCCGATCTCCACCGGTCAATCCGCGACCGACGGCTGTGGACGCAGGTCGCAGCGCTTCGCGCCGACCTTCGGCGTGCGTACCTCGTCGTCGAGGGCCGAAGCATCGATGCCGGGTGCATCTCGCGGGCGGGAATCAGGGCGTCACTGCTGGCGGTATCCGAGCTCGGCGTGGTCGTCGTGCTCTCGGCCGACCAGGTCGACAGCGCGCTGTGGATCTGGAGGATCGCGTGTCGGCACGGGGGGACAGGAGCACGCCCGGCCACCAGATCTGCCCGCCGTGGCCGACGTCCGTCGATCGCCGTGCTCTCCGCGGTTCCCGGGATCTCCCCCAGCCTCGCTCTGGCCCTCGAGGCCGCGTTCGGATCGGTCGCAGGCGTCGCACGTGCGAGTCGGCAGGAGCTGATGGCGATCCCGGGAATCGGTGCGACGCGAGCAACATCCTTGCAGCGCGCGCTGAACGGCCTCCCTAGGTGATTCTCGCGAAGCGAGAAGCACCAAGCGCCACCGCCTACCCCAAACGCTCGAACCTCGCGGTGAAGTGCCGCAGCTGCGCCGGCTGCTCGACGATGCGATACCCGGGGAGGGACTCGGCCCGCGCGGCGACCTCGGCGCAGACCTCGATCACGTAGTCCATGTGGCTCTGCGTGTACGTCCGGCGGGGGATGGCGAGCCGGACGAGGTCCATCGCCGCGGGGTGCTCCGTCCCGTCAGGGTGTCGGCCGAACATCACGGTGCCGATCTCGCAGCCGCGGATCCCGCCCTGCTCGTAGAGCGCCACGGCGAGCGACTGCCCCGGGTACGCGAGCGGGTCGAGGTGCGGCAGCAGCGAGCGCGCGTCGAGGTAGACGGCATGCCCGCCGACCGGACGCACGATCGGGATGCCCGCTCGCGCGATGCCCTCGCCGACGTACGCGGTCGACCGGACGCGGTAGTGGAGGTAGTCGTGGTCGACCGCCTCCCGCAGACCCTACGCGATCGCCTCGAGGTCGCGGCCCGCCAGCCCGCCGTAGGTCGGGAAGCCCTCCGTCAGGATCAGCAGGTTGCGGCACGTCTCTGCGAGCGCGTCGTCGTTCATCGCGAGCCAGCCGCCGATGTTCGCGAGGGGATCCTTCTTCGCGCTGATCGTCATGCCGTCGGCGAGGGAGGCCATCTCGCGGACGATGTCGGCCACGGCTCGCCCGGCCTGCCCGGGCTCGCGCTCGCGGACGAACCACGCGTTCTCCGCAAAGCGACACGCGTCGAGGAAGAGCGGCACCCCGTGCGCGTCGCAGACCGCCCGCACGGCGCGCAGGTTCTCGAGCGACACGGGCTGTCCGCCGCCCGAGTTGTTGGTCACCGTCACGAACACCAGCGGGACGCGCTCGCGGCCGTGCTCGGCGAGCAGCGTCGCGAGCGCACCGACGTCCATGTTCCCCTTGAACGGGTGCTCGACGTCGGGATGGTGCCCCTCCTCGATCACGAGATCGACCGCCTGGGCGCCGGTGTGCTCGACGTTCGCCCGCGTCGTGTCGAAGTGCGTGTTGTTCGGGACGATCGTCCCGGGGCGGCAGACGGCAGCGCACAGGATCTTCTCGGCCGCCCGGCCCTGGTGGGTGGGGATGACGTGCTCGAAGGGGAAGAGCTCGCGGACGGCGTCGAGGAAGACGAACCACGACGGCGAGCCCGCGTAGCTCTCGTCCCCGTGCTGGATGGCCGCCCACTGGTCGCGGGACATCGCTCCCGTGCCCGAGTCGGTGAGCAGGTCGATCAGCACGTCGTCGGCGTGCAGGCCGAAGAGGTTGAAGCCCGCCTCTGCGATCGCTGCCCGCCGGTGCTCCTGGGTCGTCATCCGCAGCGGCTCGATCGAGTGGATGCGGAACGGCTCGAAGATCGTGCGCGGCACGATCACCTTCTAGACGCGGGCCGTGGGCGCGGCATCGGGGTTTCCGCGGACCGCTGGTAGGCTCTCCGGGCCCGGTCGCGCTAGGTGGGGAGTCAGCGGTTCCCTGAACCCGAAATCCGCTCCATGCGGGGCCGAACGCCGTCCGAGGGACGGTTCGTCGGGACAGGGTCTGCGCACGCGGCGTTGACGATCGGGTCCCGCGCACTGGGAGCGTCCGAACCGCGTCAGGTCCGGAAGGAAGCAGCGCTAAGGACTCCCTCTCAGGTGCCGCGGCACCGCCCGATCCGAGCCGGCGGCCGGATTCCAGCCGGGAGAGCCTGTTCGACGACGGAGCGCGCGACCGGGTGCTCTCTCGCTGGCGCGAGAGAGCACCATCGGCGTGGTCGGTCAGCTGCCCGAAGCGGCAGGGGGGCAGCGCGGCAGTCTGCGCGCGCTCGACCGTGCGGTGGTCAGTCCCCGAGCTCGACTCCGCGCTGGCGCAGCTGCGCGATCGTGTTCTCGCGCCAGCGGTTCGTCGAGGGCGAGAACGGCACGAAGGCGATGGTCTTGCCCTCGGCGCTGCGGACGCGGTAGTGCCCGCCGCCAGAGCGCTCCACCGTCAGCCCCGCGCGCTCCAGTCGCCTGACGAACGCCTTGACGTCCTTGTTCACCCTCTGGAGGGTACGGGCTCGCGATCCGTCCGGGCTCCCGGGCCCCCGGGGCGGACACGCCCCGCAGCCCTCGCTGGCTCACCACTCCCAGGAGGGCTCGCTCGGGCGCGCAGGCGTCGTCCTACAGGGTCTCCTGGATCTTGATCACTGCCGGGCCGATGATCACGATGAACATCGCCGGGAGGATGAACAGGCCGATCGGCAGCAGCATCTTCACCGGCGCCTTCGCCGCCTCCTCCTCGGCCGCGACCTGGCGGCGGTGACGCGTCTCGTCCGCCTGGACGCGGAGGATCTGACCGAGGGGGGAGCCGAGCGCCTCGGCCTGGATGATCCCGGTCACCGTCGAGGTGATCTCCGGGACGTCGAGCCGATCGGAGAGCTTCCGCAGGGCGTTCGCCCGCGACTCGCCGACGCGCAGCTCGGCGAGCACGAGCATCAGCTCCTCCACGAGCGGGCCGTCCATGTGCTCCGACAGGCTCAGCACTGCGCCGTCGAAGCTCGCCCCGGCCTCGACGCTCACCGCGAGGAGGTCGAGCGCCTCGGGCAACGCGCGGCTGAGCTGCCGCCGTCGGGTGCGCGTCCGCTGGCGGACGTACAGGTCCGGCAGCAGGAACCCGGCAGCCGCCGCTCCGAACGTGATGAGCGCGACGCGAGCGCCGTCGGTTGCCGAGAGGCCCCACGCGGCGCCGACGAGCAAGCCGACGACGCCGAGCACGACCTTGAGCGCAAGGTACTCGACCGGCGCGATCCGACGAGCGAGCCCCGCGGAGATGAGGGCCACCCCGACGCGCTCCTCGGTCGCCCGGGGATCGACGCGGTGTGCCAGCTGGGCGAGCCTGCCGGCGCGGGCCGTCCTCAGCACTGCGAAGCCGCGCACGTGCGGTGTGGGCTGATCGGCGTCGACGTAGCCCTGCGCCCTGCGGAGCGACGCCCTCCGCTCGTGGGCGGGTCGATCGAGCGCCCCTGCGCCGACCACGATCGCGGCGGCGAAGAGAACGAAGGCGAGTACGAGCAGCATCTCGATCACTCCTCGATGGTGACGATCCGTCGCAGGATGAAGCTGCCGATCGCCATCATCACGAACAGCGCCACGACCATCATCCGCCCGGTCGAGGTCGTGAAGAGCGGCGACAGGTAGCTGGGGCTGACCATCGTGATGAACGCCGCGCAGGCGAACGGCAGACCGATGAGGAGCAGGGCGGACAGGCGGCCGGTGGCGGTCAGCGCATGCACCCGTCGGCGGAACTGCTGCCGGTGGCGCACCGTGTCCGACACGGTCTGGAAGAGATCCGCCAGGCTGCCGCCGAGCTGCCGCTGGATCGCGACCGCGGCCAGGACGTAGGTGAGGTCCTGGGAGCCGGATCGGATCGCGAGCGCCTCGAGCGACTCCTCGACCGGCCGGCCGAGGCGCGTCTCGCGGAGGACCTTCGCGAACTCCTCGCTGGCCGGCGCCTGTCCCTGCTCGACGATCGCCTGCATGCTCTGGTCGAACGTCATGCCGACGCGCAGCGAGCCGGCCATGGTCATGAGCACGTCCGGGAGCTGGCTCTCGAGCAGGGCCATCCGCTTGCGTCCGCGGTGCGAGACGACCAGCGGCGGGGCGAGGAGACCCACCACCCCGGCGATGAGGGCGAACGCGCGCCCGCTCACGAGGCCGGTCACGGCGAACGCCGCCAGCCCGAGGCCGACCGAGTAGCCGACCAGGCGGGCCGTCGTGAGCTGCAGACCGGCCCGGTCGATCAGCGCAGCGAGCTTCTCCGACGCCGTCGTCTGACCGAAGGCCCGCTCGCTTCGGCGGAGCAGCGCCTCGAGCTCGGGACGCCACGCGTTCTGTGCCGACGCACCGGCCGTCAGCTCTGAGCCTCCGTAGGGCTCGAGTCGCCCGCGAAGCCAGGCGCTTCGCGGGCGAGCGAGGGCGACGAGCGTCGCCGTCAGCATCAGGCAGCCGACGACGAGCGCGACGCCGACGGTGCCCCAGCTGGTCTCGAGCAGGACGTCTCTCATCGTCGGCCTCCGTTGGTGAGCACGGCCGCGTCCACGAGGTCTGCGTCGTAGGAGTCGGCGAGAGCGACGCCACGTGCCGTGAGCTTGTCCTGGAAGTGCGGCTGCAGCCCGCGCCAGGCGAGCGGCTCGAGCAGCGTGAGCGCCGTCGTGCGGCCTGCGGGCGCCCTGGCCACGAACACGTCCTGCAGCGTGACCACGTCGGACTCCATCCCGACGACCTCGGTGATGCTGGCCACGCGGCGTGAGCCGTCGACCAGGCGCGTGAGGTGCACGATCACGTCGAGCGCGCTGGCCACCTGCTCGCGGATCGCCCGCAGCGGGATGTCGAACCCCGTCATCAGCACGAGCGTCTCGAGCCTGCTGAGCGCGTCGCGAGGGCCGTTGGCGTGGATCGTGGTCAGCGAGCCCTCGTGCCCCGTGTTCATCGCCTGCAGCATGTCCAGCGTCTCGGCGCCTCGCACCTCCCCGACGATGATCCGGTCGGGCCGCATCCGGAGGGCGTTGCGCACGAGGTCGCGGATCGTGACCTCGCCCTCGCCCTCGATGTTGGGCGGGCGCGACTCGAGGCTGATGACGTGCTCCTGGTGGAGCTGCAGCTCGGCGGCGTCCTCGATCGTGACGATCCGCTCCTCCTCGGGGAGGAACGCCGAGAGCGCGTTGAGGAAGGTCGTCTTGCCGGTTCCCGTCCCGCCCGACACGAGGATGTTGAGCTTGCCGCGGACGCACGCATCCAGGAACGCGACCGCCTCGTCGGTCAGCGTGCCGAAGCCGACCAGATCGGCCATCGTGAACGGGTCGCGCGAGAACTTCCGCACGGTCAGCGTCGGGCCCGTCAGCGCGAGCGGCGGGATCACGGCGTTGACGCGACTGCCGTCGGGGAGGCGAGCATCGACCATCGGCGAGCGCTCGTCGACGCGCCGACCGATCCTCGACACGATCTTGTCGATGATGCGCAGCAGGTGCTGCTCGTCGACGAACGCCGCGTCGGTGGACTCGATGCGACCCTGCCGCTCGACGTAGATCCGGTCGGGCCCGTTGACCATCACCTCGGTGACGGTGTCGTCCGCGAGGAAGGGCTCGAGCGGGCCGTAGCCGAGGATGTCGGCGGTGATCTCCTCGATCAGCCGCTCCCGGTCGACGTCCGCCAGCGGCGTCGGGTCGTCGGCGAGCTCGGCGCGCACGACGCCCAGGACGTGCTCCCTCGCATCGGGAGACTCCTCGTTCGAGAAGAACCACGGGCCGAGCTTCGCGATGCATGCCCGCTGGACACGCGTCTTGAGCTCGCCGTACGGGTCGAGCGTCCCCGTTGGCCGGCGCGCAGTGAGCGCCTCCGCGGGATCCGCCTTCGGCTTGAGACGGTCGGTCAGGTTTGCGCTGCCGGCGCCGCTCACGTTGCCCCGGAGCTGATCCTCGAGGTTCATGTGGTTCTCCCTTCCAGAAGCCGGAGCGCCGAGAACCAGCCCCGGCGCACGGCGGACATCTCGATGACGGCAGCGTCGTCGTGCTCGATCCCGGCGACGCCGTTCGCCATGCGGTTGATCGCCAGGGCGAACTCCGACTCCGGGTCGGAGAGGACGGGAACGTTGCCGCGGTTGACGGCCGGAGCGACGACGGGGTCGTTCGGGATCTCGTAGCGCACCGGCACGCCGAGCGCCTTCTCGACGTCCGCCGAGGTGAGCCCGATGTCGGGCGCGACGCGGTTGAGCACGATGCTCGTCCGCGATCGGGAGAAGCCGAGCCGCTCCAGCGTTCGGAGGCTCACGCCGACGTTCTTGAGCGTCGGGACGTCGAGCCCGCAGAGGACGTAGAGCTCGTCCGTCGGGTCGAGCAGTGCGAGCATCGGCCCGTAGAAGAACGGCGAGGTGTCGACGAAGACGACGTCGTACGCCTCGGAGGCGACCTCCAGCAGTCGCCGCACCCGTTGCTCGGTGACGAGCTCGGCCTCCTCCGGGCGAACCGGAGCGGCCAGCACGTCGAGACCGGAGCGGTGTCGCGTGACGTACGCCGCGAGCTTGCCCACGTCGAGCGCTCCGGGATCGCGGACGAGGGTGAACAGGGTGCGCGCCGGATCGACCCCGAGCATGATCGCGGCGTCGCCGAACTGCAGGTCGAGGTCGACGATCAGCACGCGGAGCGTCGTCCGGGCGGCGAGCGACGCCGCGAGGTTCGTCGTGAGCACCGTCTTCCCCGTGCCCCCCTTCGGGGAGAACACGGTCACGATGCGACCGCGCTTCGTCGCCACCTCGGCGTCCGCTGCACGGTTGAGCGCCCGCCGCCGAGCCTTGCGGACGGAGAAGCCGACCGTCTCCGGCGTCTGCGGGAGCACGAGGACGTCGTCCACGTCCAGAGCGGCCGCCCAGGCGAGGAGCCCGGGGTCGGCGACTCTCGTCAGCAGGATCAGCGGCGCGTACGTGGTGGCACGGGCGACGCCGACGAGCTGTCGCACGGAGCTCTCGCTCGGGGCCGGCCCCACCTCGAGGAGGACGGCGGCCAGCGGCCCGCCCTCCTCGAGGTCACGGGGCAGATCGAGCGGGTCGTCGACCCGGGCGACGACGTCGAAGCCGCTGCCCGGGGCGCCGAGGGCGTCGATCAGCTCTGCGACCGACTGGTCGGTCCCGGCCCACGCGAGCCGGAGCGTCGCCGTGCCGGATGGGTGGGCCAGGGTGCTCACTTCGAGCTGCCG
>CAZUVW010000134.1:0-8362 GCA_964623875.1 uncultured Gaiellales bacterium
ACCCGTGGGATCCGGGGGGCCGCGCGATGGCGAGCCGCTCGCCCCTGCGGCGCCTCCTGAACGTCGCGCCGGCTCCGGTGCGGTCGGCCGCGCTCCAGGGCCTCTCACGTCAGCTGCAGGCCGTCTCCGTCCTCGCGGGACGACCGGGCTCGGCCCACGCCGAGGCGCTCGTGCGAGGGACGGCGCTCAAGGGGATCCCGCTCGACGCGCCGTTGGACACGATCGTCGTGCCCGTGCTGTGGAAGACGGCACACCATCCGCGCACCGCAGTCGACCCCATCGGCGCCGCGGCGATCGGGCTCGGCCTCGCGCTCGGGCAGTGGCGGGGCAGCCACCCGCTTGCCGAGGGCGGCACCGTCGTGCTCCTGCACCCGCTCAGCCGCGTCGCCCACGCGCCGCTGCCGGGGGCGGCGCGCGACGTGCTCGACGCGCTCCGGCCCGGGCCGGACGCCGCGCGCCTGCGGGAGGCGGAGGCCGTCGCGTCGCGCGACGCACGCGCGATCGCGGACTACCGCGCAGGTCGCGGCTCGCACCCGCGACTCGCCTTTGCCGACTGGGCGTCGTGCGCCGGCACGCTCGCCCGCGCGGGCCGCGTGATCGTCGCCGGCTGCCGCGACGCGGCCACCGCCCGAGCACTGGGGTTCGTCCCGAGCCACAACGTCGCGACCGCCCTCGAGATGGCCGCCGGGGTCGCCCCGTCCGGCGCCCGCACGGGCGTGCTGCTCGCCCCGCCCTATGCCCCGCTGCTCCTCGGGTAGGCACCGAGCGCGCTTCCCGGCCGCAGCACACCGGGACACTGCGCAGCGGCCGGGACGCTGCCGAGATCGAGGACACCGCTGGGAGCCAGGTGCCTGGCTGAAGCCAGGCACCTGCCGACGAGCCCCTCGCTCCACGGCCGGTTCAGCTGTGCCGGGCGATCCGCCCGGCTCGTCCCCGGACAGCGGGCCAAGATCAGTGCGGCCGCAGGCCGCACCTGGCGGCGGGCGCAGCCCGCACGCCACGTCAGGGATCTCCGGCACAGCCGGTCATTGGCGGACGGGAATCCGCTCCCGCGGATTCCCGGTAGCCGACTGATCAGTCGATCCCGAGGTAGGCCTTCTGCACGCGGGGGTTGGCCTTCAGCTCGGCCGCGGGGCCCTCGAGGGTGATCGACCCCGTCTCCATCACGTAGCCGCGGTCGGCGGCGTCGAGCGCCATCAGGGCGTTCTGCTCGACGAGCAGCACCGGCGTGCCCTGCGCGTTGATCTCGCGCACGATCTCGAAGATCTTCTCGACGAAGATCGGCGCCAGCCCCATCGAGGGCTCGTCGAGCAGGAGCAGCTTCGGTCGGGCCATCAGCGCACGGCCGATCGCGCACATCTGCTGCTCGCCGCCGGACATCGTCCCGGCCTTCTGGGCCCGCCGCTCGTACAGGCGCGGGAAGAGCTCGAACACGCGGTCCATGTCGGCCTGGAAGTTCTCGCGGTCGGTGCGCTGGAACGCGCCCATCTCGAGGTTCTCCACGACGCTCATCCGAGGGAACAGGCGACGCCCCTCCGGGCTCTGCGCGATGCCGCCCTTGACGATCGCGTGCGGCGCCGCACCCGTGATGTCGCGGCCCTCGAACGCGATCGAGCCCTGCCGAGGCCGATTGAGGCCGTTGATCGCCCGGAGCGTCGTGGACTTGCCGGCGCCGTTGGCGCCGATCAGCGTGACGATCTCGCCGCTGCCGACGGCGAGAGAGACGCCCTTCAGCGCGTGGATCGCGCCGTAGTACACGTGCACGTCGCGCAGCTCGAGGATGTTCCCGGTGGCGGTCGTGGCGCTCACGAGACGGCCGCCCTGCCGAGGTAGGCCTCGATCACGCGCTCGTTGGCCTGGATGTCGGCCGGGGAGCCCTCCGCGATCTTGGCGCCGTACTCCAGCACGGTGATCCGCTCGGAGACGCCCATCACCACCCGCATGTCGTGCTCGATCAGGAGCACGGTCAGGCCCTTGTCGTCGCGGAGCCGACGGACGAAGGCGGTGAAGTCGGCCGTCTCCTGCGGGTTCATGCCGGCGGTGGGCTCGTCCAGGAGCACGAGCTTCGGGTCGGTGGCCAGCGCGCGCGCTGCCTCGAGCCGCCGCTGGTCGCCGTAGGAGAGGGTGCCGGCGTACTCCTCGTGCCGCCGCGGCAGCCCGCAGTAGGTGAGCAGCTCGCGGGCGCGCTCGCGCGATGCCGCCTCCTCCCTGCGCACGCGCGGCGTGCGGAGGATGGAGCCGAACACGCCGCCCTTCGTGCGGCAGTGCATGCCGACGAGGACGTTCTCGATCGCGGTCATCTGCGCGAACAGCCGGATGTTCTGAAAGGTGCGGCCGATGCCGAGCTCGACGATCGCATGCGGAGGCTTGCCGACCACCTCGGTGCCGTCGAAGACGATCGAGCCCGACGTGGGCACGTAGACGCCGGTGATCTGGTTGAAGAAGGTCGTCTTGCCCGCCCCGTTGGGGCCGATCAGGGCGACGATCGAGCCGCGCGGGATGGTGAAGTCCACGTCGTCGGTGGCGACGAGGCCGCCGAACTCCTTCCGCACCCGCGTCGCGACGAGCAGGTTGTCGCCCGAGGTGACCATCAGTCGTCGCTCGGGTCGCGGTCGGTGAGGGAGCCCTCGGTCTGGACGTCGTAGAACGGGGTGTCGTGCACGCCCTCCTCGAGCTCGATCTTGTGGCGTCGCTCCGGGATCAGCCCGGTCGGGCGGAAGAGCATCATCGCGACGATGATCACGCCGTAGATGCCGAACTGGTACTTGGTCGGGTCGAAGTCGAGCCCGCCCTCCTGGATCTTGGAGCCGATCGTCGACAGGCCCTCGATGTTGAGGTAGCCGAGGATCAGCCCGCCGACGAGCACGCCCCAGATCGAGCCCATCCCGCCCAGGATCACCATGCACAGCAGGAAGATCGAGAAGTTGAAGTAGAAGTCCGCCGGGAACGCGCCCGCCTTGAAGCTCGCGTAGAACGCGCCCGCGACGCCACCGAAGAACGCCCCGATCGCGTAGGCCCACGTCTTCGTCCGCATCAGCGGGATGCCCATCGCGGCCGCCGCCGTCTCGTCCTCCCGGATCGCGATCCACGCGCGCCCGAGTCGCGAGTCCCGCAGCCGGATGCAGCAGAAGACCGTGAACAGGAGGAGCGCCAGCGCCGTCCAGTAGAAGAGGTCGGCTGCGTTGCTCTGCGTCCGGAACACGAACGACCCGACGCCCAGCGAGTCGATCGGGCTGATCCCGAAGGTGCCGTTGGTGAGGTCGAACCCGCCGATCGAGTCGGCGTTGCGGACGAACTGCGGCACGATCTCGCCGAACCCGAGCGTGACGATCGCGAGGTAGTCGCCACGCAGCCGGAGGGTCGGCAGGCCGATGAGGATGCCGACGACCGTCGTGAAGACCCCGGCGAGGATCAGCACGAGCCACATCGAGACGTGGATCCCGGGCACGTCGTCGGGCACGGTCGAGCCGAGGTGGAACGAGAGATCCTCGAAGTGCTGGGAGGCCAGCCACCCGGCGACGTAGGCGCCGGCGGCGTAGAAGGCGACGTAGCCGAGGTCGAGCAGGCCTGCGTAGCCGACGACGACGTTCAGGCCGAGCGCCATCATGGTGACGACGAGCATCACGACCATCGAGTCGGTGCGCGGCACGAAGTCCCCGATCAGCGGCAGGTCGCGGAGCGTCTCGACGACGAGCGGGTAGACGAGCCCGATCACCCCGAGCACGACGGCGATCTGCACCCCCCGCTCGGTGCGCACCCGGTGGAGCAGGCCGCTGATCGCGCCTCCGCTCATGCCCCTTCCGGCGTTCGCTCGCCGAGGATGCCCTGTGGCCGGAAGACGAGGATGGCGATCAGGATCCCGAACACGATCGAGCGCGTCCAGTCGCTCCCGGGCGTCCCGTCGAGGCCCTCGTTGAACGCCTGCACCAGCCCGATCAGGGTTGCGCCGAGAACCGCGCCGGTGAGGTTGCCGATCCCGCCGAGCACCGCCGCCGTGAAGGCGATCAGCCCGAGCTCGAAGCCGGTGTCGTAGCGGATGTTGAACTGGAGGAGGTAGACGAGCCCGGCGACCGCCGCGAGCGACCCGGCCAGGAAGAACGTCACAGAGATCGTCCGGTCGACGTCGATCCCCATCATCGCCGACGCCTCGGTGTCCTGCGCGACCGCGCGCATCGCCTTCCCCTGTCGGGTCGAGCGCACGAACCAGCTGAGCACGAGCAGCACGGGGATCACGATCAGGAAGACCGCGATCTTGTTCCACTGGATCGTGACGTCGCCGATAGTGATCGCGTCGGTGCGCGGGATGAAGTTCGGGACGGCCTCGAAGTCGACGCCGTAGATCGCGAGCGAGATGTTCTGCACGATGAACGACACGCCCACCGCGGTGATCAGCGGTGCGAGCCGCGGGGCCCGGCGGAGGGGCTTGTACGCGATCCGCTCGATCGTGGCGTTGAACACCGCGAACAACGGGATCGTGATCGCGAGGGTCACGAGCAGGCCGCCGACGATCACGATCACGCTCGAGCCCTGGTCGAGCCCGAGCACCGACACGATGATCGTGCTGGCCACCAGCCCCGAGAGCGCGAAGACGTCGCCGTGGGCGAAGTTGATCAGCTGGAGGATCCCGTAGACGAGCGTGTACCCCAGCGCGACCAGCCCGTAGATCGCGCCGTTCGTGAGGCCGATGATCCCGACGTTGACGAAGCGCGCCGGGTCCTCGACGGCCTTGGCGGCGAGCCAGACGACGAGGGCTGCGACCAGGAGCAGGCCGATGGCGTCGATCAGGCTCGAGCTGCGGAGCCGCTTGAGGAGGGAGTCCACCGACGACATCGCGAGAGGCGACTCTAGACGGCCGGCGGCGGGAGGGCAATGCCGCTCCCGCCGCCGGTCGAACGAGCGTTTGGGTCGAGGGCTACGCGCCCGACGCCGCCGCGACGGTCTCCGGCTTCGGCGCGATGACGGTCTCGACGGTGAGCTCGTCGGTCGCCCGGTAGATGACGAAGCCGACCACCGCGCCGGTGGCGTTCGTCGGATCGCCGTTCTCGTTGAACTTGAAGTCGCCGAGCAGACAGCCCTGGCAGTCCGTCTCGAACATCTTCGCGATCACGTCCTCGCGCGATCCGTCCGACGCCGCGATCGCGTCGAGCAGGACGACTGCGGCCTGCGCGCCGTAGATCGCGTAGGGGTCGATCGCCTTGCCGGACAGCGGGCCGGCGAGGAGGTCGTCGACGAACTGCTTCGCCGCCCCGGTGAACTCGCTGATCGGGTTGCCCGCGACGGACATGAACATGCCCTCCGCGGCGCCGCCCGCCTCGTCGATCGTGGCCTGGGTGGTGAACCCGTCCGGCGCGAGCAGCTTGACGTCGCCGTCGTTCGGCCCGAGCACCGCCACCTTGTCCTTGATCACCTGCGCGCCGTTCTCGTCGATCAGGCCGCCGAGGAACACCGCGTCCGCGCCGGTCCCCTCGACCTTCTTGAACAGCGCCTCGTAGCTCGACGCCTTGGGATCCCACGCGTCGAAGCCGGCGATCTCGATGCCGAGGGACTCCGCCGCGTTGCGGAAGTTCGTCGCCACGCCGAGCCCGTAGGCCTCCTTGTCGTTGAGCACGTACACCTTCTTGACGCCCTGAGCCTGGGCGAACTCGGCCACCGCCGCGCCCTGGTAGGCGTCGTTGGCGACGACGCGGGTGTAGTTCCGCGTGCCCGCCGGGTAGTACTTGTCCGGCTCGGTCGCGTCACACCCGGGCCCGCCCTGAGTGAGGCAGACGTACGTGTTGGCCGGGGAGATCATCGCGATGCCCCCGTCCGGCGCCTGGTTGAGCACGGGGATGATGATCGCGGCGCAGCCCGAGTTGAACGTGCCGATCACGCCGATCACGCCGTCGTTCGCGGCGTACGCGTTGCCGTTCTGCGAGCACTTGCCCGAGTCCCACTTGCCCGCCTGCGCGGTGGAGTCGTCGCAGGACTGGAAGCCGATCTTGTAGTCGCCGGCCTGCCAGTCGCGATTCTGGAGCTCGAGGCGGATCGCAGCGACGATCTGCTCGGTCTGCGTCCGGGACGAGCCCTGCAGCGGGAAGTCCGATGCGATCAGGTAGTCCGGCTCGCCCTCGCCCTCGTACTCGATCGCCGTGCACGAGGAGGACGGAAGCGCCTCGGGGGTGCCACCGCCGCCGCCGTCTCCGCCGCACCCTGCCGCGACGAGCGCGGCCACCGCGACGAGCAGCCCGGCGAGCAGCAAGCCTCTCTTGGTGAGTGTCAAGCTCTTGCCTCCTGGGTCGTTGACCACGCGGCCAGCCGGTCGCCGGCCGCGCTCCCTGCATCCATGGCGCGAGAGTGTAGGACTTCCGTCGGCTCCCTGCACGTGTCAGACCGGCTCGGTCGTCGGCGCAGCGACGCGGTCGAGGCCCCACGGGCCGTGATGCCGAAGGTGGGACTCGAACCCACACGCCCTCGCGGGCACTCGATTTTGAGTCGAGCGCGTCTACCGGTTCCGCCACTTCGGCCGGGCTGGGGCATCGTACTGCGAGACCCTTCGACGCCACGACGAGGGCCGGGTCGCGGGCGGGCCCGGAGCGCCCGGCCCTGGAACCGCCCCGGCCGATTAGTATTGCCGTCGAACAAACGACGAGGGAGCGCGAGCGAGCGATGCGGATCGGAATCCTCACGGGCGGCGGCGACGTGCCGGGCCTCAACCCGTGCATCAAGGCGGTCGTCAACCGCGTCTCCGAGGAGGGCCACGAGGTCGTCGGGATCCGGAAGGGGTGGGCGCCGCTGCTGCGCCACGACCCCGACGACCCGGAGTCGGCGAGCCGCTGGTTCCTGCCCCTCGACCCGAGCGCCGTGCGCACGATCGACCGCACGGGCGGGACGTTCCTGCACACCTCGCGCACGAACCCGGGGCGCGTGCGACCTGCCGACGTCCCCTCCCACCTCGCGCAGCGCATCTCCGGCGACGGCCCGTTCGACTTCACCGACCACGCGCTCCGCGTCGTCGAGTCGCTCGGGATCGACGTGCTGATCCCGATCGGCGGCGACGACACGCTCTCGTACGCGCTGCGGATGCACGAGGAGGGCGTCCCCGTGATCGCGATCCCGAAGACGATGGACAACGACGTCCACGGGACCGACTACTGCATCGGGTTCTCGACCGCGGTCACGCGCGGCGTGCAGTTCATCCACAACCTCCGCACGAGCGCCGGCTCGCACGAGCGGATCGCGGTCGTGGAGCTCTTCGGCCGCTACAGCGGCGAGACCTCCCTCGTCACCGCCTACCTGGCGGGGGTCGACCGGGCCGTGATCTCGGAGGTGCCCTGCGACGTCGACCGCCTGGCGGCGATGCTCGCCGCGGACAAGGCCGCGAACCCGTCGAGCTACGCGATGGTGACCGTCTCCGAGGGGGCCACGTTCGAGGGCGGCGACATGATCCTGAGCGGTGACGAGGACGCGTACGGCCATCGCAAGCTCGGGGGCATCGGGCAGTACCTCGGCGAGCTGCTGAAGGAGCGGACGGGCGAGGACATCATCTACCAGCAGCTGGCCTACCTGATGCGCTCCGGGAGCCCCGACTCGCTCGACCTGATGGTCGCGACGAACTTCGCGGTGATGGCCGCGGACCTCGCGCTCGAGGGGGCCACCGGGCGCATGGTCGCGCTGCGCAACGGCTCGTACACGACCGTGCCGATCTCGGCCACGCGCGAGGGGGTCAAGCGGGTGGACGTCGACGAGCTGTACGACGTCGGCGCGTACCGACCCAAGCTGCGCCACGTGACCGGCAAGCCGATGTTCCTGTACTGACGTCCCGACCTTCGGTCGGACGCCTAGAGTGGCAAGCATGGAAGTGCTCGGGGTGCTCACCGCCGGCGGGGACTGCCCCGGCCTGAACGCGGTGATCCGCGCCGTCGTCACCCGCGCGACCGCGACGCACGGGATGGAGGTCGTCGGCGTTCGCAACGGCTGGGAGGGGCTGATGGAGGGCGACACCGTCACGCTCGATCGCGACAGCGTGCGCGGGATCCTGCAGCGCGGCGGCACGATCCTCGGCACCTCGCGCAAGGATCCGTACGTCCACGGCGACGGCTACGAGAGCATCCGGCGGACGGTCGAGCAGAACGGGATCGAGGGTCTCGTCGTGATCGGGGGCGACGGCACGCTGCGCTCCGCGCTGCGGCTCGCGGGCGAGGGGCTGCAGGTGATCGGCGTCCCGAAGACGATCGACAACGACATCGCCGGAACCGACGTGACCTTCGGGTTCGACACCGCCGTCCAGGTCGCGACCGACGCGATCGACCGGCTCACGACCACGGCCGAGGCGCACAACCGGGTGATGGTGGTCGAGGTGATGGGCCGGACGAAGGGCTGGATC
>CAZUVW010000135.1:0-8303 GCA_964623875.1 uncultured Gaiellales bacterium
CCCGCCCGGCCCCGCCCGGCCACTCCAGGCGCGCAGGCCGCCGGACGATGTCCCGGCGACCCGCTCGGCCGCGTCACGGTCTATCGTTCGTCCATGCTCCAGGATCCGCAACGGGTGGACGTCAGCCTCGAGCCGCTGGACGACCACCTCGTGGTCCAGCCGGTGAGCGACGAGACCGAGACGCGCGCCGGGCTCATCCTCCCCGCGTCGGCTGCTGCCGCAGCGGCGTGCCGTACGGGCATCGTCACCGCGGTGGGCTCCGACGTGAACGGGATCGAGCCGGGAGAGAAGGTGCTCTATCCACGCGAGGTGGGGTACGAGGTTCGGATCGCCGGCATCGAGGTGCGGATCCTCAAGCGCGAGGACCTGATCGCGCGGGTCCACGACTAGCGCGGCGCGCCACTCGCGGATCGCGCGGGACCGTCCGATATCCTCACTGCCTCCCCCGGAGAAGTGGCCGAGTGGCTGAAGGCGGCGCCCTGCTAAGGCGTTAGGTGGGTGAATACCTGCCTCGAGGGTTCGAATCCCTCCTTCTCCGCTGCGAACGCGCCTTGCCTGGGCGCGTTCGGTCGTTCGGGACGACGTCGGCCGAGGAGGACGTGCATGGGAGTCGAGGCGAACAAGGCGATCCAGCGCCGGATCGCGAGGAAAGTGGTGCGCTCCGGCCTCGGCGGCTACCCTTCCACGGCTCGGAGGGGTGCCGGAGCGGTCGAACGGGGCGGTCTCGAAAACCGTTAAGGGTGCAAGCTCTTCGAGGGTTCAAATCCCTCCCCCTCCGTCCAGCTGAGAGGCCGAAGTCCCCGATCTGCAGGGGGTCTCGGCCTCTCAGCCGTTTGCGTCGGGCAGGCTGACCCGCCGTGGACCAACCGGGGACACCCGGCCTGGCGCTCGTTCATGCGGCAGATCAACAGTCGCACGAACAGGCACACGGAGCAGCCCGAGCGCCAACGAGTGAAGTGAATCTGCTCGGTCTCTATGCCGACTGTCGGCGGGTGTCGGTGACGAGCGCCTCGGCTTCGGCGACGAACCGCGCCGCGCGGACGCCGCGGTAGAAGGCGAGCGCTCGCTCCACCTGTGCTTGCCCGTCCTCCGTGCGTCCTTCGGCCACCAAGCGTTCGCCGGCTCGCAGGCGGAGGTAGGCCTCGTCGTTCACGCTCCCGAGCTCTGCGAGCGCCTCGGCTGCGGCTAGGAGATCGCCTCCGAGCAGGGCCGCGGTGGCGCGCTGTCGTGGCGTTTCGACGACGTCGATCGGCGGGAGGCCGATCTCTGCCGGGTCGAGCTCGAGAAGCGCCGCCAGGAGCGCTGCCTGGTAGTGGATGAGATGGATCCCGACCTCGGTCGTGCGCGCGGTCTCGAGCGTCGAGTCGAGGAGCTCCCGCGCGCCCGCGCGGTCGCCCGCCCACAGGCGGAGATAGGCGACGTAGATCGAGTTCTGTTCCCTTGCCTGGGGGTCGGTCGCCTCGGCTGCGAGTGCGAGCGAACGGTGAAGGTCAGCGTCGAACGCGGCGCCGTCCCCGCGCGCAATCGTGACCGCGGCACGGACGAGGCGGCTTGCAGCCTCGGCGTACAGCGGGTTGCCGGCCTCGACGTGGGCGATCACTGCCTCGGCGTGCTCGAGCGCCTCGTCCCACCGTCCTCTCTGGAAGACCACATCGACCAGCTGCGCGCGCGCCCACCAGATCTGACGCACGTGGCCGTAGCGCTGCCCCACTTCGTACTGCTGCTCAAAGAGCTCGTGTGCCCGTCGCAGGTCGATGCCCATGTAGCACCACCCGAGGTTGTTGAGGGCGCGGGACAGCGGCAACGGCGCCCTCGCCGCCTCGGCCAGCTCGATCGCCGTCTCGAGATCGGCGTGGCCAAGGGAGTCCCCCAGGCCGTCTCGCGCGACACCGACGGTCGCGAGCGCATCGGCGCGGATGGCATCGAGCCCGAGCCCCGTCGCCATCCGCTCCGCCTCCCGGCCCGACTCGACGGCAGCGCCCCACTCTCCGCCGAGCATCTGGAAGCGGGCCGCCTGAGACAGCGACCGTGCGTGCGCGACCGAAGGCGGGCGGCCGCGCACGAGCTCGACGGCGCGATCGACGTGCCTGTTCACGTCGGCGGCGTCAGCCATGTAGAACGCCATCTGGGCGAGCAGGCACTCGACCTCGGCGGCCGTCTCCGGGTTGCCCGCCTGCACGAGCAGATCCGACGCCTCGACGAGGGTCTCCGCCGCGGCGTGGTCGGCCAGCGCGAAGAGCGCACTCCCGAGGCCGAAGAGGAGCTGTCCGCGCTCCTCGTCGGGAGCGAGCTCGATCGCCCGGCGATAGAAACCTGCCGCGGTGAGGTACGCATTGAGCTTCAGCGCTCGGTCGCCGGCCTCGCCCAGCGCACGACCGGCCCGCGCGCTGAACGCAGCGTCGGGCTCCGCGTAGTCGAGCACCGCGAGGTAGTGATGTGCGAGCAGCTCGGCGAGATCCTCCGAGCGGCCCAGCGCCTCCAGCCAGTCGGCGACGCGGCGATGCTTGTCCCCCCGCTGTGCGCGGGGGATCTGCTCGTAGGCGACCTCGCGGACGAGCGCGTGCCGGAACGCGTACTCGGTGTCGTTCGCGATCGAGCTCCGCCGCTCTCGCTGCACCAGCTCGCGTCGCTCGAGTCTATGGAGGGCGGCCTCGGCCTCAGTGCGCTCGCGTGTCAGGCCGCCGACCCAGAACACGCGGCCGAGCACGGCCGCATCCTGGAGGAGCTCCTTCTCGTCGCGGTCGAGCAGGTCGAGACGGGCCGCGATGATCCCCTGCACCGTCTCCGGAAGCGTTGCGTCGTCGGAGCGCTCTTCGAGCAGGCGGACGAACTCCTCCGCGTACAGCGGGTTGCCGCCGGCCCGCTCGAGCAGGGTCGCCTGCACCTCTGCGGGGATCGCAGCGCGCTCGAGGAGCGCGTGCACGAGCTCCGCCGTCTCGTCGCCCGACAGCGGCGCCAGCGAGAGCGTGAGCGCATTCGTCTTGCCGCCTCCCCAGCCCGAGCGCCGCGAGAGCAGCTCCGGGCGAGCCGTGGCGACGACGAGCAACGGCACGCGCGTCGCCCAGTCGACGAGGTGGTCGACGAAGTCGAGCAGGCCGTCGTCGGCCCAGTGGAGATCCTCGAAGACGAGCACGAGCGGGCCCCGATCGGCGACCCCCTCGAGGAAGCCCCGCCAGGCGGCGAACACCTCGTCCTGAGCGTCGCTCCGTCCGCTCCCGTCCTCGACGCCCGCCAGCGGACGGAGGTGCGCGATCGTCCACTCGACGTCGTCGACAGGCACTGTCGCCGTGACCGTCGCACGGAGCTTCCGATCGGCCTCCGCCTCGTCGTCGGTCTCGAGGATGCCGGTGTGCGCCTTGACCATCTCCCCGAGCGCCCAGAAGCTGACGCCCTCGCCATAGGGCAGCGAGCGGCCCTGACGCCAGAAGACGAGCTCCGGGTCGCGCTCGACCGCCTCGAAGAGCTCGTAGACGAGCCGGCTCTTGCCGATCCCCGGCTCGCCGACGAGGGTGACCAGCTGCACCGAGCGTGAGCCGCGCGCGCGCTCGAGGGCGTCGAGCAGCGAGTCGAGCTCGCGGCGGCGGCCGACGAGCGGTGCTCGCACGCGCTTCGAGATGTCCACGCCGACGCGGCCGCGCGCCTCGAGCACCTCCCACGCCTCGACCGGCTCCGACTTCCCCTTCGCCTGCACCGGCTCGGCGGGCCGGTAGTCGATCGCGTCCCGGGTCGCGCGCCAGGTCGCCTCTCCGACGAGGATTCCGTCGACCGGAGCGTGCGACTGGAGCCGCGCCGCCGTGTTGACGACGTCGCCGGCGACCATGCCCTCCCCCTCCTCCGGCCGCGCGCCGAGCGAGACGAGCGCCTGCCCGGTGTTCACGCCGATGCGGAGCTGCAGCTCGGCCTGCTCGTCGAGGATCCAGTCGCGGATCGCGAGCGCCGCCCGCACCGCGCGCTCGGCGTCGTCCTCGTGCGCGACCGGAGCGCCGAACACGGCCATCACGGCGTCGCCGATGAACTTCTCGACCGTGCCCCCGAAGCGCTCGAGCTCGTCGCGCAGCCGAGCGTGGTAGGGGCGGAGCAGCGAGCGCACCTCCTCGGGATCCATGCGCTCCGCGCGCGACGTGAAGCCGACGAGGTCGGCGAAGAGGACGGTGACGACCTTGCGCTCCTCGAGCCGCGCCTCCTCGGCTGCGGCGAGCGGCGCGGCACAGGCATTGCAGAAGCGCGCGCCGTCGGGATTCTCCTGGCCGCAGCGTGGACACGTGAACATCGCCACGAAGCCTACGGTGAAGGACCTCAGGGGGTCGAGGCCAGCCAAGTACACCCCGGCGATCTCCCGCGCCGAAACCCGCCCGATAGCCACGGACTCGTTCTCAACCCGGAGATCTCGAAAGCCGTTAAGGGTGCAAGCTCTTCGAGGGTTCAAATCCCTCCCCCTCCGTCGGTCCAGCGGTCGGATCCCTGGCTCCAGGAGATCCGGCCCTCGACCCGTCGAGCACATCCGCAGTCACCCGCGGGAGCCCCTTCTAGACTCCCGCGGGTGATTGCGGCGGGAGGGTGCCTGAGGCGGGCCCTCGGCGACCACGTGGCTCACCCGGGGGCGCCGCGCTCGTCGTCGTCACCGCGCTTGCGACGTGGTCGCCCGGCTCGCACGCGTGCCGCTCGGCACCCCTGTCGTCGTCCGCTGACACGCGAGCCAGCGCGCCGCAGCCCGACTTGCGACCGGAGCGCTCGCCACGTCGCTTCGCTCGAGCCCTCGACCGCCGGGCAGACGACCCCCGCAGCGCACCGCGGGCGCCGCTAGGCTCCTCCCGGTGGTCGACGCCGTGCACATCCACCGCTCGAGCGACTGGTTCGACAGCGAGCACCTCCCGATCCCCCGCGCCGAGTGGGACGCGTACGTCGGGCGGCACGACGACCTCGTCCCCTACGAGGACGACGCCGTGCTGTGGTCGGGCCACCCCGAGGGGCACGAGGTCGTGCTCGACTGGGTCGACGGCAGGATCACCGTGCACCAGGCGGACGAGACCACGCTGACGCGCCTCGGCACGATCGCCGACGACCTCCTCGCCGTCCTGCAAGGGGACGACTGCGAGGTGTACGGCGGCGACGGATCGCTGCTCGAGCAGGACCTGCCCGATCCGGTGATCAGCGCGATCCCGCTGCCCGAGCCAGAGCCGGGCGGCGGGGCGACGTCGCGTGGCGAGTTCCTCCGCTCGCTGCTCCGACGCGAGTAGCTCGCGCTCAGCCGACGACGACGAGCGCCGGCTCACCGGGCTCGTGTCGCGAGCCGACGAAGCCGTCGGGCTGCTCGCCGCCCCACAGCTCCCACGGCCGCTCGACCGCGTCGCGCACCACGCCGGCCATCAGCGCCGCCTGCGCGCCGTCGACGAGCCGGTGGTCGAGCGTCACCCCGAGGCGGAGCACGCGCCGCGGCACGACCTCGCCGTCGATCACGCGCGGGTGCCAGCCGACCTCTCCCACCGTCACCGCGCCCGCGTTGCGCGCGTAGGGGAGCAACGGGGCGAGCGCGGTGTCGAGCCCGAGCATGCCGATCGACGAGACGATCACCGAGCCGAACGGGTCGGGCGCGAGACCGAACGGCCGGAGCGACCAGCCGAAGCCCGAGGTCCACAGGCCCGCGCCCCAGAGGAACAGACGTCGGAGCCCCGTCGGCGCGCTGGAGGCGACGAACGTCGCGCGGCCGAGCTCGCGGTCGTCGCCCCGGCGGTCTTCGCGAGCGCGCCGCGTCAGCACGGCGGCCACGCCGTCGGGGTCGAGCGCATCCGCGTCGCGGATGCAGGTCGAGGTGAGATCGCGTCCGTCGAGATCGACCACGAAGGAGACGTCCACCGTGGGCCGGACCCGCACGCGACCGCCGACCACGCTGGCACGCGCGTCGGGGCAGACCGTCAGGGCCTGCGCGACCGCGCATCCCGCCACGTGCGTCGCGGTCACCCCGGGCCGGCGCTTCCACCACGCCTCCGCGGCGGTGACGTCGAGATCGAGGAAGCCGTGGATCAGCCCGGTCGACGGCGCGCGCCAGCTGGCGACGGCCACGCGGCGCCGTCGGCCCGAGCGGCGATCGCCGACCCGGGTCGCGTGCGCGTGCTCCGGCACCTCGTCCATCACGTCATTGTGCCACTTATCGTCCAAATTCTGTCCAAACAGGGAGGCGAGAGGCCGCCGACACGACGCGAGGCCCGCGACGGGGCCTCGCGCGCATCGGTCTCGACGGAGAGGGCGGGATTTGAACCCGCGACGCACCTTTCAGCACGTACGCGATTTCCAGTCGCGCTCCTTCGGCCGCTCGGACACCTCTCCGGGCGGGGGAAGCGTAGCCGCCGACCAGGCGTCAGGCGCCCGCGACGCTCGACACGTACGCCGCGACGTCAGCGATCTCCTCCTCCGAGAGCTGGTCGGAGAAGGCGGGCATGGCACCTCGGCCGTTCGTGACGATCGTCGAGACCTGCTCCTCGGTGGGGGCCAGCTCGTCGAGGTTGGGGCCGACCGCGCCCGCCGAGCCGGCGTCGGCGAGCGTGTGGCAGCTGCCGCAGCCCGCGCTCGCGAACACCGCGGAGCCCGCCTCCGGGTCGCCGACCACCGCCGGGAGCGTCTCCGCGGGTGTCGTCTCGGTCGGCGTCGTCTCGGTCGGAGTGTCGATCGCGGCGGCCTCCTCCTCGATCTCCTGCGTCCCGGTCACCCAGACGACCGCGCCCATCTGCGCGGCGAAGAGCAGCGCCGAGAGGAGGATGTAGACGTCGAGGCGCTTCGGAAAGCCAGGTCGCCGCTTCGGCACCACGAGCGCGGTGTAGAGCGACCAGAGGATGAAGGTCCCGGCGACGACGAGCAGCACGGTCTTGCCGAGGGTCGTGATCCCGGACGCGACGAGCACGGCGCGGACGCTACCACGCTGCCACGGACGACTCTTGCCCCAACGGACGTCCCCCGCGGTCAATAGGCTGGGCCGTCGTGACAGCGGACGAGCGACTCGAGAAGTACGCGAGGCTGACGGTCGAGGTCGGCGTCAACCTCCAGCCCGGGCAGTTCCTTCGGGTCTCGGCCGACCCCGAGCACGTCCCTCTCGTACGGGAGATCGCACGCGTCGCCTACGAGAACGGTGCGCGCTTCGTCGAGGCCGTCTACCGGGACGCGCACCTCAAGCGCCAGCGCGTCCTCCATGCGCCGGAGGACTCCCTCGACTGGACGCCGCCGTGGACGCTCGCGCTCGTCGACCACATGATCGACACGGCCGGTGCGACGATCTTCGTCACCGGCGAGGCAGAGCCGGAGCTGTTCGCCGACCTCGACCAGCGCCGAGTGCAGCGGACGCGGGCCGTCGAGGCGGGACGCAAGATGCTCGATGCCGAGAACCGACGCCTGATCCAGTGGACGATCGTCGGCTACCCGAACGCCGGCTGGGCCGAGTCGATCTTCGGCGAGCCCGACGTCGAGCGCCTGTGGGAGGCCGTCGCCACGGCCACGCGGCTCGACGAGCCCGACCCCGTGGCGGCGTGGCGCGAGCACATCGCGACGCTGAAGCGACGAGCCGAGTCGCTGACGGCGCGCGCCTTCGACGCCGTCCGGTTCCGCGGGCCGGGCACCGACCTCACCGTCGGCCTGATCCCCGACCACCGCTGGCTCACGGCAGCCGAGGAGACGGTCGGCGGGGTGCCGCACGTCGTCAACATGCCGACCGAGGAGGTCTACACCACCCCCGACCGACGCCGCGCGGACGGGGTCGTGCGCTCGACGCTGCCGCTCGCCCTCGGGGGGACGATCGTGCGCGACCTGGAGCTGCGCTTCGAGGGCGGCCGGGCCGTGGACGTGCGCGCGACCACGGGTGCCGACGCCGTGCGCGAGTCGATGGTGACCGATCCCGGCGCCGCGAGCCTCGGCGAGGTCGCGCTCGTCGACGGCGACTCGCGGGTACGCAAGACCGGCATCGTCTTCCTCGACACGCTGTTCGACGAGAACGCGACCTCGCACATCGCCTACGGCCAGGGCATCCACGTCGCGCTCCCGCGCGGCGGCGACCTGCCGACGTCTGCGCTCGAGGAGCTCGGCTACAACGACTCGCTCGTCCACACCGACTTCATGGTCGGCGGCCCGGAGGTGGACGTCTTCGGCGTCGAGGCCGGCGGTGCCGAGGTGCCGATCATCCGGGAGGACGTCTGGGTGCTCGAGTGAGCCATCGCGCGCGGTGAGACGCGCGTCCGGCCGTGCCGCGTGCGCTAGCCTTCCCGTCCTCCCGGGCGCATAGCTCAGCGGGAGAGCGCTCGCTTCACACGCGAGAGGTCCCT
>CAZUVW010000136.1:0-8237 GCA_964623875.1 uncultured Gaiellales bacterium
GGCTCTGGTCGAGACTCGCGAGCAGGTACTTGCGCGAGCCCCACTCGCCGTAGGGGCCGGGCCACATGTCGTAGCCGGCCTTCGTGGAGATCACGAGCTCGTCGCGATAGGGCGCGAGGTCGGTCGCGAGCAGCCGTCCGGCGGTCTCCTCGGCCGAGCCGTAGGGCGTCCCGTAGTTGTTCGCGAGGTCGAAGTGCGTGACGCCGAGGTCGAACGCGCGTCGCACGATGGCCCGGCTCGTCGCGAACGGCCGGTCGTGGCCGAAGCTGTGCCAGAGCCCGAGCGAGAGCGCCGGCAGCTTCAGGCCGCTGCGCCCGCAGCGGCGGTACTCCATGCGGTCGTAGCGGCTCTCGGCAGAGAGATACGTCACGGGCAGCGAGCGTACTTCACGCCGCCGGGCAGGTACGCCGATACGTCGGGTGGACGAGTCGCGACGACGCGGCCGCCGCGTCTCCTCCACGCGAAGCTCGGTGTCCGTAGCCGCGCACAGGCCGTTGCGGAGCTGTCACGGGCGGAATCCGGCGCGTAGCCGGCCTTGGCAGCGCGTCAGGCGTACTGCAGTCGCTGTCTCTCAGGCGCCCGCGGGCCAGTGCTCGAGCCGCAGCTCCGGCATCGGGAAGTGGTTCGGGTTCCCCGTCGCGAGGGTCGCCTGCGCACCGACCGCGGCGGCGGCGATCAGGCAGTCGGCCTGCGACAGCGTGACGCCACGCTCAGCGTGCTCACGGCGCCAGGTGCCCGCGCGCATCCCTTCGGCGGTGCCCAGCCGCGCGAGCCGGACTCCGGCGAGCAGCCGGCCGGCGGCCTCCCGCTCGACCGGCCGCAGCCCGCGGGCGACTTCCTCCACGTTGACGACGGTGGTGGTGAGCAGGTCGCCGCGTTGCCGCAGCGCACGCAGTCGGGCGACGGCCTCGGATCGGCCGCGAAGGAGGTCGATCAGCACGGTCGTGTCGAGCAGGACCGCCGCCACGGTCTCAGCCCGTGCGCGAGGCGTCGGCCGTGCGCTCGACGTCGACCCAGGCGGCAGGGTCCTCGTCCCACGGGTGACCCGTGTCGGCGATCGCGCCGATCCCCTGCTCGATCAGCGCCCACCGCTCCTCGTCCTCGAGTGCGAGGCGCGTGGCGCGCTCGACGAAGCGGCTGCGACCTCGGCTGCCGACGCGTGCGTCGAGACGCTGGACGAGCTCGTCGTCGAGATGGACGTGGATGCGCATGCTGCGACTATAGCCCATAGCCGAGCACACTAATAGGCCCACAAGGGTTATGGCCGGGTGAGCCGACCCGGGCCGTGCCCGTGCCGGCCTCAGCCGCCGCGCGCGGCGACCTTGACCGCCTCGCTGATCGTCGGGTGCGTGTGCACCGTCGCGAGCAGCGGGGCGAGCGTGCCGCCGGGGGCGTTCATCGCCACCTGCGGGCCCGGCAGCAGGTCGGCCCCGTCGCGGGCGAGGATGCCGACGCCGAGAATGACGCCGGTGCGGGCGTCGAGGACGAACTTGACCCGGCCGCGCCGGTCGCCGATCGCGCGGGCCTTGCCGCGGGTGCCGACGTCGGAGCGGCGCACCTCGACCTCGTAGCCGGCCTCGCGCGCCTGGCGCTCGGTCAGACCCGCCGCGGCGAGCACGGGGTCGGTGAAGATCGCGCGCGGCATCGAGCGGTAGTCGGGCACGGTCTCCGTCCCGTCGAGCATGTTGGCGACCGCGATCGGCGCCTCGTAGGTGGCGACGTGCGTGAAGAGCATCTCGCCGTGCGCGTCGCCGGCCGCCCAGATCGACGGCACCGTCGTCTGCAGGTTCGGCCCGGTCTCGACCCGACCCGCGTCCGTGGAGATCCCGAGCTCCTCGAGTCCGAGGTGCGCGACGTTGGACGCGCGGCCGACCGCTGCCAGGATCACGTCGCCAACGACTCGGTTGCCGCCCGCGCACGCCACGGCGGGTCGTCCGTCGACGAGCTCGAGTCGCTCGACCGCCGACCCCGTCAGGACGGCGATCCCCTCCTCCTCGAGGTATGCCTTGAGCAGGTCGCCCAGCTCCTCGTCCTCGCCGTGCGCCAGGTGCTCGCCGCGCTGGACGATCGTCACGTCGGCGCCGAGCCGCCGGTACGCCTGGGCGAACTCGAGCGAGACGGCGCCGGCGCCGACGCAGACCAGGTGGCCCGGCAGGGTCGTCCAGTCGGCTGCGAGCAGATCGTCGCTCGTGACCGTCGGCACCGCGTCGGCGCCGGGCACCTCGAGCCGCCGGGCCCGTGAGCCCGTCGCGACCAGCGCGTGGCGAAAGGTGACGCGCATGTCGCCCGCCTCCACCTCGTACGGCCCGACGAAGCGCGCCCGCGCGCGGACGAGGTCGACGCCGCGCTCCGCCAGCAGCCGCTCGTAGTAGTCGCTGCCCTCCTCGATCACGTGGCGGACGCGGGCCATGACCGCGGCGAAGTCGACCTCGACCGCGCCGAGGCGGATGCCGAACTCGGCGGCCCGTCGTGCGTCGTGCGCGATCTCCGCGGCCCTGACCAGGGCCTTCGTGGGGATGCACCCCCGGGTGATTCAGGTGCCGCCGAGCGCAGCCGGCTCGAAGAGGACGACCTTGGCGCCCTTCCGCACCGCGGTCAGGGCGCCGGAGATGCCGGCCATGCCGCCGCCGAGGACGGCGACGTCGTAGGGGTGCCCGCTCATCGCCGACAGCCTACGCTCCGCCTGCACCTCTCCACGCCGGGAGCACGGCCACCGTACGATCGAGCCGATGCCGTTTCGCTTCGCCTACGGACGCCGGCCGGCGGCAGCGCTCGACGGGATGGTGGCCTCGAGCCAGGTTCCCGCGAGCCGCGCCGGGGTGCGGATCCTCGAGCGAGGCGGCTCTGCGGCGGACGCGGCGATCGCCGCTGCGGCGATGCTCTGCGTGACCGAGCCGATGTCGACGGGGATCGGCGGTGACTGCTTCGCGATCGTCGCCCGAGGGACGACGGCCGACGGCCTCGACGCGGCCGGGCCTGCACCCGCCGGTGCGGCACCGCTCGAGCCGGTGGCGGAGCGAGGGCGCACCTCGGTGACCGTTCCCGGCGCCGTCGCCGGGTGGGCAGCGCTCTCGGAGCGCTACGGGCGCCTCGGGCTCGACGCCTGTCTCGCGGACGCGATCGACGCGGCCGAGCGGGGGTACGCGGCAGGCTGGCACTGCGCCGAGGCGTGGCGGGCGAGCCCGGCGCCGCCGGAGCTCGGCCCTCCGCCCGCGTTCGCTCAGCGCGTCCGCCTCCCCGAGCTCGCCGCGACGCTCCGGGCGATCGCCGAGCAGGGGCCCGACGCCTTCTACCGCGGTTCGGTGGCCGAGGCGATCGCGTCGTGCACGTGGCTCGAGGAGGAGGATCTCGGCGGCTTCGCGCCTCGCTGGGTCGAGCCGCTGCGCCTCGCCTACCGCGGCACGGAGGTGCTCGAGCTGCCGCCGCCGGGGCAGGGAGTGGCGGCGCTCGAGGCGCTCGGGATCCTCGAGGGGCTCGAGCCGACGCTCGCCGGCCGGGTGGCGAGCGTGCGGCTGGCGCTCGAGGACGCGCTCGCGACCGTCCGCGACGGCGCGGACGTGAGCCAGCTCCTGGACCCCGCGCATCTCGCCCGTCGCAGGGCGGAGGTCCCGGGCTCCGCGAACGAGCTCGCCGGGGGGACCGTCTACCTGTGCGCGGTCGACGGGGAGCGGCTGGCGGTCTCGTTCATCCAGAGCCTCTACGAGCGCTGGGGGTCGCTCGTCGTCGCTCCCGGCACGGGCGTCGTGCTGCAGAACCGCGGTGCCTGCTTCGCCGTGTCGGGCCGGGTCGAGCCCGGCCGACGGCCGTACCACACGATCATCCCCGGGATGCTCTTCCGCGACGGCGCGGTGCTCGGGCCGTTCGGGAACATGGGCGGGTTCATCCAGGCGCAGGCGCACGCGCAGCTCGTCGCCGGCCTCGTCGACGACCGGCTCGACCCCCAGGCCGCCCTCGACCGGCCGCGCTTCCGGGTCGACGGAGAGGTCGTCCGGCTCGAGGAGGGTCTGTGGGCGCACGCCTCCGAGCTCGAGGCGGCCGGGGAGCAGGTCGTCCTCGACGAGGACACCACCGGCTTCGGCGGCGGGCAGATGATCCTGCTCGACGGCGACGGGCTCGTCGGAGGCACCGACCCGCGCAAGGACGGCTGCGCGCTCGGCAGCTGACGCGCCGCCTCCCCGGGTGCGCGGCGTGCTGCCCGTGCAGCGGGCATCCTGCCTGCCATGACCACGGCCGAGCCCTTCCTCGTGACGTTCCTGGGGACCCGCGACGCAGCGGTGCGGCCGGGGACCTTCACGAGCTCGCAGCTCGTCACGCTCGGCGACACGGACGTGCTCGTCGACGCCGGGCTCGGCAGCGCCGCGCAGCTCGCGCGGGCCGGGTTCGGGCCGGACGAGCTCGAGGCGATCGTCCTCACCCACTGGCATCCGGATCACGTCGCGGGTCTGCCGAACCTGCTGCGGCGCGGGTGGAGCGGTGGGACCGTGCCGAAGGTCTTCGCGCCGCCGCCACCCGCGACGGCGGGCCTCTGGCGGAGGCTCAAGGCCCGCGGCATGGCGCGCATCCTGGCCCGGCTGGACGTGATCGAGGTGGGAGAGACGATCGAGCTCGGCGCGCTCCGGCTCGAGGCCTTCGCGACCGCGCACGGCACCCCGTCGCGGGGGTGGCGGTTCTCCGAGGCGGATGGCGGCGACCGCGTCGTCGTGATCCCCGGCGACTCCCGTCCCACCACCGAGATCGCCGAGCGAGCGGCGGGCGCCGACCTGCTCGTCTTCGAGGCGACCTTCCTCGACAGAGATCGGGAGCGAGCCATGCAGAGCTCGCACGCGACGGCGTACGAGGCGGGGGTCCTCGCGCGCGAGGCCGGCGTCGGAGCGCTCGCGCTGACGCATCTCTCCGCCCGCTACCCGCGGGCGGAGGTGGCCGCCGAGGCGCAGCTCGCCTTCGACACGGTGCTCGTCCCGCACGACCTCGACCGGGCGGCGGTGTCTCCGCGCGACGGCAGCGTGCATGGCGTGGTCACGCTGGGCCCGATCGAGCGCTCCGCCTAGCGATCCGTGCGATCCTCGGCGATCAGGCCGAAGAGGATCCCGTCCACCCAGGCGCCGTCGCGCCAGTAGGCCAGACGACGCACGCCCTCCCGGACGAACCCGGCCCGCTCGAAGAGGGCCGCGGCGTGCTCGTTGAAGCCGTAGACCTCGGCCTGCACGCGGTGGAGCCCACGTGCGTCGAGCAGCTCGGTGACGAGCAGCTCGAGCGCGACGCCGGCGATCCCGCGCCCCCGCGCGCGCGGATCGAGCGCGAGGCCGCTGACGCTGGCGATCCGCGAGCGCCGGTTGACGCGCTCCCAGGTCACCGTGCCGCGCGGCTCGCCGTGCTCGTCGATCACGAGCACGCCGAGCCCCTCCGGGTCGCGCTCGGCCCGCTCGAGCTCGGCCAGGAGCTCCTCCGGTGCCGACGGGCGGACGGCGGCGAGGAACGGCGACACCTCCGGATGCGAGACGAGCGCGGCGAGCCACGGCACGTCTTCCCGCGCGGCACGGCGCAGCGCGACGTCCGTCACGTCCGCGCCTGCGCGACGCGGCGGGTCCCGCCGAGCGCCCCCGAGCCCAGCGCCACCCCGGCCAGGATGAGCATCAGTCCGACGAGCGCCGCGATGGTGATCTCCTCGTCGAGCAGCAGCGCGCCGTACGCGAGCGCGAACCCGGGCATCAGGTACGTCACCAGGCTCAGGCGCCGTGCGCCGTAGAGGCGGATGATCCGGAAGAGGAGCAGCTGCGCGAGCGCCGTGCCCAGCAGAGCCAGGGCCACCAGCGAGCCGAGCGCAGCTGCGCTCGGCGCTTCGGGCGGCTCGAGCAGCGCAGGCACGACCAGGTACAGGCACGCGCCGATCATGGACGCGGTCGCGAGCACCGGGCCCGGTCGGCCCGAGATCCGCAGCTGTCCGTAGATGCCGGCCGACGCGTAGCAGACCGACGCCGCGACGACCGCGAGGGTGCCGACCACGGTGGCGGTGGTCGCATCGGGGCTCCCCCCGGCGAGGACCGCCACGCCGACGAGGCCGAGGGCGACGCCTGCCCAGCGCAGCAGGGTGATGCGCTCGTGGGGGAGGAAGGGGAGCCCGATCAGCAGCGAGCAGATCGGGACGGTGGCCTGGGCGATCGCCGCGACGCCCGAGTCGATCCGGGTCTGCCCCCAGGCGACGAGCCAGAACGGGATCGCGGCGTTGAGCGCGCCGAGGACGAGGGCCTCCCGCCAGGTCGCGCGGAGGTCGGCCAGCGCGGTGCGGAGCCCCGTCGTGGCCACGAGATACGCCAGCAGGGCGACCGCCGCGATCGCCGTGCGCAGGAACATCAGCGACGCCGGGCTGAAGCCTCCCTCCACGCCCACCTCGATGAAGAGGTACGAGGCGCCCCAGAGAGCGGCGAGGGAGAGCAGGAGTGTCGGGTAGCGGTTCACGGCCGGTGGTCGCGGGTCGCGCCGCGGGGACGGACGAGCCCGGTGGCGAACGCCGTCCCGACGAGCACGAGCCCCAGGCCCGCGAGGGCGGTCATCGTAACCGCCTCGTCGAGGAACACGGCGCCGTAGACGAGCGCGAACGCGGGCACGAGGTACGTGACGAGGATCGCCCGCGACGCGCCCGCGCTCGCGATGATCGCGAAGTAGAGGAGGTAGGCGAGGCCGGAGCCCAGCGCTCCGAGCGCCACCACCGCCGCGATCGCCGAGGTCGTCGGCGGCTCGGCCGGGAGCTGCAGGAGAGCGAGCGGGGCGATCAGCACGGCGGCCGTCGCAAGCTGGCCGATCGAGACCTGCAGGGGCGGCAGCGACCGCACGGTGCGGCCCGCGTAGAGCACGGACACCGCGTAGCAGAGCGCCGTGCCCAGCACTGCGAGCGCGCCCAGCACCTGCGCGCCCTCCTGGACGCCGACGAGCAGCGCCACGCCGACGAAGCCGAAGAGGAGGCCCACGAGGCGGATCCCGCGCACCCGCTGGCTCGGGTCGATGCGGGTCGCCAGGAGCACCGTGAAGATCGGTGCCGCCGCCTGGATCACCGCCGTCAGCCCCGAGTCGATCCGCGTCTCGGCGAAGCCGAGCAGCCAGAACGGGAGGGCGTTGTTCAGTCCCCCGAGGACGACGAGCGGGACGAGGTGGCCGCGGAGCGGCGTGAGCCCTCCGCGACCGGCGAGCAGGGGGAGCAGGACCAGGACGCCCACGACGAGCCGTCCCAGCACCACGACCGACGGCTCGAGCTCGTCCACGCCGAGCTTGATGAACATGAACGACGAGCCCCAGATGGCGGAGAGCAGCAGGAGGAGGGCGGCGTCGCGGCGGGTCACCACCCGATACTGAACGTCGGGCGGCCCCCGGGTGTAAGGGTGCGGATCGGGGGCGTCGCGTAGGCCCTGGAGGGATTCCCGCGGAGGCGCGTCGCGCGGAGCCGTGGGAGCATGAGGGTCGTGAACGCCGTGGCGTCCGCTCACGCGCTCGAGCCCGAGAACGTCGCTGCGGCGCTCGGGACGGACCCGGCACATGGTCTGACGGACGACGAGGCCGCGGTGAGGCTCCTGGCCCACGGTCCCAACGTCCTGACTCGGCCGCGGCGTCCGCCGTACCTCAGAATCGCTCTGCGGCAGCTGCTCGACCCACTGGTGGCGCTCCTCGTGGTCGCCGCCGTCGTGTCGGCGTCGATCGGTGAGGGACTCGAGGCGGTGGTGATCGGCGCGATCGTCGTGCTCAACGCGCTCCTCGGCTTCGCGCTGGAAGCCGGAGCCGAGCGGGAGGTCCTCGCGCTCCACGCGTCGCTCGCCCTCGAAGCGGCGGTGATCCGGGACGGGAAGGAACGCGTCGTCCCGGCGGCCGAGCTCGTCCCGGGCGACCTCGTGCGGATCCGGGAAGGCGACCGCGTGGCGGCGGATGCGCGCCTCGTGGACACGTTCGGGCTCGAGGTGGACGAGTCGCTGCTGACCGGCGAGTCGCTCCCCGTGGACAAGTCCGTCGCCCCGGTCGATCCCGATCTGCCGCTGGCAGAGCGCACGCCGATGGTCTTCGCCGGCACGGGGGTGACCCGGGGCAGCGCGACGGCGCTCGTGGTGGCGACCGGCGCCGCGACCGAGCAGGGGCTCATCGTCGGGCTCGTCGAGCGCGCCGAGCCGCCGCAGACGCCGCTGCAGGCGCGTCTCGCCCGGCTCGCGCGCGTGCTCGTCGTGTTCGGCGTGGGCATCACGCTCGCGCTGGCGGCC
>CAZUVW010000137.1:0-8093 GCA_964623875.1 uncultured Gaiellales bacterium
ACGAGACGACAAGGCCGCCACGGACGGCGGCTTCCGCGGCGACATCGACGCGCTCGCCTCGCGCATCGACATGCTCGCGACGGTCGTCCGGGAGACGTCCGGCGCCGTCGTCGCCGTGCGCGGCGAGGTCGCGTCCGCCGAGCGCCGACTCGACGGGCGCCTGGAGCGGGACGTGGCCGAGGTCGGGCGTGCGCTGACCCGCGTCCAGGACGAGATCGCCGCGCTCCGCGCCCGCTCCGGCAAGGCCGCTCCCGCTGCCTCGCCTGACAGCGGTCTCGCGCAGGAGGTGGCGGTGCTCGCCGACCGCGTCCGCACCCTGTCGGGGATGGTCGGCGAGAGCGCGAGTCGGCTCGCCGCCAAGGACGGGGACGTCGCCGCACTGCGTGACACGATCTCGCAGGAGGGAGCTCGGGTGGATCTCGCGCTCGACGAGGTGCGGCGCGAGCTGGCAGCGCTCGCGGCCCGTGTCACCGATGCGGCCAGCCGGCCGCAGCACGCGCCCGCCGCGGACTCGCGATTGGACGGCAGGGTCACCGCGCTCGCGGATCGCATCGACGGCCTCGCCGGCTCCGTGCGGGAGACCGCAGGAGGCCTCGCGGCCGCGACCGCGGCGCTCGCCGGGGCCGACCGGCGGATCGAGGCGCTCGCCACCGCGCTCGAGACGCGCTCGGAGGAGACGCGATCGGCGACCGAGGCGCTCGAGCAGGAGCTCGTGGCGCTGCGCGAGCGCCTGCCGACGGATCCGGCGTCGCGGGGGCACGTCGCTCGGCTCGAGAGCTCGGTGATCGCGCTCGGCGAGCACGTCGAGGCGGTCTCGCAGATGGTGCACGCCGGTGCGGGCACGCTGGCGAGCGAGGATTCGGGCGAGGAGCTCGACCGTCGCCTCGACGCGCTCGCGACGCACGTGGACGAGCTGGCACGCGAGATGCGCGAGCGAGCGCTCGTCGCCGACGGCGCTCCAGCGGCGGCACCAGGACTGACCGAGGACGAGCTCGCCACACGTCTCGCTCCGTTGGCCGAGGCGATCGACCGCCTCGCCGACCGGGTCGACGAGACGGCGGTCGAGGCCGAGCAGGTAGGGCGCGACGTCCATCGCACGCTCGCCGGTCGGGTCGACGAGCTGGAGCGCCACCAGGAGGCGCTGCGCAGCGAGCTGGCGTCGTCGGTGACCGCGCTGGAGAGCGAGCATCGGTCGCTCGCCGCGCAGATCGAGAGCGTGTCGGCCGTCGCCCACGAGGCCCTCGACCGCCCGAGCGTCGACCCCGCACCGGCGCTGCGCGAGCTCGCCGCCAAGCTCGAGCAGATCGACGAGGACCGGAGGGTCGTCGCCGAGCGCCTCGCCGACGCCGAGACCGCCTGGGCCGACGAGCGCGAGGCGCTCCGCAGCCGCCTCGAGGAGATCACTGCGACGGCCGCCGACCCCGAGTCCCCAGCGGGCGCGGACGCGGAGCGTCTCGTCTCCGAGCTCACCGTTCGACTCGACCGGCTGGAGCGCGAGCGCGAGTCCGTTGCCGAGCTCGCCGCGCTGGCCGACGGCTGGACGAACAGCCTGGCCACGCTGACCGCGCGCGTCGACTACGGGCTGATCAAGCTGCAGCAGGCAGCCGCCGCCCCCGCCGGCGGCGCGGACGCGAGGGAGCTCGTGGAGCTCGCCGCGCGCGTCGCCGCGATGGAGTCCGACCGCGACAGCGTCCTGGGCGAGCTCAATCGCGCGACGGAGAGCTGGGCGCAGGAGCGTGCGGCACTGCACGAGCGCGTCGCCGAGCTCGCTGCGCGGATCGTGACCGGGCCGCTCGACGCACCCACGGCCGCCACTGCGGCCACCGTCGAGCTGGGCGACGCGAGCCAGGAGCTCGACCGGCTGCGCATCGGGCTCGAGGGCATCCGAATGCGTCTCGCCTACCACGAGAAGACCGTCGCCGAGATCGGCTCGAAGAGCATCGTCGAGCGCCTCGACGAGCTCAGCGCCCGACTCGACCGGCTGCAGTACGCCGTCGCCACCGGTGCCGCGGCGACCGGCGACGTCGGCGGGGCCGGCCCGCTGGTCGGGCTGGACGTGGGCGATCTCCTCCGCCGCCTCGAGAGCGCGGAGCGGGCGGCGCAGAACCAGCGCAAGGACATGCTGGGCCATCTGGAGCGGGTCGCCGCGCGCATGGACTGGCGCCTGCACCGGCTCGAGCAGAGCGACACGGCCAGGGTCGTCTGAGCCGGAGCGGTGCACGGCGGGCGCTGGTGCCAGCCGGGCCGCCGCTATCCTCGCCGAGCCGCCCCCATCGACTAGCGGCCTAGGTCACCACCCTTTCAAGGTGGCAGCACGGGTTCGAATCCCGTTGGGGGCACACGGGAAGGCCCTGCTCAGGCGGGGTCTTCCGCTTCCAGGATCGGAGACGACCAGCGAGCCGACGACGGCGCCTGGCCCCCGGGAGACGGAGATCACGCCAGCCTCGTCCTCGTCGCTCAGGCGACGGTGATGCCGTCGCCCTCCGGGAGGCGCGCCTGCACGCCCCAGCCTCCGAAGTCCTCCGTGACGGCGACGACGAGCTCGTTCGCGCCCTCGCACAGCGGCAGCATCACCGTGTCGTACCAGCCGATGCTGCCGAGGAACCGGTAGTCACGTGAGCGGTACGTGTCGTCTCCGCGGTACAGCGCCAGCCCGTTCAGGTAGACGACGGCGCGATCGCTGAACCCGAGCTCCAGAGGGACGCGTCGCTCGCGATCGGACGTGATCGTCGTGTGCGCGAGAGCGGTGTCGCGTCCGCCCTCGAGGCCGTTGACGCGGGCCAGGTCGGCGAGCCCCGTCGGCTCGGCGTCGAGCCGCGCCCAGGTCCTGCTGGCGAGGAGCCGGCCGTCCAGCGCCGCTCCTCCCCGCAGGTCGCCCTCCCGGAACGCGTCCGACACCTGCCACGTCGGCACGATCCCCGGAACGGCCGCGGGCGCCGGTGGTGCCGGGCGCGTGAAGCCTCCACTGGGCACGTCGCCGACCGCGAAGCGCGCAACGCGAGCACCCGCACCGCCGCCGTGGATCCCGACGCGCCCCGCGCGCACGGGGCGCCTCAGCTCGCCGATCTCGAGCGCCGGCGTCTCGAGGTCGCCGACGTAGGCCTCCGCCCGCTCGCCGGCGAACACGACCCGGATCGTGAACCAGTCTCCGATGACGAACCTCACGGAAGCCCAGAACCCGGGGCCGTGGTACAGCTGCCAGCTCGAGACGCCGTGCCAGGCAGGCGTGTACTGGATCGCGTCGGGGTTGCCGACCTGGTGCGGACGGACGAAGAACGACTCGTAGCCCCCGCCGTCGGCCCGCCAGACGACACCCGGGAAGCAGCGCTCTGTCCCGACCGCGAGGTCGATCTCCACCACGCCGTCGACGACGTCGACACCGCGGAGCATCCCGACCGTGTTCCCGACCTCGACGCAGCGACGGCCGAGATGCTCCGAGGCGACGGGGGGCTCCCCGATCCACTCCCAGGCGTCGGCGTCGAGCGAGACGTCGGTCGAAGCCACCGCCTGGCCCTCCATCGGCAGTCCTCCGTGTCGGCTCCCCGGCAGGTCGGCGGCCCCGTCAGCCCGAGGCGCGCTCGAGGTCGAGCGCGCACCCGTTGATGCAGTAGCGCAGCCCCGTCGGCCCGGGCCCGTCCGGGAAGACGTGCCCGAGGTGCCCGCCGCAACGGGCGCAGACGACCTCTTCGCGGCGCATGCCGTGGCTCAGGTCGATCCGCGTCTCGACCGAGTCGAGCGTCGCCGGCTCGATGAAGCTCGGCCAGCCCGAGCCCGAGTCGAACTTCGCGTCGCTGCGGAACAGCTCCGCGCCGCAGCCCGCGCAGCGGTACACGCCGTGTGCCTTCTCGTCGAGGTACGGCCCTGTCCACGCCCGCTCGGTCGCCTGCTGCCGCAGCACGGCGTACTGCTCGGGCGTCAGGCGCGCCCGCCACTCCTCGTCGGTGAGCTCGACCTTGTCCGTCACAGCACGACGAGGGAGACGGCGACGAACTGGACGGCGGCAGCAGCGACCACGAGCAGGTGGAAGACCTCGTGGAAGCCGACCCAGCGTGGGATCGGGTTGGGGCGCTTCGTCGCATAGGCGACGGCGCCGAGGGTGTAGAGCGCGCCGCCGACGATCACCAGCACCCCGGCGGCGACGCCCACGCGCGAGAAGAGCTGCGGCACCGCGATCACGCCGACCCAGCCGACCGCGATGTACGCGGCGACGCTGAGCCAGCGGGGCCCGTCGATCCATGCGAGGTTGAGCGCGAGCCCGAGCAGCGCTCCTCCCCAGGCGAAGGCGAGCACGATCCACTGCGTGGGGCCCTCGAACGCGAGGAGGGCGAACGGCGTGTACGAGCCCGCGATGAAGACGAAGATCATCGAGTGGTCGACACGGCGCGCCCACAGCCGCGCCACGTGGCTGCGCCAGGGGAAGCGGTGGTACACGGCGCTCGCGCCGAACATCGCCGCGAGCGCGGCGACGTAGACCCACGCCGAGAGGGTCTCGAGCCCGCCTTCCGCGAGGACGCCGAGCACGAGTCCGGCCGCGAGCGCCGCGACGAACGCCCAGAGGTGGAAGACGCCGCGCAGGCGCGGCCGCTCGACGTGGGGAAGCCGCATCGGGCGATTATCGCATGCGCTGCCCCTCCCTATCGCACCTGAGGCGGGCCGAGGCGCCTGAGCCCCGGCCCGCCTCTGCGCCGGCTACGGGATGGCCGTGATGCGGTTCTGCGGCCCCGGAGCAACGGGGGAGAACGCGGCGAAGTAGCCCTCGAAGGCATCGGTGTCGACGGCGCCTCCGAGCCGATCGGTGCCCTGGACGAGGATGGCGAAGTTGTCGCCTCCGTCGGCCAGGAAGCTGTTCACCGTCACGCGATAGTTCGCACACGGATCGATCGGCACGCATTTGAGCGCGATCGTTGTGGGATCGACCCTCGCGCACGCGCCACCGGTCGCGCTCCACGTGTAGGAGAACCCGGCGGACACCTGCAGGATCCGGTTCGAGGTCTGGCCACAGCCCACGAACTGCTGCTCGAGCAGCGTGTCGATCTGGGCGCCGGTGAGCGTCATCGTGACGAGGTTGTTGCCGAAGGGCTGCACCGTGAACATCTCGCCGTACGTGACGTTCCCGTCGCCCTCCCCTGCGGCGCTGCCGGCAAAGGTGAGATCCGCCCTGATTCCGCCTGGGTTCATGAACGCCATCACCGCCCCGCCGAGCGCTGCCGGCGCGGTGGCGTAGAGCTGGCCGTCGGCGATCACATCACCGAGCGCCGACTCGCCCGCAGCATTGCTCGTTCGGGTGATGTCCGTCGTGATCGACCCGATCACCCTGTTCTCGAGGGGCGCGGCGATCGCCTGATACTTCGCGATCAGCGCCGTCTGGGCCGCATCCATCGGCACGTCTCGCGTGGCGATCCGGTTGTCCGCGACCTTGCTGAGAACCTCTCCGGTCGCCCGGTCGAGAGTCAGGTCGACCTTTGTGACGATGCGTCCGAACGAGTACGCGCTCGTCACAAGCTTCCCGTCGATCATGCAGTTGTACGGCTGGTGCGTGTGGCCACTGATGACGACATCGACCTCGTCGTCGAGCCGGTCGACGATGTCGAGGATCGGGCCCGAGACACCGTTGCAGCCGTTGTAGTCGAGCGCGGCCGGGAAGCCTCCTTCGTGGATCAGCACGACGATCGTCTCGATCTTCTGCTGTTTCAGGCGAGGGATGAGCGCGTTGACCGTGTCCGCCTCGTCCAGGAAGTCGACGTTCGAGATCCCGGACGGGGTCACGATCGAGGGGGTGCCCTCGAGCGTCATCCCGATGAACGCGACCTTGGCACCGGCGAAGCTCTTCAGCTTCCAGGCCGGGAAGATCGGCTTGCTGTTGCTCTTGTAGAGGACGTTCGCGGCGAGGAACTGGAAGCTCGCACCGGCGAACCCGTCTCCGTCAAGACACCCGTCGACGGGGTGGCAACCCCCGTTCTGCATGCGCAGGAGCTCGGTCACGCCCTCGTCGAACTCGTGGTTGCCGACGGCGTTGAAGTCGAGCCCGATCTGGTTGAAGGCCTCGATCGTCGGCTCGTCGTGGAACAACGCCGAGAGCAGCGGGCTGGCCCCGATCATGTCGCCAGCAGAGACGACGGCGGTGTTCGGGTTCTGCGCCCGTAAATTGGCGATGTGGGTCGCCAGGTACTCGACTCCGCCTGCGTTGACGGTTCCGACCCGTCCCGACGAACCGCTCGGCGGAAGCAGGTTGCCGTGAAAGTCGTTGACGGCCAGCAGCTGGACGTCGACGGTTCCCTTCGGGCCGTTGGCAGCGGACACGACGCCCGCGACGGCGAGGGCGCCTATGAGCACGACCGCTCCAAGCAGCGGCAGGACATTGCGTTTCCTCAAGACATCCCCCTTCTGTCAACCGGTACGTACCGGTCACACGAGTTTCGACGGGCCGACAATACGCCACTCGCACGTCACACCATGCGGCATCCACCGCCCCGACTCCGGCCCTTCACCGCACGGTCGCGACGACATGACCGAGCGGCGTCCGGGCCTACACTGCCCTCGCGGGCCGTTAGCTCAGCTGGTAGAGCAGGGGACTTTTAATCCCAAGGTCGGTGGTTCGAATCCACCACGGCCCATTCAGCGACCCGGCAGGTCCGTGGCCCGCGGGCGGGAAGGACTTGCACCTTCGGGCCCGACCGGCGCCGGCCGGTCGGGCCCGAGGTGACTCGAGATCAGGTCAGCTCGTTCACCCGGTCCGTGCCGGGCGGGCCGATCGGGCCTTTCACGTCGAGGTAGTCGTTGAGGGCATCGAGGTCGATGCCGCCTCCCACGCGCTCCGACGCAGGCACCTGGCGGAAGGTGACGAAGTTGTCGCCGCCGTCGGCGAGGAAGTTGTTGACGGTGACGACGTAGCTCTTGGCCGGGTCGAGAGCCACCCCGTTCAGCTTCACGTTCGACACCGTGACACTGGTGCAGTCGCGTCGGGTGGTGCCGTTGGAGAGCGTCGTCGTCACGATCGTCTTGGCCAGGTCGTAGGTGAAGCCCTCGGACACGCCGAGGTGCAGGAACGGCCGGCTCGAGCCGATCGGCTGGCACTGCTCCTCGAGCACGTCGACGATCTGCGCGCCCGTCATCGGGATCGTGAAGAGGATGTTGCTGAACGGCTGGAACGTGAACGCCTCGGCGTAGGTCACGATCCCGTCGACGGCCTCCGACCCCGACTTGGCGAAGATGAGGTCGGAGCGGATGCCGCCCGGATTCATGAACGCGATCTGGGCGCCGTTGACCTCCGTCGCCCAGCGCTGGGCATCGGCGATCATGTTCCCGGCGTTCGACTCCGAGCCGCGATCCTCGGAGGTGCCGATGAACGCACGCCTGATGTCGCCGGTGATCCTGCCGACCTCCTGACTGCCGAGCGTGTCGGCGAGCGGCTTCCACTTGGCGATCACCGCGCTCACCGCCGGATCGGGCGCCAGCTGCGCGCGGACCACCGGGTGGTTGACGGCCTTCGACAGATCGCGACGCACGTCGCTGGTGCGCTTGTCGAGCACGAGGTCGATCTCCGAGACGACGCGCCCGAACGAGTACGCGCTCGTGACGATTCGGTCCTTCAGCCTGCAGTTGTACGGCAGGTGGGTGTGGCCCGTGATCAGGACGTCGATCGCGGGATCGAGGCGGTCGTTGATCTCGACGATCGGGCCGCTGATCCCCACGCACGCGTTCACGGCGCCGGGCGGCGGCGTCTGCGAGCCGCCCTCGTGGAGCAGGACGACGATCGCCTCCACCCCCTTGCGCTTCAGCTCGGGCACGAGGGCGTTCGCCGTGTCGGCCTCGTCCCGGAAGCTCCAGCCCTTGATGCCGGACTGTGCGACGAGCGTGTCGGTCGCCTCGAGCGTCATGCCGATGAAGGCGACGTCGATGCTCTCGAAGCGCTTGATCCAGTAGGGCGGGAGCGGCGTCTGGCCGGTCGATGCGCTCACGGTGTTGGCGGCGAGCCACCTGAAGGACGCTCCGGCGTAGGGGCTGCCCGGGAAGTAGCAGCCGTCGACCGGGTGGCAGCCGCCGTTCTGCATGCGCAGCAGCTCGGTGACGCCCTCGTCGAACTCGTGGTTGCC
>CAZUVW010000138.1:0-8043 GCA_964623875.1 uncultured Gaiellales bacterium
CAGTCGCGCTGCGGCGCGAGCCGGATGCGCGCGCCGTTCGCTCCGCCGCGCTTGTCGGAGCCCCGGAACGTCGAGGCCGAGGCCCAGGCGGTGCGGACGAGCTGCGCGATCGAGAGCCCGGAGCCGAGGATGCTGGCCTTGAGGGCAGCGATCTCCTCAGGGCCGACCAGCTCGTGGTCGACCGCCGGCACCGGGTCCTGCCACAGCTGCGGCTCGGCCGGGACGAGCGGGCCGAGGTAGCGCGAGATCGGCCCCATGTCGCGGTGCGTGAGCTTGAACCACGCCTTGGCGAAGGCGTCGGCGAACTCCTGCGGGTGCTCGAGGAAGCGCCTGGAGATCGGCTCGTAGACCGGGTCCATCCGCAGCGCGAGGTCGGTGGTCAGCATCACCGGCGGGTGCGTCTTCGAGGGATCGTGCGGATCCGGCACGGTGGTGCTCGCGCTGGGATCCGTCGGCACCCACTGCCACGCGCCCGCCGGGCTCTTGGTCAGATCCCAGTCGTAGCGGAACAGGGTCTCGAAGTAGCTGTTGTCCCACGTCGTCGGGGTGGGCGTCCAGGCACCCTCCAGCCCGCTCGTGATCGCGTCGCCGCCCTTGCCGGTGCCGTAGCCGCTGCGCCAGCCGAGCCCCATCTCCTGGAGGGGCGCCGCCTCGGGCTCGGGGCCGACGAGCGCTGCGTCGCCCGCCCCGTGCGTCTTGCCGAAGGTGTGGCCACCGGCGATCAGCGCCACCGTCTCCTCGTCGTTCATCGCCATGCGGCGGAAGGTCTCGCGGATGTCCCGCGCCGCGGCGAGCGCGCTCGGCTCGCCGTTCGGCCCCTCCGGGTTCACGTAGATGAGCCCCATCTGGACCGCCGCGAGCGGGTTCGCGAGCTCGCGGTCGCCGCTGTAGCGCTCGTCGCCCAGCCACGTGTCCTCCGTGCCCCAGTCGATCTCCTCGGGCTCCCAGACGTCCTCGCGCCCGCCGGCGAAGCCGAACGTCTCGAACCCCATCGACTCCAGCGCGCAGTTGCCGGCGAGGACCATCAGGTCGGCCCACGAGAGCTTCCGACCGTACTTCTGCTTCACCGGCCAGAGCAGCCGGCGCGCCTTGTCGAGGTTCGCGTTGTCGGGCCAGCTGTTGAGCGGCGCGAAGCGCTGCTCACCCGAACCGGCGCCGCCGCGGCCGTCGCTGATGCGGTAGGTGCCGGCGCTGTGCCAGGCCATCCGGATGAAGAGCGGCCCGTAGTGCCCGTAGTCGGCCGGCCACCAGTCCTGGGAGGTCGTCATCACGGCCTCGATGTCCCGCTTCACCGCGTCGAGGTCGAGGGTCGCGAACTCCGCGGCGTAGTCGAACTCCTCGCCCATCGGGTCGGCAGCGGGGGGGTTCGGGTGGAGGACGGTCAGGTCGATCTGGTTCGGCCACCAGTCGCGGTTCGACCGTCGCCGGGGGCGCACCGGGCACCCGCCGTTGCCGTTCTCGACCATCTCTGCGACGACTGCGTCGGGGCTCTCGGACATGGGGATCCTCCAGGATGGGTGGGTGGTCAGGAGCCGGGCTTCGTGGAGCAGTCGGGGCACAGGCCCCAGTAGACGACCTCGGCCTCGTCGATCGCGTAGCCGCGATCGTCGGAGGCGGTCAGGCACGGGGTGTCGCCGATGGCGCAGTCGACGTCGGCGATCGAGCCGCACGAGCGGCACACGACGTGGTGATGGTTGTCGCCGACGCGTGACTCGTAGCGGGCGACGGAGCCCGCCGGCTCGATGCGCCGCACGAGGCCCGCGGAGGTGAGCGCGCGCAGCACGTCGTAGACGGCCTGCGCCGACACCTTGCCGAGGTCCCGGCGCACGACGCCGACGAGCGCGTCGGTGTCCGCGTGCGGGTTCGCGTAGACCGCGGTCAGCACCGCCACCCGGGGGCGCGTCACCCGCAGAGCGGCCCCGCGCAGCAGGCGCTCGACCTCCGGTCTCGTGAGCGCCTGGTCCGGCGTCGTGGGCACGCCGCCCAGCCTACACGGGTCTTCTGGAATCGGTCAAAAGTACTGTCGCGCGCCGCCGGGCACGCCACGCATAGCCCGCCGGGTCGAGGCCATCGGGGCGGGCGGATTCGAACCGCCGACTTCTCGCTCCCAAAGCGAGCGCGCTACCAGGCTGCGCCACGCCCCGCATGCACGCTGCAGCGTACAGCGTGACAGTCGCGCGGCCGCCTGACTCCGCTAGGTGTCAGGCTGAAGGCCTGACACCCTCGGGCTCGACCTCGACGAGGGTGTCGTGGAAGGCGCAGCCGCCGCCGAGGTCCGTGAGCGTGTCCGGGGTGAGCGCGTTGGCGGACGTCGCGCCGGGGCTGAGCGACGCCCACCAGCCCGACGGGACGGCGACCACGCCCGGCGGGACGACCGAGCCGACGCGCGCGGTGCCGAGCAGCGAGCCGCGGTCGTTGCGGACGCGCACCGACGCTCCCTCCTCGATCCCGCGCCGCGCCGCGTCCTCCTGCGCGACGAAGACGGGCAGCTCGCCCTCGGCGGCCCGGTGCCGCGGCAGGTTCGCGTACTGCGAGTTGAGGTAGTGGAGCGACCACTTCGCGGTCACGAGCTGGAGCGGGTAGCGGGCGGCGAGCTCCGCGTCCCCGGTGGGCGACTCGGCGGCGGGCACGTGCGCCGGAAGCGGGTCGAGCCCGGCCGCGGCGAACGCCGACGACACGAGCTCGACCTTCCCCGACGGGGTCGCGAACCCGCCCTCCGCGTACGGACGCCAGTCGTCGGGGAGCGCGACACGGGCGTAGCCGTCCTCCAGCAGGCGCTCCCATGTCACCCCGTCCAGGTACGGATGCCCCGACGAGAGCGCCGCGCGCACGAGCTCCTCATCGGTCTCTGCGAACAGCTCCTCGTCCATCCCCAGGCGCCGGGCGAGCCGACGGAAGATCTCGCTGTTCGGCAGCGCCTCGCCGAGCGGCGCGATCGCGGGACGGTTCAGCGTGACGTACACGCTCCCCCAGGACGGGACGAGATCGAGGTGCTCGAGCTGGGTGGTGGCGGGGAGCACGACGTCCGCATGGGCGGCGGTGTCGGTGAGGAACTGCTCGATCACCACTGTGAAGAGGTCGTCGCGCCGCAGCCCCTCCCGCACGCGCTCCTGGTCGGGTGCGATCGTGGCCGGGTTGGAGTTGTAGACGACGAGCGCGCGGATCGGTGGCTCGAGCTCCGTCAGCGCGCGACCGAGCTGGACCATGTTCACCTCCCGCACCGACGCGTCCTCGAGATCGGGGCGCTCGAGAGCGTCCGTGTCGAGCGGATCCCACCCCGCCCAGGCGGTCGTCGCGAGGAGCCCGCCGCCGCGATGGCGCCACGCCCCGACGAGGGCGGGCAGGCACGCGATCGTGCGGAGCGTCATCGCACCGCGCTCGTGGTGTCCCATCCCGATCAGCGTGCGGATCGCCTGCGGCGCGCTCGTCGCGTACGCGCGAGCCAGCTCGACCACCTCCTCGGCGGGGACGCCGGTCAGCTCGGCGACCCGCTCGGGGGGATGCGCGGCCGCACGCTCGCGGAGCTCGTCGAGCCCGACCGCGTGCCGGGCGAGGTAGTCCGCGTCGTGGAGGCCCTCCGCGAGGATCACGTGCATCAGCCCGAGCGCGAGCGCTGCGTCCGTGCCCGGCCGCGGCCGCACGTGCCAGTCGGCCGACCGGGCCGTGCGCGTCTCGACGGGGTCGATCACCACGACCCGGGCGCCGCCTCGCCGTGCCTCGGTGACGAAGGGCCACAGGTGCTGGTTCGTGACGATCGTGTTCGTCCCCCAGAGGACGACGAAGCGGCTGTGGCGGACGTCCTCGGGGAGCATCCCCCTGGTGCCCCCCTGGGTGGCCGCGATGCCGCGGGCGGGGGCGGAGCCGCAGACCGCGCGCCTCAGGCGCGTGGCGCCGAGCAGCGCGAAGAGCCGACGGTCGAGAGAGGCCGCCTGGACGACGCCCTGGGTGCCCATGTAGCTGTACGGGAGCACGGCCTCGCCGCCGGACTCGGCCACGATCGTCCCGAGCCGGGAGGCCACGTCGTCCAGCGCCTCGTCCCAGCCCACCCGCTCGAACCGGCCTTCCCCCTTCTCGCCGACCCGCCGCAGCGGATGGAGCACCCGGTCGGGGCTGTAGACGCGGTCGAGGAACCGGTTCACCTTCGCGCACAGCCGGCCGCGGGTGTAGGGGTGCTCTCGCACCCCGCGCAGCTCGACGGCACGTCCGTCCTCGACCGTCACCTCCCAGGCGCACGTGTCGGGACAGTCGTGCGGGCACGCCCCGCGGATCACCTCGAGGGGTCGCTCGCGGGTGTCACCCGGGCCCGCCACCCGGCGAGTGTCGGTCAGACCCGGTCGGCCGTCAAGGCGCGAGCACGACCACGAGCCGCCTGGGGCCGTGCACTCCTTCGACCCGCTCGAGCTCGATGTCGCTCGTCGCCGACGGGCCGGAGACGAGCACGATCGGCCGCCCGGCGCGTGCGATCGGCTCGAGCCGTGCGAACAGCTCGGGGACGGTCTCGACGACCTGCGCTGCCCGCACGATGCAGACGTGCAGGTCGGGGACGAGCGTCAGCGCCCTGCGCCCCTCCCCCGGGCCGCCGGCGAGCGCGATCGTGCCGGTGTCCGCGCAGGCGACGGCGCACGTCGTGAGCGCGCCGTCGAGGGCGTCGAGCGCCGCGGGTGCCAGCGCGTCGTCCTCGACCAGCGTCACGCCCGCCGGCCGCAGGTGCGTCGGGAGGTCGGGCGCGACGCCGATCGCGCGCCCGGCGAGCAGGCCCGGGACGTCGTCGGGCGACACGACCTGCGCGCCGTAGTCCGCCACCCGCTCGGCGAAGCGGGCGACGACCGCTTCCGGCGGCAGCGAGCCCGAGCGCCGGTACGCGCGCGGGACGTCGGCGACCGGCTCGACCCCCGCCAGCGCGACGCGGATGCGGGCGAGGACGACCTCACCCGCCGCGCTCACGGCTCTCCCACCACTCGCGGAACGTCTGCTCGGGGATCGCGGGCAACGTCCTGCTGCGCCCCCAGCCCCTGAGCGGCCCGACGAACCAGCGCACGCGGCCGTCGCGCACCCCCGGACGCTGCAGGCGCCGGGCGAGGCGCTGCGCCCGCTCGTAGCGCTCGGGCGTGGCGAACGCCCGGCCGAGCGCCCGCAGCGCGCTGCGCTCCGCGCTCGGCCTGCTCGCACGCACCGCCTTGGCCCGCTCGTGGACGAGGATTTCGGGGATGTCGATCCGGACCGGACAGACGTCCGCGCAGGCGCCGCAGAGCGACGAGGCGAACGGCAGGGACGCCGTCGCTCCCCCGGGGCCCCGGAGCTGGGGCTCGAGGATCGCGCCGATCGGGCCGGCGTAGACCGTGTGGTAGGCGTGCCCACCCGTCTGGCGGTAGACGGGGCACACGTTGATGCAGGCGGAGCAGCGGATGCAGCGCAGGGCCGGGCGGCCGACGGGGTCTGCCAGCGCCCGTGTGCGCCCCGCGTCGAGCAGCACGAGGTGGAAGGCCGAGGGCCCGTCTCCCGCGCGCACGCCCGTCCACAGCGACGTGTACGGGTTCATCCGCTCGCCGGTCGCCGACCGGGGCAGCAGCTGGAGCAGCGCCTCCAGGTCGGCCCACTCCGCGACGACCTTCTCGATCCCCATCACCGTGACGAGCGTCGTGGGCAACGTTGTGCACATGCGCCCGTTGCCCTCGGACTCGACGACGGCGACCGTGCCCGTGCTCGCGACGGCGAGGTTCGCTCCGGACACGGCGACCTTCGCCCGCAGGAAGGCGGCGCGCAAGTGCACCCGTGCCGCCTCGGCGAGCTCGCGCGGGTCGTCCGAGAGCCCGGGCAGGTCGAGCTCGGCGCGGAAGAGGTCGCGGATCTCCGTCCGGCTGCGGTGGATGGCCGGGACGAGCAGGTGAGACGGCCGCTCGCCGGCGAGCTGGACGATCAGCTCGGCGAGGTCGGTCTCGATCACGGCGAGCCCGGCCCCCGCGAGCGCGTCGTTGAGCCCGATCTCGTCCGTCGTCAGGGACTTGACCTTCACGACCTCCCGCTCCCCCGTCGCCGCCACGATCGCCGTGACGAGCTCGTTCGCCTCCCACGCGTCGCGCGCCCAGTGCACCCGCCCCCCGGCCGCCGTGACCGAGTCCTCGAGCCGGACGAGGAGCTCGTCGAGGCGACCGAGTGCCCGCTCCCTGATCGCCGCGCCGGCGTCGCGGAGCGCCTCCCAGTCGGCCGTCTCGGCGACGACCTGCGCCCGCTTCGCGCGGATCGACGTCGTCGCCTTCAGCACGTTGCGACGCGTGACCGCGTTCGAGAGCGCCGCAGGAGCCGACTGCTCGAAGGCAGCCGGGCGGGCCGTGCGGGAGGCGAGGTCGCTCACCCGGCGAGCACCTCGGCGAGGTGGATCGCGCGCACCCCGGATCCGATCCGCTCGAGCCCCCCGCCGATGTGCATCAGGCACGACGCGTCGCACGCGCACACCGCGTCGGCTCCCGTCGCGGTGACGGCGGCGAGCTTGTCGCGCAGCATCGCGCTCGACACGTCCGCGTTCTTGACCGCGAACGTCCCGCCGAACCCGCAGCATTCGGTCGCGTCCGGCAGCTCGACCAGCTCGAGCCCCTCGACGGCGCGCAGTAGGCGCAGGGGCTGGTCGCCGAGCCGCAGCAGCCGGAGCGAGTGGCAGGTGGGGTGGTACGTGAGCCGCCCGTCGAAGCGCGCGCCCACGTCCTCGACGCCGAGGCGGTCGACGAGGAGCTCGGACAGCTCGAACACGCGGCCGGTGAGCGCACCGCCGTGCGCCCGCACGTGCGCCGCGCACGAGCCGGAGGGGACGACCACCGCCTCCGCGTCCGCGGCCGCGAAGACCTCGACCAGCCGTGCCTCGAGCGCCGCCGCCTCGTCGGCATGGCCGCTGTTGCGGTGCAGCTGCCCGCAGCAGGTCTGCGCGCGGGGGAACACGACCTCGTGCCCGAGTCGCTCCAGCACCGCGACCGTCGCCCTGCCGACCTGCGGGGCGAGCGTGTCGACGAGGCAGGTGACGAGCAGCGCGATGCGCATCTGATCGATTATCGATCACCGGGCCCCTCGCTGCCACCACGCGCCTGCCGCCGGACGGGACGACCAGCCCGGTAGCCTCGCCCGGTGGTCGAGATCGCGTTCCCGCACGAGCCTGCGCCATCCACCCGTGCGCGCCGCAGGCTCGCAGCGGCGATGGTGCTCGGCGCAGCCACGCTCTTCGCGGTCAACGGCTCGGTCTCGAAGATCGCGCTCGAGGCAAGCGGGATGGGGACGCTGCGCTGGACCGAGCTCCGCTCGACCGGTGCGTGCCTCGGGCTGCTCGTCTGGCTGCTCTGGCGCCGCCCCTCGGCGCTGCGCGTGTCGCGCGGCGAGGCGCGGCGACTGGCGGTCTACGGCGTCTTCGGGTTCGCCTTGGTGCAGTGGCTCTACTTCGTCGCGATCAGCCGGCTGCCGATCGGGATCGGGCTCCTGTTCGAGTTCACCGCGATCCTGCTGATCGCCTTCTGGGCGCGATTCGTCTGGCGGGAGCCAGTGAGGGCGCGCGTCTGGCCCGCGCTCGCGCTCGTCCTGTTCGGGCTCGGGCTCGTCGCCCAGGTGTGGGAGGGCGGCACGCTCGACGCGATCGGCGTCGCCGCCGGCCTGGCCGCCGCCGCGGCGCTCGCGCTCTTCTACCTGCAGGGCGAGCGCCTCGTCGGGACGCACGAGCCGCTGGCGGTCGTCTGCCTCGGGCTCGTGTTCGCCTCGCTGTTCTGGGCGATCGTGCAGCCGTGGTGGAGCTTCCCGTTCGACACGCTGCGCGTGAGCGCGGAGCTCCCGGGAGAGCTCGGCCTCACGCTGCCCGTCTGGGCGCTCGCCGTGTACACGATCACCCTCGGGACGATCGCCCCGTTCGTGCTCTCGATCAGCGCGCTCCAGCACCTCCCGGCCACCACGGTGGGCATCCTCGCCACGTTCGAGCCGGTCGCCGCGTCCGTCGTCGCCTGGGCCTGGCTCGGCGAGGCGCTCCTGACCGTGCAGGTGGCGGGCGGCCGGGTGGTGGTCGCGGGCAGCGTC
>CAZUVW010000139.1:0-2505 GCA_964623875.1 uncultured Gaiellales bacterium
GTCGAGCCGCTCCGGCGCGTCGTCGGCCAGCGCCCTGCCGGTCGCGAGCACCGCTCCGACGACCGCCCCCGCCGCCGTGAGCGGTGCGCAGGCCGTGTCGAGGTCGAGCCCCCCGCAGAGCTCGCAGCCGAGCAACGGCGCCTCGCCACGGCCGCGGGCGTGCGGTCGGCCGAGCCGGACGGCGAGACACGTCCCCGCGGGCGTCGCACCTGCCGCCAGGCCCGGGAAGTCCTCACCGGGGTCACGGAGCGTGGCGTGACCGCGCTCCGGGCCGCACGCGACGAGGGCGACGTGGTCTGCCCGGCAGGCCTCGAGCGCGTATCGCCGGACGACCGTCCCGGCGCGGCGCTCGTCCGACGCCGCGCCGAGCGCGCGCGCCAGCATCGCCAGCACCCGGTCGTGCCGGGCGTCTCCCCGATCACCCCACCGCATCGCTCCCAGCATGCTCCGGGTGAACGGTGCTGTCTGTCCCTCGAACGAGGGCGCTCCGACTCGGGTTTCGACTACCGTGACGTCGCTCCATGCGCACGGGCTACGTCGGCATCCTCTCGGTGGAGCTCCGCTTCCCCGAGGCGCGCTCGCTGAAGGACAAGCGGGTGCACGTGCGCTCGGTCAAGGATCAGCTGCGACGTCAGCTGCGGTGCTCGATCGCCGAGGTCGACCACCACGACGTGTGGCAGCGTGCCCGCATCACGCTCGCCTGCGTCGCGCGCGAGGTCGGTGAGGTCGAGCGCCTGCTCGACGAGGCCGAGCGGTGGCTCGCCGGCCAGGCCTTCGAGCTCGCGCTCCCCGAGCGCGCGACGCTCAGCCTCGCCGACCTCGACGGGGTGCACCCGTGAGCGCCCGGATGCGGAAGGTCGACGAGGGAGTCCGCCAGGTGCTCTCGGAGGCGATCCCGAAGCTCAAAGACCCGCGCATCGGATTCGTGACCGTGACCGCCGTCGAGACGACCACCGATCTCGAGCACGCGAAGGTCTGGATCAGCGTGTACGGCAGCGAGCGGGCGCGCGCGGCGACGCTCCGGGCGCTCGAGGGGGCCAAGGGCGCTCTGCAGGCGACGGTCGGGCGCGAGCTCAGGCTGCGCCGCACCCCTCACCTGACGTTCGTCTACGATCGCGCGGTCGAGCACGGGATCGCGATGACGAAGCTCATCGACGAGCTCGCACCACCGGACGGGAGCGATGAGCAGCCACGCTGAGCTGGAGAGCGTCCTCGCCGCGCTGCGCGGCAGCCAGCGCTTCACGGTCGTAACCCACGAGAACCCCGACGGCGACGCTCTCGGCTCGCTCCTGGGGGCCCATCTGGCGCTGCGCGCGCTGGGAAAGGACAGCGTGATGGTAGTGGACGGCGCGCAGGCGCTGCCCGTCGAGTACCGCTTCCTCGAGCTGGAGGAGCGCGGCCTCCTGCGAGATGCGCCGGAGGACGCGGGCGACCGCGTCCTGCTCGCCGTGGACTGCGCCCAGGCGAGCCGCGTCGCTGCCCGTGACGCGCTCGAGCGGGCGCCATTCGTCGTCAACGTCGACCACCACCACGACAACACCCGCTTCGGTGACGTCAACCTCGTCGTCGCCGACGCGTCCTCCACCGGCGAGATCCTCGCCGACCTCGTCGCCGCCCTGGAGGTGCCGCTCACTCCCGAGCTGGCCGAGGCCCTGTACACGGCGATCGTGACCGACACGGGTCGGTTCCAGTACTCCAACACGACGCCGAAGGCGCTGCGCCTCGCAGCGGCGCTCGTCGAGGCCGGCGCCGACGTCAAGCGGGTGTTCGAGGGCGTCTACGAGTCGGTCGAGCTGCCGAAGCTGAAGCTGCTGGGCAGCGCCCTGCAGCGCGCCACGGTGCACGAGGGCGGCCGGGTGATCATCTCCCACCTCACGCGGGCGGACTTCGCCGCGGCGGGCGCCGCCGAGCCGTCGTCGGAGGGGATCATCGATCACCTGCGCGCGCTCGAGGGGGCCGAGCTGGCGGCCCTGATCCGCGAGCTGCCCCCCGGCGCGGGGGCGCGCTGCAAGGGATCGCTGCGGTCGGCGAGCGACTCGCTCGACGTCTCGGAGATCGCACGGCAGTCCGGTGGCGGGGGGCACCGCCAGGCAGCAGGGTTCTCGAGCGACCTCGACGTCGAGGGGGTGCGCGCCTTCGTGCTCGACGCGTACCGCCGCGCAGCGGGCGCCGACCGCGCCCGCTGATGGCGATCCCGAAGGCACTCGAGCCGACGGGCGTCATCCTCGTCGACAAGCCCGCCGGCCGATCATCGTTCTCCGTCGTCGCGGAGGTGCGGGCGCGCACCCGCGCGAGGACAGGTCATGCGGGCACCCTGGATCCGTTCGCGACCGGCCTGCTCGTGCTGCTCTCCGGCCGCGCGACCCGGGCGCAGGATCGCTTCATGCGACTCGACAAGCGCTACGTGACCGAGATCGACCTGACGGCGAGGACGACGACGGGCGATCCCGAGGGAGACGTCGTCGACCGTCACGACCCGCCGGACGACGCCGCGCTCGAGGCCGC
>CAZUVW010000139.1:2515-7977 GCA_964623875.1 uncultured Gaiellales bacterium
GTGCTGTCGAGCTCCCGATCCCGGCTGCGTCGGCCGTGAAGATCGACGGTCAGCGGGCCTACCGGCTGCATCGGCGCGCCGTGGCGGTGGAGATGCCGCGGCGCGTGATGCGCGTCCACGAGCTGGAGCCGGTCGACGTGCACGACGGCCTCGTCCGCCTCGACCTGCGGGTGGGGTCGGGCACCTACGTGCGATCGATCGCCGACGCGCTCGGCGGGCACTGCGTCACGCTCCGCAGACTGGAGATCGGCCCCTTCTCGGTGGACGAGGCGAACCCGGGGCGGATCATCCCGCTGGAGGAGGCGCTCGCACGGCTTCCGAGCGCAGAGGACGGTACGCCGGCGCCCCCGGCCGGCAGCATGGGAGCCGAGCGATGAGGATCGCGCACGCGCCGACCCAGGTCGAGCGCCAGCCTCGCGCTGTCGCGATCGGCACGTTCGACGGCGTCCACGTCGGCCACCGCGCGATCGTGCAGGCGGTGATCGACACCGGGCTGGCGCCGACCGTGATCACGTTCGACCCGCACCCACGCGTCGCGCTCGGCAACCAGGTGGAGCTCGTCTCGACGCTCGAGCGCCGCCTCGAGCTCCTCGCGGAGATCGGGGTCGAGACGACGCTGGTGGCCGCCTTCACGCCGGAGCTGATGCGGCTCGAGCCCACGGAGTTCGCGGAGACCTATCTGCGCGCGACCGGGGTCGAGGTGGTGGTCGCGGGCGAAGACTTCCGCTTCGGTCGGCGACGCGCGGGCGACCTCGCACTGCTGCGGGAGCTCGGCTTCGAGGTCGTCACCGTGGACGCGGTGCCCGATGCGTCCTCGACCGCCGTGCGCGCCGCCGTCCGAGAGGGTCGGATGGACGTCGCCGCGCGCCTGCTCGGCCGCCCCTTCGAGCTCGACGGCGTCGTCGTGCCGGGCGACCAGCGCGGCGGCGATCTCGGCTACCCGACCGCGAACATCGCGCTCGACGCACAGCTCCTCTGTCCGGGGCACGGCGTCTACGCCGGCTTCGCACGGGGCCACCGCGCGGCGCTGTCGATCGGCACCAACCCCCACTACGGCGGCACGGAGCGGCGCATCGAGCCGTTCCTGCTCGACTTCGAGGGCGACCTCTACGGGCAGCGGCTCGTGGTCGAGGTGTGGACGAGGCTCCGCGACCAGTGGGTGTTCGCGAGCGACCAGGCGCTGATCGACCAGATCGCGCTCGACGTCGAGGCGACGCGCGCCGCCGTCAGGCCCGTCTGACGCCGACGATCACGTCCTGAGGTGCGTCCTCGTCGTCCGGGTCACCGCGGTGGAGCGCGGCGTCGAGCCCTTCCGCGTCGAGCAACCTCAACCAGGTCGCCTCGGGGAAGATCCCGCAGACGTGGCGTTCGGCGACGACCTCCGTCCGACCGTCCGCATGCCTCAGGACGACCACGAAGTCGACGCCGTAGGCGGTGCTCCCCGGCTCGGGCGCGTGCGACCACTCCAGGTACCGGAGCCCGCGGCCGTCCTCCGCGTCGTGGCCACCTGCGCTGACGCCGGCGGCGAAGGACTCAGCGGTGCAGTCCGGCACCAGCAGGACGACGCCACCGGCCCGCACGTGCGCCGCCGCGGTGTGGATGCAGGCTCGCAGCTCGACCTCGCTGGTGAGGTACGAGACCGCGTCGTGGACGAGGACGACGTCGAACTGGCGTCCGAGGCGCAACGAGCGCATGTCCCCGACCACGTGCTCGCACTCCGGGTTGAGCGCCCGGCTCACCTCGAGCATCGCGGGTGAGAGATCCGTCAGGGTGCAGGCGAATCGCCGCTTCAGGTGCGAGGCGTTGTTGCCACCGCCCGAGCCGAGCTCGAGCAGGGTCGCCGCCTCCGGGCAGGCGTCGAGCGCGAGCGCCTCGTAGCGCGCAGCCTCGACCGCGTACTCGGCCGGTGCGGTGAGGAGGGGGAACCACGACGCGAGGTCGGTGTAGAGGCGCATCGTGATCAGGCCCCACCGGCGACCGGCGTGAACACGACGACGGCCGCGTCGGCAGCGTCGAGCTGCTCGTCCGTCGGGTGGGCGGACAGCCCGAGAGCCTTCGCCGCGCGGGGGAAGCGCCCCAGGTACGCCCGCAGCGCCGTGCGGCGTGCGAGAGGCTCCGTCAGCAGCCGCCCCTCGACGTCGCGCGGCTCACGCCGGACGACCAGCGTCGCGCGGGCGGAAGGGCGGAACGTGCGCCACCACTGCTTTCGCGCCGGCGCGACCGCGAGCACGACGATGCCGCCGTCGTCCGTCTCGGCGCTCATCACCGGGATGCGGTACCGGGTGCCCGACCTCCGACCCACGTACTCGAGCAGGACCAGGCTACCGCTCAGCAGGGCGTGTGCGGGCGACCCGAGAACCGCGCGCACGATCGGGTTGCCGAGCCGCAGGAGGCGCAGCGGTGGAGCCACGTCCCGATGATGCCGTTCGGCCGCCGGCGTCCGCGGAGCGGTCCGGGCGCGGCCCACCTCGTCCGGACAGTGAGCGAGCGATCGGCGGCGGCTCCCCGCCGTCACGGTGGGGGCGCGGCTGCGTTCCGGCGCCGTGGCCGGCCAGGTGTGTGCGCAGCGACGCTTCGAAGGGCTTGTGACAACGTGTCACAAGCGCGGTAGCGACTGCTACGCTTGCCCCCGACCGCACTCTCGGCCGGCCGTGTCCTTCCTTCACGCCGTGCGGGGACTGCGGAGACGACTCACGAGAGGAGACGCATGGCTCTCACCAAGGAAGCGAAGCAGGAGCTGATCGAGAAGCACGGGCAGAGCGCCCAGGACACGGGCTCGACCGAAGTCCAGATCGCGATGCTCACGAAGCGCATCAACGACCTCACCGAGCACCTGAGGACGCACCCGAAAGATCACTACTCCCGTCGGGGCCTGCTCAAGCTCGTGGGACGCCGCCGGCGCTTCCTCGACTACCTCCAGCGAAGGGATCTCGAGGGCTACCGCGCCCTCATCAAGGAGCTCGGCCTGCGCCGCTAGGCGAGGCCGCGCCCAGGCAGGGACGGGAGGTGGACGTTTGATCGAGCCCCGCGCACGCCGTGCTGCGAGGCTGGCTCAAACCTCCACCTTCCGCCACATCGGAAGAGTGAAGGGACAACACAGATGAGCACGATCGACACCGGGCGTCTCGCCTCGGTGTCCGTCGAGATCGGTGGTCGGGAGATCACCTTCGAGACGGGCAAGCTCGCCAAGCAGGCCGACGGCGCCGTCGTCGTCCGCAGCGGCGACACGATGATCCTCGCGACCGCGGTGGGGCGCACGGACTCGCGGCCGGACGCGGACTTCTTCCCGCTGACGGTGGACGTCGAGGAGCGGATGTACGCCGCCGGCAAGATCCCGGGCGGGTTCTTCAAGCGCGAGGGACGCGCCACCGAGCGCGCCACGCTGACCGCGCGCATGATCGACCGTCCGATTCGGCCGCTGTGGCCGAAGGGCTTCAAGAACGAGGTGCAGGTGATCTGCACCGTCCTCTCGGCCGACATGGTCGTGCCGCACGACATCCTCGCGATCAACGGCGCCTCGGCGGCGCTCGCCGTCTCGCCGCTGCCGTTCCTCGGCCCGGTCGGGGCCGTCCGCATCGGGTTGATCGACGGCGAGCTCGCCGTGAACCCGACGTTCCAGGAGCTGGACGAGGGGTCGCTCCTCGACCTGATCGTCGTGGGCACGCGCGAGGCCCTGACGATGATCGAGGCGGGCGCCGACCAGGTGCCCGAGGAGACGATGCTGGAGGCGTTCGCGCTGGCCCACGCCGAGATCGTCCGGATCGTGGACGCCATCGAGGACCTCGCCGGCCAGGTCGGCAAGCCGAAGTGGATCGACGTCGAGCTGAACGCCGAGCTCGAGGCGGCTCACGGCCATGCGGTCTGGGAGCGAATCCAGTCGGTCGGGCTCCGCGAGGCCGGCGCGATCGTCGACGAGCTGCTGGGTGAGCTCGCCCCGCCGATCGGGCTCGACTCGACCGAGAGCGACGTCGTCCGCGAGCTCCAGCTCCGCAACGGCCTGCAGATGCTGCTCGAGAAGCAGCGGCTCGCCGCGGTGGAGAGCGTCGTCCGCGAGCAGTTCGAAGGCGACCTGCGGGCGCTCACCGACGCCGAGGGCGACTCCAAGGAGCTGAAGTCGCGCAAGCGCGCCATGCTCCTCGGCAAGGTGCAGGACGACGCGTCGCTGCCCTTCCCGGGCGGTGGCGAGGACGGTGCGAAGGACGCCGTCACCCGCGGGTACCTCAAGAAGGCGGCCGACGCCGTCTACAAGGACCTCGTCCGCAAGAAGATCGCGGTCGAGAAGCGGCGGCCGGACGGCCGCGGGACGGAGGAGATCCGGCCGATCACGACCGAGGTCGGTGTCTCCCCGCGCACGCACGGGTCGGGCCTGTTCACGCGCGGCCAGACGCAGATCCTCACGCTCTGCACGCTCGGCACGCAGAAGGAGCAGCAGCGCATCGACGACCTGTCGACCGAGTCGGAGCGCCGGTACCTGCACCACTACAACTTCCCGCCCTACTCGGTGGGCGAGACGGGCTTCATGCGCGGCCCGAAGCGGCGTGACATCGGTCACGGGGCGCTCGCGCAGCGCGCGCTCGAGGCCGTGATCCCGTCGGTCGAGGAGTTCCCGTACACGATCCGTCTCGTCTCGGAGACGCTCGAGTCGAACGGCTCGTCGTCGATGGGCTCGGTCTGCGGCTCGACGATGTCGCTGATGGACGCGGGCGTGCCGATCGCGGCTCCTGTCTCCGGGATCGCGATGGGGCTGGTGAAGGAGGGCGACGACTACGTCATCCTCACGGACATCCAGGGCGCCGAGGACCACCTCGGTGACATGGACTTCAAGGTGGCCGGCACGCCGGAGGGCATCACCGCGCTCCAGATGGACATCAAGATCACCGGCGTCACGCAGGAGATCATGCGCAGCGCGCTCGAGCAGGCGAAGCGGGCGCGGGCCTTCATCCTCGACAAGATGGCGGAGACGATCAACGTGCCTCGAGAGCAGCTCGCAGCGCACGCGCCGCGGATCTCGTCGATCCAGATCAACCCGGACTTCATCGGGATGGTGATCGGCAAGGGCGGCGAGACGATCCGCTCGCTGGAGGCGGACTACGACGTCCAGATCGACATCGAGGAGGACGGCACGATCCTCGTCTACGCCACCGAGGGGACGAACGCCGACGCGTGCATCTCCGCGATCGCGGCGATGACGAAGGAGCCCGAGGTCGGGGACACGTACACCGGCAAGGTCGTCAAGACGACCGACTTCGGCGCGTTCGTGGAGCTGAAGAAGGGCACCGACGGCCTGCTCCACGTCTCGAACGTCGGCCCCGGTCGGGTCGCGCACATCGAGGACGTGATCGCTCGCGGCGACGTGCTCGACGTGATCGTGCAGGAGGTCGACAAGGAGCGGGGCCGCATCGGCCTGAAGCTCGTCGCCAAGCACGAGGACGGGCGGCTGGTGGAGCCGGAGGAGCTCGTGG
>CAZUVW010000140.1:0-7974 GCA_964623875.1 uncultured Gaiellales bacterium
CCCGCACGGGCGGCCACCACCACGATGCTGCAGGTGCTCGTGCCGTCCCGCCTCGAGAGCCCCGAATACCAGGCGCAGCGGGACGAGATCGAGCTGCTCGTGTCGGGCATCAACGGGCGGTTCGGGCAGCCGGGGATCACCCCCGTCGAGTACCTCCACCGCTCGATCTCGCACGCAGAGCTCGTCGCCCTCTACCGACGCGCCGACGTGCTGCTCGTCACGTCGCTGCGGGACGGGATGAACCTCGTCGCGCAGGAGTTCGCCTACTGCCAGTCGGTCGCCGGTCCGCCACGTCGCTGGAACGGCGCGCTGCTGCTGAGCGAGTTCGCAGGCGCGGCGCGCGTGCTGCCGGGCGCGATCCTCGTGAACCCCTGGGACGTGGGGGGGATCGCCACGCGGCTGGAGGAGGCGGTCGCGCTGCCCCCGCCCGAACGGCGACGACGGCTCGAGTCGATGGCGACGCGGGTCGCCGGGCTGGACACGCGGCGCTGGGCGGCCACGTTCCTGCAGCAGCTCGACGCGAGCGCACGCAGGCGGCGTCGAGAACCGGCGGTGACGCGCCTCGTCTCGACGACCCGGGCGCGGCTCGTCGAGCGCTTCGCGCGCGCACGGCAGCGGACGCTGCTCCTCGACTACGACGGCACCCTGCACGAGATCGTCGAGCACCCCGAGCTCGCGGCGCCGACCCCGGAGATCCTCACGCTGCTCCGCGACCTCGCCGGGCTCGAGCGCACGCAGGTGCACGTCGTCAGCGGGCGCGACCGGGCGACCGTCGAGCGGTGGTTCGGCGGGCTGCCGATCTGGCTGTGCGCGGAGCACGGCTACGTCGCCCGCCCGCCGGGAGGCGCGAGGACGCCGCTCCTCGAGGTCGACCTGCTCTGGCTGCCCCGCATCACGCGGATGCTGCGCGTGGCGACGGACGAGGTTCCCGGCACGTTCGTCGAGCGCAAGCCGGCCGGGGTGGCGTGGCACTTCCGGCAGGCCGAGCCGGAGTACGGCGCCTGGCGGTCGAACGAGCTCCTGTCGCAGCTCGATCAGGCCCTGACCGGTCTGCCGGCGGAGGTGATCAGCGGCCGGCGTGTCGTCGAGGTGAGAGCCCGGGGCGTGAACAAGGGGCTGTACGTCGGCCGGGTCTTCGAGCAGCCACTCCAACGCCGACACGTCGCGCTCGCGATCGGTGACGACCGCACCGACCAGGACATGTTCGCAGCGATGCCGGAAGGCGCCGTCAGCCTCCACGTCGGCGGCGGGCGGACGATCGGGCCCGCCCGCCACCAGCACGTGCTCGACGACCCGGCCGACGTCCGCGCCCTGCTGGGCGAGCTCCTCGCGGCCGCACGGGCGCAGGTCCTGACCCCTGGGCGAGCGGCGTCTCCCGACGCCGGCGAGTAGCGGCGGCTGCCAGCTACGGGATTCCCACGATGGCGTCGTGGGGCGAGCGTGCTTGCATGGAGGAGACGCGAGGGGAGGAGGCGCTCATGCCGCGCGTGCTCGTAGCGTTCGACACGAAGCACGGCTCCACCGGGCAGGTCGCCCAGACCGTCGCCGACACGTTGCGCGGCGAGGGGTTCGACGTCCACGTGGAGCGGGTCGACGACGTCGGCACCCTGGAGGACGTCGATGCGGTCGTCGTGGGCGCGCCGGTCTACGTCGGGCGGCTCACGAAGGGCGCACGGCGGCTCTTCGTCGAGCGTCGCGCCGATCTCACGAGACTCCCGGTCGCGGTGTTCGCGCTCGGCCCGCTGCACGAGGACCCGCACGAGTTCGACGACGCCGCGCGCAGCCTGGAGAAGGCGCTCCAGGCCGTGCCCGAGGTCGATCCGAAGACGATCCGCGTCTTCGGCGGCTCGCTCGAGCCGAGAGACCTGCGCTTCCCGCTCAGTCGGATGGAGCGGTCGGACATCCGCGACTGGGACGCGATCCGCGCCTGGGCACGTGCGCTCCCCGAGCTGCTCGGCCTCCGGGTGCGGACGCCTGGCACCTGAGGGGCCGGGTCGGCCTCACGCGAAGGCGCCGCTGCCCCAGCTCGTGTCGCTGTGGGCGGCTGGGCCCTCGTCCTCCTCCACCGAGACGTCGACGGCGGCGTACGCTCCCGCACCCGGGAGCGGGAGCTCGAGCTCGACGTCCTCCGTCGCAGACGGGTCGAACGTGCCGATCGAGATCATCGCGTCGGAGCCTTCGGGGAGCACCCAGACCTCGTAGTGGTGGCCGCTCGGCGCAGCCGGGACCGAGGCGAGCGAGACCCTCACCGTGCCCGCCTCGGCGTAGAGCTCCGCCTCGCCGGTCACCGATGGGTCGGTGGGCGACGAGATCGCCGCGCGGGCGTCCGGCTCGCCGAGCCCGTCGTCGCCGGTGAGCGAGATGCCGATCGCGAGCGCCACGACGGCGGCCGCCGCGACCGCTCCGCCGGCGACCCAGCGACGCGTCCGTGCGGCACGGCTGGGCCTGAGCGGCACGACGCGCGCCTCGGGCCGCACCTCGTCGAGGATGCGGTCGAAGAGGTCCGCGGGCGGGGCGACCCGTGGCAGCAGCGTCTCCAGCCGCTCGAGCGTGTCGGCGTCGCGGGTGTCGTCGGGATCGAAGGTGGTCATGCGGTTCCGGGGTCGAGGTCGTATCCGTCCACGAGGCTCCGCATCCGTTCGAGCGCGAGCCTCATCCTTCCTTTTACGGTCCCGAGCGGGATTCCGATCAGCTCGGCGATCTCCGAGTGCGAGAGCCCGTCGAAGTACGAGAGCCGGAGCACCTCGAGCTGCTCGTCGGGCAGCTCGGCCATCGCCTCGGCCAGGCGCTGCGACTGGTCGGACTCGCCCACGAGATCGGACGGGTCGGGTGCGGAGCCTGCCGGCTCGAGCTCGTCGCGGAGCTCGGGGCGGCGCGACTTCTGGCGTCCCAGCTCGATCGCCCGGTTGCGCGCGACGACGAAGAGCCACGTCGAGAGCTTCGCCCGGGTGGGGTCGAACGACGACGCCTTGCGCCAGAGGGCCACGAAGGTGTCCTGCGTCGCCTCCTCCGAGAGCGTGGGGTCGTTCGTGAACCGGTGCGCGAACGCGTACACGAGGCGTCCGTAGCGCTCGTACAGCAGACGCAGCGCCTCCGCGTCCCCCTCGCCGACGCGAGCGACCAGCCGAGCGTCGACGTCAGCGCGATCGTCCGTCTGCGCACCAGCTGTCACGCCTTCCATCGTACTCGCGTTCACGGGCGGGAACCTCCGGCCCGCGGACGCGGAGGAGCGGCCCCGAGGGGCCGCTCCTCCCGTGCGCATGAGGGTCGTCGCGCTAGGCATCCGCCAGGACGGAGACCCGGAACGGCAACCCGTTCTTCGCCACCGAGCCCAGCGCCGTCGCGGAGTACGCCTTGCCGGCGGCAGTCGTGACCTTGCCCTTGAAGACGGCCGTCGTCGTGCCTGCGACCCGCACCTCGACGTCGTACGTGCCGGGGGAGAGGGTCAGGTACGGCGTCGCCCGCTTGTAGGCGAGGCGAGAGACCGCCTTCTTGCCGTTCACCCACACGTCGACGCGGGGGGCGTCGGGCGAGAGGTGCCACACCCGCAGCGCCGACTGCCCGGCCGGAGCGGACGTGATGTCACGCTGCGCCGCGAGCTCGAGCTTGCGAGCGCCCTTGCCCTTGAGCAGACCACGGGCGAGCGCCGTGTAGCGGGTCTTGTCGGCGACCGTCAGCTTGGTCTTCAGGACGGCCTTCGACAGCGGCTGTCCGGCGAGCGCCACCGCGATGTCGTACGTGCCCGGATCGAGCGGCAGGTAGCCGGTCGCCTTGAGCGCGCCGAGCCGCGCGACGGCCCGCTGACCGTTCACGAACACGCTGACTGCAGGGACGTTCGGCGAGGCGTGGAGGACGCGAACGAGCGAGCCCGAGGTGGCGTCCTTCAGCACCTGCACGCGGAACGCCTCGCCCTTGCCCGTCACGGAGCCCTGCGCGATCGCGGTGTACGACTCGCCGGGCTGCGTGGTCACGTCGCCTTCGAACACCGCGGTGCTCGTTCCGGCCACGTTGACCTGCACCTTGTACGTCCCGGCGGGCAGCTGGAGGTACTCCGACCGCGCCTCGTAGGGGACGTTGCTGAGCACGCGGTTGCCGTTGACGAGCACGTCCACCGCGGGGGCGTCGGGCGAGTTGTGCCACACGCGCACCGACGACGACCCGAACGGCGCGCGCCAGACGTCGTCCGCGACGCCGAGCTTGACGGAGCCATCGGCGAGCAGCCCGGTGGCGTAGCCGGTGTAGCGCTTGCCGTCCTCGACGGTGATGTCCGCGCTGAGCACGGCCTCCGAGACGGGACGGCCGGCGAGCGCGACCTGCACCTTGTACGTGCCCGCAGGGAGGTCGAGGTAGTCCGTCGCCGCCAGCGGGTCGAGCGAGGGGACGGCGGCGTTGCCGTTGACGTACACCGTGACAGCCGGGACGTCGGGTGCGCCGTGCAGCACGCGCACCTTCGCCGCAGCGAAGGCATTCGGGGCGATGGCCGCGAATACGATCGCGACCAGAGCGCCGAGCATGAGCCTCGAGCGAGTTTTCATGAGCAAGAGCCCTCCTGTAGAGATTTTGTCGAACGTGGGTGATACGGACGGTCGCCGCGTTCGGATCACCGCGGGGCGGCGGGGTAGGATCGGCGCGCGCATGGGACGGATCGCACTCGCGGCGGCGATCGTCGGGCTCGCGGCCATCGCCGTGGGCGCCGTCGACGCGCGCCCGACGGCGGAGGGCCCGGAGGTGGCGATCTTCTACTACACGTGGTGGGGCACGCCAGCCAGCGACGGCGCCTGGCAGCACTGGGATCAGGCCGGCTCGGCGCCACCGATCACGATCGCGTCGAGCTTCTACCCGGCGCGCGGCGCGTACTCGTCCGGCGACCCCGCGATCGTGCGGGCGCAGATGCGCGAGATCGCCGCGGCCGGCATCGACACGGTGGTGCTGTCGTGGTGGGGACCGGGGTCGGTGGAGGACGGTCGCCTCCGGCCGACCGCCGAGCTCGCCCGCGCCGCCGGGCTCGGGGTCGGCGTGCACGTCGAGCCGTGGCCGGGCCGCACGGCCACGGCCACGGTCGACGCCGTGCGGCGGCTCGCCGCCGACGGGTTCCGCGACTTCTACGTCTACGACTCGACGATCGTGCCCGACACCGACTGGAGCGAGGCGCTGCGCGAGCTCGACGACGTGCGCGTCTTCGCTCACACCTGGCTCCCCGGGAGGGCGGCTCGGGCCGGCTTCGACGGGCTCTACTCCTACGACGTGCTCGTCCACGACGGGCGCTCGTTCGCGCGGGTGTGTGCCGCGGCGCGGAGGCTCGGGCTCGTCTGCGCGCCGTCCGTCGGACCGGGCTTCCACGGCCGTCGTGCCACGCCCGTCTCGGAGGTCGCCAGTCGGCGAGGCGGGAAGCGCTACGACGCCCTCTGGCGCTCCGCGACCCGCGCCCGACCCGACGTCGTCACGATCACGAGCTACAACGAATGGCACGAGGGGACCCAGATCGAGCCGGCGGCCGACCTGCCCGGGTACCTCTCCTACCGGGGGGCGTGGGGGCGCAGCGGCGCCGCTGCGGCGACGGCCTATCTCGATCGCACGCGTGAGTGGATCGCGCGCATGCGAGCGCAGCCTTCCGGCGCACGCTGACGGGCGCCGTCTCGAGTGGTCGCTCCATGCCGGAGCGCCAGCCGACCGCCGTCGCCACGCGCGCGGCGTCAGTACAGCGCCGACGCGAGACGGCGGCGGAAGGAGACCGTCGTCGGGTCGTCCTGGCCGAGCCGTTCGAAGAGCGCGACCGCGACGTCACGGAGCCGCTCGCGCTGCTCGGGTGGCGCCGCGGGGACGTCGGCGAGGATCAGCTCGAGCGCCTGCTCGACGTCTCCCTCGTCGAGCGCCGCGACGACCTCGGGCAGCTCGCCGGCCGCTCGGAGCTCCTCCACCAGCGCATCCGCCCGGGGAGGCGCGGTGAGACGATCGAGGAACGCGGCCACAGCGGCGGGGGAGAGCGCGCCGACGAACTCGTCGGCGACCCGTCCCTCGCGGAACGCCTTGACCGCCGGGATGCCGCTGATGCCGAAGCGCTGCGCGAGCGCGGGGTTCGCGTCGACGTCCACCTTGACGAGCTCCACCGCGCCCTCGCGCGCCTCGACCTCGCGCTCGAGCACGGGGCCGAGCGAGAGACAGGGGCCGCACCACGAGGCCCAGAAGTCCACGACGACGGGGATCTCGTGCGAGCGCGCGACGACCGCGTCGTCGAACGTCTGCTCCGTCACGTCCATGCCGTGAGCGTAGCCGCAGAGCTCGGCGGTCGAGCACGGTGTAGCGTCGTCGGGAGACGCACCGAGGACCGTCCGTGGAAGCCCGCAGACGCGTCCGCGTGCGCCCGCTTTCGACGCGCCCCGGGCCGTCGTCACCATACTTCGCATGGAGGTGGTGAGATGCATCGGATCGTGATCCTCGGCGGGGGCACCGGCGGCACGCTGGTGGCCAACAGGCTGCGCCGCGCGCTCGACGAGGACGAGGCGACGATCACGGTCGTCGACCGCGACGACCGGCACGTGTACCAGCCGGGTCTGATCTTCGTCCCCTTCGGCATGGCCCATACCGAAGGCATCGTCCGGCCCCGCCGCCGCCAGCTGCGCGACGGGATCGCGTTCCGCGAGTCCCCGGTGCACGGCGTCGACCTCGAGGCCGACGAGGTGCACCTGGAGGACGGCACGACGCTCGGCTACGACGTGCTCGTGGTGGCCAGCGGCGTCCGGCTGCAGCCCGAGGAGACGGAGGGGATGACCGGCCCCGGCTGGAACGAGAAGGTGTTCAGCTTCTACGACGTCGAGGGAGCCGAGGCGCTCGGCGCTGCGCTGCAGCGCTTCGAGGGCGGACGACTCGTCGTCAACGTCGTGGACATGCCGATCAAGTGCCCGGTGGCGCCGCTCGAGTTCGCCTTCCTCGCCGACTGGCACCTGCGCGAGCGGGGGCTGCGCGAGAAGACCGAGCTCACGTACGTGACGCCGCTCGACGGCGCGTTCACCAAGCCCGTCGCCTCGGAGCGGCTCGGGAGCATGCTGGCCGAGAAGGGCATCGCCCTCGAGACGGAGTTCGCCACCGGCCAGGTGGACGGCGAGGCGGGGCGGCTCGTCTCCTACGACGAGCGCGAGGTGCCGTTCGACCTCCTCGTGACGATCCCCCTGCACGCCGGCGCGGAGTTCGTCGGCCGCTCGCCAGGGCTCGGCGCGGATCTCGACTTCGTCCCGACGGACCTGCGCACGCTCCAGAGCGAGGCCAAGCCGAACGTGTTCGCGCTCGGGGACGCGACGTCGCTCCCGACCTCGAAGGCGGGCTCGGTGACGCACTTCGAGGGCGAGGTGCTGACCGAGAACGTGCTCCGCCACCTGGCCGGCCGTGAGCTCGAGGGGGAGTACGACGGCCACGCGAACTGCTTCATCGAGACCGGCTTCGGCAAGGCGCTCCTGATCGACTTCAACTACGAGACGGAGCCGCTCCCGGGTCGGTTCCCGACCGCCGCCGGGCCGCTGCCGCTGCTGAAGGAGTCACGGCTCAACCACCTCGGCAAGCTGATGTTCGAGTGGGTCTACTGGCACGTCCTCCTGCCCGGCCGGGAGATCCCCGGCATCCCGACGACGATGAGCACCGCCGGCAAGAAGCAGCGCGTCGGCGGACACGCCTAGGAAGGAGCACCGATGGCAACTGCCGTGCTTGCAGGGTCCTCCGTCGAGATCGATCCCGAGGGGTTCCTCGTGCACACCGAGGACTGGAACGACGACGTGGCGCGGGCGATCGCCGCCGAGAACGGCATCGCCGAGCTCACCGACCGCCACTGGCTCGTCGTCCGGTTCATGCGCGACACGTACCTGTCCACGGGGCAGGCGCCCTCGATCCGCTCGCTCGGCAAGGAGTCGGGCGTGGCGATCAAGGAGCTGTACCAGCTGTTCCCGAAGGGGCCGGCGAAGCTCGCCGCCAAGATCGGCGGGATCC
>CAZUVW010000141.1:0-7660 GCA_964623875.1 uncultured Gaiellales bacterium
CGAGGGCACGGATATGGGCGGGATCACGGTGGACTACTCCGCCGCGAAGGCTGGTGTCTCGGCCGGCTTTCGCGCCCTCGCCCGAGAGGTGCGCTCCCGCGGCGTGTCCGTGATCGACGCACGGCCACCGCACACCGAGACCGGGCTCGCGCAGCGACCGCTGCACGGGGCGACCCCGCGGCTCCCGACCGGGCTCGACCCGGCCGCGGTCGCCGCTCGGCTCGTGCACGCGATCGAGCACGACGAGCGCGACCTCGCGGCGACCGCCTTCCGCCCGACGTAGGCGTCGACCGCCCTGCCGGCCTCGTCGTGGCGAACGGTGCGGTCTGCCGCACCGCGTCCTACGGCCTGCCGGAGAGCCGCCGCGGCACCCCCCTCCTAGCGTCATCGCAGGACAGCAGATGACGACCGACAGGTGGTTCCGCGATGGCCGGGAGAGAGACGAGCAGGACGTGGGCGCTGGCGCTGCTGTGCGTCACCCAGCTCGCGATCTCGCTCGACCTGGCGAGCGTGAACCTCTCGCTGCCGTCGATCCAGGACGACCTCGACGTCTCGCAGGCGAACCTCAAATGGGTGGCGAGCGCGTACGCCGTGGCGCTCGGCGGCTTCGTGCTCCTGGGTGGGCGCGCGGCGGATCTGCTCGGCCGCCGACGGATGCTGATGGTCGGCCTCGCCGTGTTCGGGCTCGGCTCGCTCGGCGCCGGGCTCGCCTGGGGCGAGGCTGCCCTGATCGGCGCGCGTGGCCTCCAGGGCGTCGGCGCGGCGATCGTGACCCCGGCAGCCCTCTCGCTGCTCGCCGCGACGTTCCCCGAAGGCCGCGAGCGCACGGTCGCGCTCGGGGCGTGGAGCGCAGCCGGCGGTCTCGGCGGCGTCGCCGGCCTGCTGCTCGGCGGCATGCTGGCCGGCAGCGTCGGCTGGGAGTGGGCGTTCGTCGTCAACCTGCCGGTCGTCGTCGGAGCGATCGCCCTGGCGCCGCTGCTGCTGGACGAGAGCCGTGACGGCAGCGGCCGACGCTTCGACGCGCTCGGCGCCGTGCTGGTCACCGCAGGGCTGTCGTCCGCCGTGGTCACCGTGTCGCGCGCAGCCACCATCGGCTGGACGTCGACGGCGACGCTCGGCTCCGCAGCGCTGTCGCTGGCGGTGCTGGGCGCCTTCGTCCTCGTCGAGCTCCGCAGCGACGACCCCCTGGTGCGGCTCTCGATCCTCCGGCGACCCGCCGTGCGCGCGGCCAACGTGGGCGCGATGCTCGTGACCGCGGCCGTCGCGCCGATGTTGCTGCTGCTGACGCTCTACCTGCAGCAGGTGCTGGGGCTCTCGCCGCTGCGCGCGGGGCTCGCCTACGTCACGATCGCCGCCACGACGACCCTGTGCTCCGCGCTCGCCTCGCGGCTCGTCTCCCGGCTCGGGCCGAAGCCGGTGCTCGCGACCGGGCTGGCTCTGCTCGCGGTCGGGCTCGGGTCGTTCAGCCGCGCGCCCATGGACGGCTCCTACCTGCGCGACCTCCTGCCCGGCTTCGTCGTCGTCGCGATCGGGATGGCGTTCTCGTTCGTCTCGGTCAACGCCGCGGTGCTCAGCGGGGTCGACGCGCGTGACGCCGGGCTCGGCTCGGGGCTCGTCGGCACGTCGCAGAGCGTCGGTGCCGGGCTCGGGCTCGCGCTGCTCTCGTCGATCGCCACTGCGCATGCGGATGCAGCCGAGCGGGCGGGCGCTCCGGCGTCGGTCGCGCTGAACGGCGGGCTCCAGGCGGCGTTCGGCGTCGGCGCGCTCGTCGCGCTCGTCGGGGTCGCGGTCGTGGTGCTGGTGTTCCGGCGCGAGAGCGAGGACGCCCGTAGCGCCGACGCGAGCGGCGTGGCGACAGCGGCCGCTCCCGCGTGACAGGCGACGTCCGGAGCCGCGCCGACTACGGCGCCTCGGCCGCGACCGTGGCGTGCGCCTGCTCTGCCTCGAGCATCTCGCAGAGATCGCGCACCCGTCGCTCGAGGTCGTCGCGGATGCGGCGCACCTCGCGCACGTCCGCACCGATCGGGTCGCCGATTCGCCAGTCCTCGTGCCGCACCCCGTCGGGGATCGCGACCTTGCCCAGGCTGCGGGCGAGCGTGACGACGACGTCGGCACCCGCCAGGACCTCGTCCGTCAACGGCTTCGCGAAGAGCTCCGTGTTGTCGACGCCCATCTCCTGCAGGACCTCCCGAACGGCAGGATCCAGGTCGGCGCCCGCGTCGATCCCTGCCGAGTGCACGTTCACCGGCCCGGGCATGAGCTGCGCGGTGAGCGCTGCGGCCAGCTGGCTGCGGCCGCCGTCGCTGCGACCGACGAAGACGATCGTCCACCTGGCCTCGCTCGCGCCGCCGTCGCCGCGCGTGAGCGCCTGGAGCCGCTCGCGCGTGAAGCGGTAGCCGAGCACCGGCAAGAACGTCTCGAGTCGTCCCTCCCGGCGCAGGCGAGCGACCGAGTCGTGCATCAGCCGCTCGACCTCCGCTCGCTCGACACGCCCGGCGAACTCCCGAGCGAGGGCGTCCACCATCCGCGCGACGTGGAGCTCGACTGCGGGATCGAGGCTGCCTTCCACGGCGCCATGATGCGCGCCGCCGACGTGTCGATGCGGTGTCCACGAGGTCGCGGGCCGGTGGCGGGGGTGCCGCTGCCGGCGCCCTGGCTGCCGCCACCGGCACAGGCCTTCGACGCATCGCTAGGCTCGGGCGGATGCGTCTCTCGCTCGAGGTCAACGGTGAGCGGCACGACGTGGGGGTCGCGCCGAGCCGCCGTCTCGTCGACGTGCTGCGTGACGACCTCGGGCTGACCGGGACGAAGGTCGGGTGCGGCGAGGGTGCGTGCGGTGCCTGCGCGGTGCTGCTCGACGGACGCCCCGTCGCGTCCTGCCTGCTGCTGGCGGCACAGGTGGAGGGACGCGCGATCGTCACGATCGAGGGCCTCTCGCGCGAGGGGCCGACGCCGCTGCAGGAGGCGTTCGTGGCCGAGGACGCGCTGCAGTGCGGCTACTGCACCCCCGGCCAGATCGTGACCGCGACTGCGCTGCTCGCAGCGGTGCCGCGGCCGTCACCCGCGGAGATCCGCACGGCGATGGCGGGCAACCTCTGTCGCTGCGGGGCGTACCCGAAGATCGAGCGCGCGATCCTCCGCGCCTCCGGCTGATGGCGCGCTTCGTCCGCACCCAGCGCGAGATGGAGGGCCGCTACGAGGACGTGTTCGTGCTCGTGGACGAGGACGACCCGACCGAGCCCTGGCCCGCCGGGGCGGAGCTCCGACATGTCGGGCATCCCGCGCCGCGCGGAGACGGGCTGCTGCGCGCGAGCGGCGCCGCCGAGTACACGGTCGACGTCCAGCTCGCCGGGATGCTCCACGCGCACGTGCTGCGCTCCCCGGTCGCGCACGGTCGGGTGACGGCGCTCGACCTCGACGCCGCCCTGACGCTGCCCGGCGTGCGAGCAGCGCTCGGCCCCGACAGCGAGGTCGGCTTCGGCGGCAGGCCGCTGCTCACGGCGGAGCCCGCCTACGTCGGCGCGCCCGTCGCGGTCGTCGCGGCCGACACACCGGCGCAGGCCGCCGCTGCGCTCGCAGCGCTCGCCCCCGTGTTCGAGCCGCTGCCGCACGTCGTCGAGCCGGAGGACGCGCTCCACGAGCAGCGCTTCACGCAGGAGCCCGCCGAGGCAGCCCGTGGGGACGTCGATGCCGCCTGGGCGACCGCCGACGCCGTGGTCGAGGTCGAGCTCGAGACGCCGGCGCACGTGCAGACGCCGCTCGAGCCGCATGCGGCCGTTGCGCGCTGGGAAGGCGGCGAGCTCACCGCCTGGGTGTCCACCCAGGGGATGTTCGACGCACGCGCCGAGCTCGCACGCCGCTTCGGGCTCGAGAAGGAGCAGGTGCGCGTGCTCACGCGCTTCTTCGGCGGCGGCTTCGGCGCCAAGCAGGGCGCCGGGTCGGAGGCGATCCTCGCCGCCGAGCTCGCGCGCGCCACGGGGCGGCCGGTGCGCCTCGTCAACGACCGGCACGCCGAGCAGCTCGACGGTGGGCGCCGCGCGTGGACGCGCCAGACGGTCAAGCTCGGGGCACGCCGCGACGGGACGCTCGTCGCCGTCGAGTGCGCCGCCCTCGTCGCGATGGGGCAGGGAGGGATCACGTTCCCGGTGAACGAGCCGGCGCTCACCCTCTACGCGGTCGAGAGCGTCCGCGCGATGCTCTTCCCGCTGAAGACGAACCTGCGCGCGCAGAACGCGTTCCGGGCTCCCGGCGTGACCGAAGGGACGACCGTGCTGGAGCAGGCGGTGGACGAGCTCGCGCTCGCGCTCGCGCTCGACCCGCTCGAGCTGCGGCGGCGCAACCACGTCGACCACGACCAGCGCAGCGGGCTCCCGTACTCGGGCAAGCACCTGCTGGCCTGCTACGACCGCGCCGCCGAGCTCGCGGGGTGGGACGCGCGCGACACGCTCCGTGAGGCGCAGCCCGACGGACTGCTGCGGGGGATGGGCTGCGCGACCCAGATCTGGTGGGGCGGCGGCGGCCCACCCGCTCACGCGACGGTGCGGCTCGACGCGGACGGCCACGCCCTCGTCACGACCGGGATCCAGGACATCGGCACGGGCACCCTGACGACGGCGCAGATCGTGGCCGCCGAGGAGCTCGGCCTGCCGCTCGATCACGTGCGGGTCACCGGCGGCGACACCGGCCCGAACCTCTACGGGCCCGTCTCGGGCGGCTCGATGACGACCCCCGCCGTGATGCCCGCGGTGCGGTCGGCAGCCGGGAAGGTGCGACGCACGCTGCTCGGCCTCGCCGCCGAGGTGCTCGAGATCGCCGCCGACGACCTGATCGTCGCCGACGGGCGGATCCGCTCGCGCGACGGCGCGCTCGACGTCGACGTGGTCGAGGTGACCGAGAAGCTCGGCAACGCGACGATCGACGCCGCCGGCTCGCGCGGCCCGAACCCCGACGACCGGCGCGTCCACACCTTCGGCTGCCAGATCGCCCAGGTCGCGGTCGACCCGGCAGTCGGCGAGGTGCGGGTCGAGCGGATCGTGGCCGTCCACGACGTGGGCCGCATCGTGAACCCACTGGGCGCCTCCAGCCAGGCAGAGGGCGGGATCCTGCAGGGGATGGCCTTCGCGCTCAGCGAGGAGCTCGTCATCGACCCCCACACGGGCATCCCCGTGAACGCGACGCTCGACGACTACAAGGTGCCCACGATCGCCGACGTGCCGGAGATGGTGGTCGAGTTCGTGAACGTGCCCGACGACGCGATGTCCACCGTCGGCGCCAAGGGCCTCGGGGAGCCGCCGATCATCCCGACCGCGGCTGCGATCGCCAACGCGTTCGCCCATGCGACCGGGCGCCGCTGTCGCGCGCTGCCCCTCACCCGCGCGCGCGTGCTGGAGACGCTGCGATGACCGCGTACGCCCGCCCCGCGACGATCGACGACGCGCTCACGCTGCTCGCCGAGGACGGCGCGGCGCCGCTCGCCGGGGGCACCGACCTGATGGGACAGCTCGACCGCGGCATCCGCGCGCCGCGTCTGCTCGTCGACCTGCAGGACGCCGGGCTCGACACGATCGCTGCCCACGGCGACGGGCTCGAGCTCGGCGCGGCCGTGACGCTGGCCGACCTGGCGGCCTCACCGGCACTCGCCCGCTACTCGGCGGTCGTGACGGCCGCCTCGTCTGCCGCCTCGCCGCTGCTGCGCGCGATCGGCACCGTCGGGGGGAACCTCTGCCAGCACACGCGCTGCTGGTACTACCGCAGTCCCGAGCTCACCTGCTGGCTCGGCGGCGGCGAGACCTGCTACGCGCAGCTCGGTGACCACCGCAAGCACGGCCTCGAGCCCGGGGACTGCATCTCGGCCCACCCGTCCGACCTCGCCCCCGCGCTCGCGGCCTGCGGTGCGACGGTCGTGGCGCGCTCGACCAGCGGCGAGCGCGAGCTGCCGCTTCTCGACCTCTACCGCCGTCCGACGGCCGACGATCGATCGCTCCACGCGCTCGCTCCCGGCGAGCTCGTCACGGCGGTCCGCCTGCCGGGCGCCCCGGACGCCTCGGCGTACGAGCGCGCCGGCGAGCGGCAGGCGTTCTCGTTCCCGCTCGTCGCGGTCGCCGCCGCGCGACACGGCGACACGACGCGACTCGTCGCGGCGGGCGTCGCCAACGTGCCGCGTGAGCTCGACCCCGACGACCCGCTCGGCGGCCTGCTCGGCAATCCCCAGACCGGCTGGAAGCGAGATCTGCTCGGGGCGCTCGTCGAGCGCGCCCTCGTCGCGGTCGGGTGACCGCACCGGCCGCGCTCTACTCGGATGTGAGGCCCTCGCGGAACGCCCGCCGCAGCCGGTCGACGGAGCCGTCCGGAAGGCTGCCGTAGGTGAGCTCTTCCTGCTCGGCCCGGTCGAACAGGTCGAGGAAGGCGCGAACCTTGGGCTCGGGCCGGGTCGGGCGACGTCCCGGACGCCACTCGCCGTGGGCCTCCAGGCGCAGCAGCTCCGATCGCTCCGCGTCGCTGAGCGACGGCTCGTGCAGCGCCAGGAGCGCTGCGAGCTCTGCGTGCACTCCATCGACTCGGTCGCCCATCACACCCTCCGGCTAGCGAAGCCGGTACACGATCCGACCGCGATCGAGGTCGTAGGCGGAGACCTCGACGCGTACGCGATCGCCGGGCTGCATGCGGATGCGGTAGCGCTTCATCTTCCCCGCGGTGTACCCGATCATCTCGTGCCCGTTGTCGAGCCGCAGGCGGAACATGCGGTTGCGCAGCGCCTCGGTGATCTCGGCCTCCATCTCGAGCTTCTCTTCCTTGACGGCGATGCCGCCCTCCTCTCGTCGTGGGGCTCGACGCGCAGCGCGTGCGGCGCCGAGCGGGACGTCAGCCCATCTCGATCTCGACGGGCAGCCCGAGTCGTCCCATCGTCCGCAGGTGGACGACGTGCGAGCGCAGAGCCGCCCGCAGGGACGGCTGAGCGGTGTAGCGCACGCCGTGCCGCTCGCAGTTGCGACGGACGATGCGCGCGATCCGCGGATAGTGCGTGTGCGGCACCCGCGGGAAGAGGTGGTGCTCGATCTGGAAGTTCAGCCCGCCGAGCACCCAGGTGAGGACGGGGTTGCGCGGGCAGAAGTCGACGGTGGTCTCGACCTCGTGCACCGCCCACACCCGCCTCTCGCGGCGGAGCTCGTCCGGGGAGGCGAACGAGGCCTCCTCGACGCAGTGCGCGAGCTGGAACGTCGTCGCCATGATCAGGCTCGTGACCATCGCGAAGCCCGCGTAGACGACGAGCACCAGCCACCAGGGGTAGACGAGCATCGGGAGCACGAGCGCCCAGCCGACGAACAGCGCCTTGCCGACGACCAGCCCTGTGAGGTTCCAGCCGCGCGGGAGGCGCAGCGCGCTCTCACCGACGCGCCCCCGTGCGAACGCCGTGACGTCTCCCACCGTCTGCCAGCGCAGCCCCATCAGCAGGTAGAGCGGCCAGATGTAGAGGTGCTGGTAGCGGTACCAGGGCCGTGGGGGCTGTGACGGGGAGAACCGGGCGAGCGGCACCTGCGTGATGTCGTCGTCGAGGCCGTCGACGTTGGTGTACGTGTGGTGGGCGACGTTGTGCTTGACGCGCCACGCGTAGCTCGAGAAGCCGAGCAGCGCATCCGCCGACCAGCCGACGAGGTGGTTC
>CAZUVW010000142.1:0-7605 GCA_964623875.1 uncultured Gaiellales bacterium
AGCTGCCGCGCCGCTCGATCGCCTCGGTCAGCACGTCGCGCAGGGCGTGGTACAGGTCGCGCTCGTGGATGCGGCTGAGCGAAACGGCGCTGCGCAGCGGGTGGATGCGCGCGCGCCACAGCGCCTCGTCCGCGTAGATGTTCCCGATCCCGGCCACGCGCCGCTGGTCGAGCAGCACCGCCTTCACCGGGGCGCGGCGACCGTGGAGGGCGTCCGCCAGCGACGAGGTCGTGAACCGCGGGCCGAGGGGCTCCGGGCCGAGTCGGGCGTCGAGGTAGCGCGCCTCCTCCCCGGGCTCGAGCAGGAGCCACGTGCCGAATCGTCGCACGTCCCGGTAGGCGACCGCGGCCCCCGTGTCCAGGCGCAGAAGCGCTCGGCGGTGGGCGTCGTCGGGCAGCGACCCCGCCGGAGCGCTGCGGAACGAGCCGGTCATCCGGAGGTGCACGACGAGCGTGCGCCCGCTCCCGAGACGCCACAGGAGGTACTTGCCGCGCCGAGAGAGCTCGCGCACGCGCTCGCCGCCGAGCTCCGCGGCCACGAGATGCGGATCGACGGGGCGCGTGAGCCGCGCGTCGAGGATCTCCACCGCGGCGAGGACGGCCCCCTCGACCACGGGGGCCAGGTTGCGGCGCACGGTCTCGACCTCGGGCAGCTCGGGCATCGCGTCGACGGTACCGCCGACGCCTCGACCGCGCGCGTGCTCTCAGCCGACGACCTCGAGCAGGACGCCCCGCTCCTCGGGCGCAGCGTCTCCGATCGCATATGCCGCGCGCACCGCCTCGACGGCCCTGCGTGCCGCCTCCTCGTCACGGGCATGTACCTCGGCGAGATCGTCGCCGGCGAGGACCGTGTCGCCCCGCTTCGCGAAGCAGAGCACCCCGACGGCGTGGTCGACGGGATCGGCCTTCGTCCGGCGCCCCGCGCCCAGCTCGAGCGCGACGTGCCCGACGGCGAGCGCCCCGACCGCGCTCACGATCCCGTCCCGTGGTGCGGGCACGGCGATCTGGACCGGCGCCTCGGGCAGCGCTTCGAGCCTCGGATCGCCGCCCTGGGCACGGATCCACCGCTCGTAGACGTCGTGCGCGGAGCCGTCGGCGACCGCTGCCTCCGCCCGCCGACGCCCCTCCGCGAGGTCGACGGCGAGATCGGAGAGCGCGAGCAGCCGGGCGCACGCGTCGAGCACGAGCTCGGTGAGATCGACCGGCCCATCGCCGCGGATCGTCTCCACCGCCTCGCGGACCTCGATCGCGTTGCCGACGGCCCGTCCGAGCGGCTGATCCATGTCCGTCAAGAGGCACACGACCTCGCGCCCGGCCCGCGTGCCGATCTCCCGCATCGCGGCCGCGAGCGTCCGGGCCTCGTCGAGCGTCTTCATGAACGCGCCGTCGCCCACCTTGACGTCGAGGACGATCGCCTGCGCGCCGGCGGCGAGCTTCTTCGACATGATCGAGCTCGCGATCAGCGGCACGATGTCCACGGTGGCCGTCACGTCGCGCAGCGCGTAGAGCTTCTTGTCGGCGGGCACGAGGTTCGCCGACTGGCCCACGATCGCCATCCCGACGTCCTTCAGCTGTGCGACCAGCTGGTCCGTGGTCAGCTCGACCCGGTACCCGGGGATCGACTCGAGCTTGTCGAGCGTCCCACCGGTGTGACCCAGCCCGCGACCGCTCATCTTGGCGATCGGGACGCCGCACGCGGCCACGATCGGCCCGACCGCGATCGACGTCTTGTCGCCGACGCCGCCGGTCGAGTGCTTGTCGACCACCTTCCGGCCCAGGAGCGGACCGAGGTCGAGCGTCTCGCCGGACGCGATCATCGCATCGGTCAGCGCGTGCGTCTCGGCACCCGTGAGGCCACGGAAGTAGACCGCCATGCACCAGGCAGCCATCTGGTAGTCGGGCACCTCGTCGCGCGCGTAGGCGAGGATCAGCTCCGCGAGCTCGTCGGGCGCGTGCTCTCCGCCGTTCCGCTTTTGCTCGATCAGGTCAGCCGGCCGGATCATGCACCGATGCCTTCCGAGCGTGACCACTCGGCACGGCTTCCCCGGCAGCCGGTCCGGGTCCCAGCGCTGCCGGAGGATGCGACACGCGCGCTGTCGGGGAGGCGGGCGACCACGGGTGCAAGGTACAAGGTGCAACGAGACTGAGCGCGGGTCTCACCGCCGTCCGGCCGTGCCACCCTCGCGCGGGAGTCGTGACGATCAGGGCGCGGTTCGTCCGGCACCGTTCGAGGATCGTGGTCTCGGCCGCTCGGACGGATCCACGCGTGGCGCGTCTGGTGCGCCGGCTCGAGTCGAGGACGCCCGTGATCGCCGACGTCGTCCGGGCCACCAGGGCGTTCTGCGAGCGGGAGCGAATCCCTTGCCCCTCGTACGAGCAGGTGCGACTCCTCGTCCACGCTGCTCGTGAGCGACGAGCGCGACGAAGAGCAGCTGTCGACCTCGTCATCGACGTCGAGCTGCGGGTGCGACCGCCGGAAGACCTCCTCCATCTGTTCGACGACCCGCGGGCCGCGCCACGGCGACGGCGGTGAGATCCTCGCCTTCGGAACGCAAGTGACAGGTTGTCACTTGCCGCCCTGGCCACCTCCCCCGCTTCGGCGATGTGCTCTCCCGGGCCGGGCACGAGGCGGCGTCACGGCGTATCGGGGTCGGCGGAGCCTGCCCGGCGCCGTCCCCGCCTCGAGCCCTTGGAGTCCCGTCTCGGTCGCGTGTAGCGCGGCGACGAGACCGGGATCGTCGCTCCTCACGGCTCGATGATCACGCGCCCCGGAACGCCCTTGCCCGGGTGCTTCGCGCCCAGCCACGCAGCGACCGTCGCGCCGACGTCCGCGAACTCACCGTCCGCGTGCGCCTTGCCGACGGCGTTCCGCCCCGCGACGTACGCGAGCAGCATCGCGTGCTCGCGCGAGTGGTCGGTGGACGGGGTCGTCGGGTCGCACCCGTGGTCGGAGGTGATCACCAGCAGGTCACCGTCGCGCAGCGCGTCGAGGATGTCCGGCAGCCGGCGGTCGAAGTCCTGCAGGCAGCGGTGGAAGTTGACCGGGTCGTTGCGGTGGCCCCAGAGCATGTCCGTCTCGACGAGGTTCGCGAACACGAGCCCGCGATCGACGTTCTCGAGCAGCTCGATGATCCGGTTGATGCCTTCCACGTTGGACTTCGTGGGGAACGAGTCGTCGACGTCGCAGCCGGCGAAGATGTCGGAGATCTTCCCCACGCCGATCACCGGGTTCCCCGCGTCGCGCACGGCGCTCAGCCAGTTGGGGCGCTTCGGCTCGAGCGAGAAGTCGTGCCGGTTGCCCGTGCGCTCGTACTCCCCGCTCGTCCCGACGAACGGCCGTGCGATCACCCGTCCGACCGCGTGCTTGCCGGTGAGGATCCCGCGCGCGACACGGCAGGCGTCGTACAGCTCCTCGAGCGGCACGACCTCCTCGTGCGCGGCGAGCTGGAAGACCGAGTCGGCCGACGTGTAGACGATCCACTTGCCCGTGCGGACGTGCTCGTCCCCGTACTCCTGGATCACCTCGGTGCCAGAGGCCGGCAGGTTGCAGAGGACCCCGCGCCCTGTGCTGTTCATGAACGGGTCGATCACCTCGTCGGGGAAGCCGAACGGGTACGTCGGGAACGCGACCGGCGTCAGCACGCCCATCAGCTCCCAGTGGCCGGTCGTGGTGTCCTTGCCCTTCGACCGCTCGAGCAGCCGTCCTGCGACTGCGGGCGCCGACGGCTGCGGTGGGCACCCCTCGAGCTCCTCGACGTTCCCCAGGCCGAGCGCCTCGAGGTTGGGAAGGTCAAGGCCGCCGACGGCGCGAGCGACGTTGCCGAGCGTGTCGGAGCCCTCGTCGCCGTACTCCGCCGCGTCGGGAAGCGCTCCCGCGCCGACGGCATCGAGCACGATCACGCACGCGCGGGCCATTGGGCTATCCTAGCCCCGGCGTGGACGACGTCCTCAGCATCCTCGCGCTCGTCGCGTACATCGCGCTCATCCTCGGGCTCTCGATGGCCGTCACCTGGGCGGTCGTTCGGATCTCCCCGTCGGAGAGCGCGAAGCAGCGCAGGTCGAAGCAGACCGCGTCGTAGGCCTCGCCCATCGCCGGCTCAGCCGGCGAGCACGTCGGCCAGCGGGGCATGCGCCATGCCGTGGGCCTCGGCCACCGCGGCGTACGTGATCGACCCGTGGGCGACGTTCACGCCCTTCGCGAGCGCCGGATCCCGCGTGACCGCCTCGACGATCCCGTGGTCGGCGAGCGCCTCCACGTAGGGCAGGGTCACGTTCGTCAGCGCCTTCGTGGACGTGATCGGCACCGCACCGGGCATGTTCGCGACGCAGTAGTGCACGATGCCGTCCACGTCGAAGATCGGGTCGTCGTGCGTCGTCGCGCGTGAGGTCTCGAAGCACCCGCCCTGGTCGATCGCGACGTCGACGAGCACGGCGCCAGGCTTCATCGACGCCAGCATCTCCCGGGTGACGAGCTTCGGCGCGAGCGCCCCGGGGACGAGCACGGCCCCGATCACCAGGTCTGCGTCCGCGATGCACTCCTCGATCTGCAGCCGGTTCGACATCGCGAGCGTGACCCTGCCGTCGAGCGCGATCTCGAGCTCGCGCATCCGGTCGACGGACTTGTCGAGCACCCACACGTCCGCCTGCATGCCGAGCGCGATGATCGCCGCGTTCAGGCCCACGACGCCGCCGCCGAGCACGACCACCTTCGCGGGGGGCACGCCCGGGACCCCGCCGAGCAGGATCCCACGGCCGCCATGGGCCTTCTCGAGGCTCCAGGCGCCCATCTGCGGCGCGAGCCGCCCGGCGACCTCGCTCATCGGGGCCAGGAGGGGCAGCCGCCGATCCTGCGTCTCGACCGTCTCGTACGCGATCGCGGTGATCCCGGACGCGACCAGCGCGCGCGTCAAGGGCTCGTCGGCGGCGATGTGCAGGTAGGTGAAGAGCGTGAGGCCCGCCCGCAGCCGTGGGTACTCGACGGCGATCGGCTCCTTGACCTTGAGGAGCAGCTCGGCCGACTCCCAGACCTCGTCGACGGGCGCCGTGCGTGCGCCCACGGCCGTGTACGCGTCGTCGGGAAAGCCCGAGCCGAGCCCTGCGCCCGTCTCGACGATCACCTCGTGCCCGCGCTGGACGAGCTCGAGCGCGCCCGCGGGCGTGAGCGCGACGCGGTACTCCTGTGGCTTGATCTCCCTGGCGACCCCGACTCGCATGGCGACGCGACGATACCGCACCGTCGGAGGCGGGCGCCTCGCAGTCTGGGAGCTCGTCGAGCGCGACTGGCTTCACTCCCCATGCCGACGCGCCGCCGTGCCCGCCGAGCCGCTCGCGGCCGTGAACCGCCTTCCTCCCGGGCGCCGCGGGGAGCCGACGGGCACGCGCTCCGGGGCGCGCGCCGCCGGCCGATCGCAGTGCACGTCACCGCCGCGCCGCGACGACGCCTGCTGCGTAGGACGCCGCGAAGAGCCACGGGTCGTCCTCGGGCCCACGTCCCTCGCGGCCGAGCGGCAACCCGGTGCACGCCTCCCGCCAGCCCGTCGCGTCCACTGCGGTGACGGCGACCCCCGCGGGAGCGTCGAGCCCGTCCGGCCACGCGACCACCACCTCGCCCAGACAGAGCTCGAGCGCCGAGCGAGTGCGTGGTGAGAGCGCTCGGTCGCCCTCGCCGGACACCGAGCTGGTCAGGCACGGCGCGATCACGGGCGCGCCACCGAGCGCGGCTGCGGCGTTCGCCGCGTCGGCGACCGACAGCCCGCCGTGCCCGAGGTGCGTGCGCGTGCTCACGACGCCGGGCCCGACCCCAGCGACGACGACGTCGATCCCGCGTGCCGCGGCGACGGCGAGGGCCGATGCGACGGTGACGCACTGCAGCTCCGCGTCGACGCACGGGGCGACGGCGATCGTCGTCTCCAGCATGTGGCGCGCCCGCAGAGCACGCACCGCGTCGGACAGCGAGACGGGCAGTGCGCCGCCGCCGAGCTGGACGTACGCGACCCGCCGGCCTCGGAGCGCGGCGCAGACCGGCACGAGCTGCTCGTGGAGCCCGCAGCAGACGACCACGAGGCCATCGACCCGTGTGGGCAGCTCGCCCAGATCCTCCTCGGCGTACCGCACGGCGAGCTGGGCGGGAGCAAACGGCCACGCGATCCCGTGCGCGCCCTCCGTGCACGGGAGCCGCAGGCCGCGCGTCAGGTTCACCGCCAGGACGTCGGCCGCGTCGGCGAGGCCCAGCGCATGGGCCTGGTGGTTGACCAGCACCATGTCGCCGACCTCGACGGGCCCCGTCAGCCGCGGATAGGCGAGGCACGGCTCGCCGTCGACCTCGAGGCGGAGGAGGCCGTCGGGCCCCTCGGCGACGGCGGTGACCATCCCCCAGCGGAGCCCGACCGGCATCAGAGCTCGCGCGCGGCGTCGACGAGGCCGAGCGTGACCTCGACCATGCGCTCCAGGTCGGCCACGGCGATCCGCTCGTCGGGGGTGTGGATGTCGACCATGCCGTTCGCGAGGTTGACGCAGGACAGCCCGCGCTCGTTGAAGACGTTCGCGTCCGCAGCGCCGCCCGACAGTGCGAGGCTGGCCGTCACCCCGGCGCGCCGCAGCCCCTCGACGGCGAGCCGGACCGCCTGGTCGTCGTCTCGGAACCGGTAGCCGCGGTACTTCGGCTCGACGAGCGTCTCGAGCGTGCAGTCGGACGTGCTGGCCGCGAAGCCCGCTGCGTCGAGGATCTCCTGGACGACGGCCGGCACGCGCGTCGCGTCGTGCGAGCGCACCTCGGCCTCGAGCACGCAGCGCTCGGGCACGACGTTGCGCGCCGTGCCCCCGCGGATCAGCCCCACGTTCGCCGTCGTGCTCGCGTCGATCCTTCCGAGCGGCATGTCGGCGATCGCACGTGCTGCAGCCGTGATCGCCGAGCGGCCGTCCTCCGGGTACATGCCCGCGTGTGAGGCCCGCCCGACGAAGCTCAGGACGAGCTCCTGCGCCGACGGAGAGCCGGTGACGACCTCGCCGATCGGTGCGGCCTGGTCGTAGACGTAGCCGATCCTCGCGCTCAGCCGGTCGACGTCGAACGCCGCTGCGCCGATCAGGCCGATCTCCTCCATGGGCGTGAACAGGAGCTCGACGCCGGCGTGCGGACGGCCGTCCTCCACGATCCGTCGCGCCGCCTCGACCATCACCGCGACGGCGGACTTGTTGTCGGCGCCGAGGATCGTCCCTCCTGCGTTCCGGACGACGCCGTCCTCGACGACGGGCTCGAGCGCCCCGTCGAGCGGGACGGTGTCGAGGTGGGCGCAGAGGAAGATCGGCAGGCCCCGGTCGGCGGTCGGCGGAAGGCGGCAGAGGATGTTGCCCATCGTCGAGCCGGTGCGCGGAGCGGTGTCGTCCTCGTCCCAGGCGAGCCCGATCGCGTCGAGCTCGGCGCACACCCGGTCGGCCACGGCGCGCTCCTCCCCGGGTGGGCTCGGTGTCGCGCAGAGCTCGAGGAAGAGGTCGAGGAGCGGTGTGGCCACCTGGGTCGATCCTACGCGAGCCGGGCGGACGGCCATGGCGTCCACGCTCGGTGCGGTCGGCAAGCCGCTGCTGCGGGTCCACACCGCCGGCTCGGTCG
>CAZUVW010000143.1:0-7509 GCA_964623875.1 uncultured Gaiellales bacterium
ATGACCCCGCCTGGGTCATCGCCGGCGCCGGCAGCGACGAGCTGCTCGACCTGCTGATCCGCTTCTTCGTCGCCCCCGGCGAGGCGCTGCTCGACTTCCCGCCGAGCTTCAGCTTCTACCCCTTCCTCGCCGGCGTCCTCGGGGGAGCGTTCACCCCGCACTGCGCTCGCGTGAACCCCGCCGCGCTCGCGCGTGGCCTCGCCGCCGCATGCGAGCGGCGCGGCGTGACGATCCACGAGCGCGCGCGTGCGACCGCGATCGCCCCGCGCCGGGTCGTGACGGAGTCGGGCACGCTGCGCGCGGAGGTCGTGATCCGGGCGACCGAGGCGTTCACGACGCACCTCGCCGGCCAGGAGAGACGCTTCCTGCCGGTCTACTCGCACATGCTCGCCACGGAGCCGCTGCCCACAGCGCTCTGGGACGAGATCGGCTGGGCCGGCTGCGAGACGGTGGCCGACCAGCGGCACGTGTTCCGGTACGGCCAGCGGACGGCGGACGGCAGGATCGCGCTCGGCGGCGCCGGCGCGACCTACCACTTCGGCAGCGCGCTGCACGAGCACCGCGAGGGCGATCCGGGCGCGCTCGCGCGCGTCGAGCGCACGCTGCGCACCTGGTTCCCCGTGCTCCAGGGCGTCCGGATCACGCACCGCTGGGGCGGTGCCTTCGCGACGCCCCGCGACTGGAGCATGGGCATCGACCTCGACCGAGGAACCGGCCTCGGCTGGGCGGGCGGCCTCGCAGGCCACGGCGTCGTCGCGAGCAGCCTGTGCGGACGGACGCTCGCCGACCTGGTGCTCGGCCGTGAGTCCGAGCTCACCTCGCTGCCCTGGGTCGGTCACGAGAGCCGCCACTGGGAGCCAGAGCCGCTCCGCTACGTCGCTGCGTCGCTCGTCCCGCGCGTCCTGCGCTCGGCGGACCGGGTGGAGGACCGGGGCGTCCGACGGGCGCGTCGTGCCGCGCTCGTGCGGCGGTTCACGCCCGGTCGTTGAGGAGCGCGTCGGCGATCCGCTCCCCGACGAGCACGGCGGGCACGTTCGTGTTCGCGCGGGCGACGGTCGGCATCACCGAGCAGTCCGCCACGACGACGCGCTCCAGCCCGTGCACGCGGCCGCGCCCGTCGCACACGGCGAGGGGGTCGTCGGCGAGCCCCATCGCGCACGTGCCGACAGGGTGGTAGTAGTGGACGTGGGTGCGGCGGATCGCGTCGCGCAGGTCGACCGAGCTCCCCGGAGAGAGCTCCGCGCCGATCAGGGTTCGGAGCGGCTCGGCCGTCGCCAGCTCCCGCGCGAGCGCGACCCCCTCCACGAGCACCTCGAGGTCGTGACCCTCGGGGTCGGTCAGGTAGCCGTGATCCATCACGGGAGCGTCGTCGGGGCGGGCGCTCGCGAGCGTGAGGCGTCCGCGGGAGCGCGGCTCCATCGCCCCGACGGCGAGGATCGTCCGTCCGGCCAGCAGGCTGTGCTCCGGCGCGGCGACCGGGATCAGGTGGAGGTCGTAGGGCCCGCTCGCACGCGATGAGCGCAGCTTGCCGACCGTCTGCTCCTCCGGCACGAAGCCCGCCGACTGCGCGTTGGCGATCGCGAAGCGCAGCGTCTCGCCGCCGGCGAAGTCGAGCTCCACGAGCGGATGGTCGTGCAGGTTGCGCCCGACCCCGGGGAGCGGATGCGCCACGGCGATCCCGTGCCGGGCGAGCTCGCTCGGATCGCCGATGCCCGAGCGGAGCAGGATCGCCGGCGAGCCGTAGCTCCCCGCGGCCAGCACGGCCGTGGCGGCACGGACGCGGAGCTCGTGGCCGTCGCGCCAGGCGATCACCTCGACGCCGTCCGCGTCCAACGCGAGCCGGTCGCAGAGCGCGCGGTCGACGACGCGCAGCCCCGGCCGCTCGCGAGCGCTGTCGAGGTAGGCGAAGGCGGTGTTGATCCGCACCCCGTCCTCGACGTTGACCGGCTCGACGCCGAACCCGACCCCGCCGTCGAGCTCGTGGAGGTCGTCGGCACGCGGCCAGCCGAGCGCGCTCGCCGCCTCGAGACAGGCCCGGTGGAAGGGCCCGACCTCGTCGTCGCGGTAGACGCGGACGCGCAGCCGCTCGAGCGCGCGGGCGAGGAGCGGGCGGACCGCGTCGGCGCTCCAGCGCTCGTCCCCGCTCGCACGGGCCCACCCGTCGTAGTCCTCGGGGCAGCCGACGGCGACGATGCAGCCGTTGTGCGACGAGCAGCCGCCGATCACGCGCGCGCGCGGCAGCTCGACCGTGCCGCGCACGGGGTGCAGGTCGCCCGTGTCGTAGCCCCAGGAGTGCGAGGTGACGAGCGCGCCGCCGTCCAGCAGGTCGGCAGGCCACGCGCCACCCGTGCGCAGCCCGTAGTCGGGCCCGGCCTCGAGCAGCACGACCTCTGCGTCGCTCTCGGCCGCCAGCCGCCCGGCGACGACGCAGCCGGCGGTGCCGCCGCCGAGCACGACGACGTCGCAGGCGAGGCGATCGGCGTCGGCGGTGGAGGCCATCACCCTCGATTCAACCGGAGCGCGTGCCGCGCAGCGGCGGGAACCGGGTGCCGAGCCCGTCGGCGAGCATCTGGAACAGCAGCTCGTCGCGCGGCAGGCCGGCGAGTCGGTGGACGACGAGCCTGCGCAGCCGGAGCCCGTCGGGGAGCGGAGAGGCGCCCCTCGCGGGTTCTCGGGGAGCCCCGTAGGGGCCGGGCTTGCCTGCCCGGCCCGGCGGTCCCGCGCCCGGCAGCCGCCGAGCCAAGTCGCGGACCCCCGCCAACGGTTCCGCCGCCGCGAGCTACGAGGTCGTCGCGTCCCCCTCGCGCGCCAACCGCTCCGCCCGCACCTCGACGCCCAGCAGCATGTTGCGCTCCATCACGAGCGAGCCGGACTCCATCACCGCCATGCCGAGGCGGTCCCCCAGGGACGGGTCGCGCATCGCGATGCGGTTGCGGATCAGCAGCCGCGTCGCGTCGCCGAGGTCGTCGAGCACGAAGCTCCCGACCCACGTCCCGTCGCTCGAGCGCGTCACCGGCGCAGGCGCGGTCAGATCAGCCAGGCGCCACGCTCCTGGACAACGACCCCGTCCAGCTCGATCCGCCCCTCGGCGAGATCCTTGACGAGATCCCAGTGCATCGCGCTGACGTTCGTGCCGCCGCACTCGGGGAACCCTTGCCCGATCGCGACGTGGATCGTGCCGTCGACCTTCTCGTCGAACCACACCTGGCGCACGTCCTTGGGGAGCCCGCGGTTGCAGCCGATCCCGAGCTCGCCCAGCCGACGCGAGCCCTCGTCGGTGTCCAGCGCCGCGAGCAGGAACGCCTCGCCGATCCGGGCGGAGGCGTCGACGACGACGCCGTCCTCGAAGCGCAGGCGGATCCCCTCGCAGCGGTTGCCGTGCAGCAGCGCGGGGTACTCCGACAGCTCGATCACGCCCGTGGCCGAGTCCTCGACGGGCGAGGTGTAGATCTCGCCGCCCGGCATGTTCAGGTGGCCGTCGTCGATCGCGAAGCGGCGGCCGGCGACCGCCATCGTGATATCGGTCCCGGCCGCGACGATCCGCACCTGCTCGGCGCGCTCGAAGCGCTCGGCGAGCTCGGTCATCCGCTCCCGCTCGGCGTCCCAGTCGCGCAGGCAGGCTGCGTAGAGGATGTCTGCGTAGCGCTCGAGGGTGACACCGGCGTCCTGGGCGAGCGCGAGCGTGGGGAAGGGGCAGCACACCCACGGCTGCTGCGACACTCGCCCCTGGTAGGGCTGCACCGCTCGGCGGAGCGCGAGCCGCCGCTCGGGGGCGAGCTCCGAGCCGTCGACGACGTTCTCCGGGGCGAAGACGATGATGCGGGCGTCGAGCGTCTCGCGCAGCTGAACCTCGCTCGGCGGCAGCCGCTCGAGCAGCTCCTCGGGCGCCTCGGTCGCCCACACCGACGCGAGCGGGAAGGGGTCGAGATCGACGGTCGAGAGCCGCACCAGCGGGTACGCACCGCCTCTGGCGATCGCGCGCACGAGCTCCTCGACAAGCGGTCGCGCGAGAGGCGTTGCGTGGATCACCACCTGCCAGCCGGGCTGGACGTCCAGCGAGCGTCCCACGAGCAGCGCCGCCAGGCGCTCGACGCGCGTGCCCGTGTCCGTCACCGTCTCGTCCACGTCGGGTCAAGCCTACGATGGGCGCGTGACCGCCGCTCCGGGGTGGTGCCTGAACATGATCGCCGCGGGACGCGTCGCTCCCGGGGAGCGCGTCCGCGTGGTGGTCGACGAGCCGCTCCGCGCCGAGGGCGAGGAGCTCGTCGCGGCGGTGGCGGCCGTCGGCGCGACCGCGCGACTGGTCGTCTTCCCCGCGGAGCGACCGCTGCGCGAGCCGACCGAGGAGCTGCTGGCCTCGGCCACGTGGGCCGACGTGTCGCTCACCCTGATGCACGACTCGTTCGCCGAGGAGCTGCCCGCGCGGCGCCGGCTCGTCGAGCTGCACCTGGCGCGCGGCGGTCGCGCGCTGAGCTGCGACGGGATCGAAGGCGCCACGCTGCGCGGCGAGCTGTCCGAGCCGATGCCGAGCGTCGAGGCGCAGGCGCGCGCCGTGCTCGCCGCCGTCGAGGGCGCGCGGGAGCTGCGGCTGCTCGGCGCGGCCGGCACCGATCTGCGGCTGCGGGTCGAGGGTCGGCGCTGGGTGGGCGACTGCCTCCCGCTCGAGCCCGGAGGGGTCGCCAACTTCCCCGGCGGCGAGATCTGCATCGCGCCGCTGGCCGACGGGGCGGAGGGCGTGCTCGTCGCCGATCTGACCATCCCGTGGGGCCCCGCGGCGGGCCTGCTCCCCGAGCCGGTGGTGATCGAGTTCGAGCAGGGTCGCGCCCGCTCGATCCGCGGCGGAGCCGCCGGCGAGCGACTGCGGCAGCTCGTCGACGACGCGGGAAGGGGGGCGGACGTGATCGCGGAGCTCGGGATCGGGCTCAACCCCGCGCTGCGGCCGCGAGGCCACGTGCTGTTCGACGAGAAGGCGGCCGGCACCGCGCACGTCGCGATCGGCAACAACACCGGGCCGTACGGCGGCGACAACGTGGCCGCGATCCACGTCGACTGCGTCCTGTCCGCGCCCCGGCTCGAGGCCGACGGCGTCCCGGTCGCGCTACCCCCCGGCTGACCGCTCGGCCCGCGGCAGCGCCTCGAGCAGCGCGTCGACGTCGGCCTCGGTGGTGAACGCGTGCGTCGAGAGCCGCAGCGCGCCTTCGACCGCCGCGCAGCGGACGCGCTCCGCGCCGAGCGCGGCTGCCAGGCGCTCCGCCTCCAGCCGGGGGTGCCGGACGGCGACGAGCGTCGAGGCCTCCTCCGGTCGCTCGGAGCCGGCCGGCGCATACCCGCGCTCGAGCAGCGCCGCGTGGATCGTGGCTGCGAGCCCGAGCGCCCGCGCCTCCCGGCCGACCGGGTCGAGCTCGTTCAGCAGCGAGAGCGAGGCGCGCACCCCCGCGAGCAGGGGCAGCGAGGGCATCGTCGGCTCGAAGCGCCGTGCCTCTCCCGACGGGACGAGCGAGAGCGTGCCGTCGGGTTCCAGCTCCGTGTTCCCCCACCCGACGAGCGGCGGCTCGAGCTCGTCGATCGCCCGCTCCGAGCAGCGCGCCAGGGCGAGACCGAAGCCCGAGACGAGGTGCTTGTAGCTCTGAGCCACGATCACGTCCGCGCCGATCGCGTCGGTGTCGAGATCGAGGACGCCCAGCGCCTGGGCTGCGTCCAGCGCGAGCCAGACACGCCGCTCGTGGCTCAGCGCCACGAGCTCCCCAATGGGCACCCGCGTCCCCGTCGCCCGGTCGACGACGCTCACGCAGATGGCCCGTGTCCGCGGGCCCAGCAGCGCTTCGACGTCCGCGACGTCGAAGCGTCCACCGCGGTCGGGGATCCAGCGCACGCGCACGCCGCGCTCGCGCAGGCGGAGGAAGGGTGCGAGGGTGCCGACGAAGTCGCGCTCGTAGAGCACGACCTCGTCGCCCCGGTGCCAGTCCAGCCCGTGCGCGACCAGCTCGAGCCCTTCCGCGGTGCTCCGCAGCAGCGCGACACGGCACACGTCGGTGTGCAGCAGCGTCGCGGCCTCGCGCCGCAGCGCGTCGAGCAGCGCTGCCCCCTGCCCCAGCGTCGGGCCGGCCGACACGTGTCGCTCGTGCACCTCCGCGGCCGCTGCGGCGTGACGGCGCGGGATCGGGCCGAACGTCGCGTAGTCGAGGAAGGTCTCGCGCTCGAGCGCCGGGAGCTCCGTCGCGCGCAGCGCGCGGATCGCGGTGTCGCTGAGCATGCGCCTAGCCTCGCACGCAGCGGCTCGAGCGGTGGAGCGAGGCAGCCCCCATCATGATGGTATATGTCGCTATCATGATGGCATGGTGCGACGCCAGATCCAGCTGACCGAGGAGCAGGACGAGGCCGTGCGCCGCGAGGCGCTGGCGCGAGGTCTCTCGATCGCCGCCGTGATCCGGGTGCTCGTCGAGGAGTCGCTCCGGCGCGACACCGCCTCGCGACGTGCGGCCGCAGCAGCCGTGATCGGCGCCCACGCGAGCGGCCTCCGGGACGTCGCCACGGAGCACGACGCGCACCTCGCGGACGCGCTCCGCGCGTGACGGCGTTCGTCGACACGTCCGCGCTCTACGCCGTCCTCGACCGCGACGACCAGTCCCACGTCGCCGTGGCGCCCGCCTTCCGGGCGCTGCTCGACGAGGAGTGGCTCGTGACCTCGAGCTACGTCGTGGTGGAGACGGCCGTGCTCGTGCAGAGCCGGCTCGGGGTGGCCGCGGCGCATGACCTGCACGAGCGGCTGCTCCCGGCTCTGGACGTGACCTGGGTGGAGGAGGACGTCCACCGCGCAGCCGTTGCCGCGCTCCTCGCCGCAGGCCGGCGCGATGTGTCACTGGTCGACCACGTGTCGTTCGAGCTGATGCGCCGCAGCTCGATCTCGAGGGCGCTCGCCGTCGACGCGCACTTCGCCGAGGCGGGGTTCGAGATCCTCCCGGACGGCCGTGGCGCCCCCGGCCGGTAGGCCTCGCGCGCTGCAGCTGCACCCCCGGCCACGCCCGCGGTCGGCTCGGTCCGCTCGACCGACGCCGCTCGTCGCCGGTCTGTCAGCCGCCGGCGGTGCGGCTGCTCGATGCCGAGCAGAGCTCCTCCACGTTGTACCAAGGGTGGAGAACGAACTGCAGCGGCTTCCTGAAGACGAGCACCTGAGCCGGCGTCGGGTCGACGAAGCGCGCCCAGGGCGTGTTGTCCTCGATCACGAGTGACCTCGGGTCGGCCTCGACGACGTCGGCATCCAGCAACGAGCCGTTGTAGAAGAGCAGGTCGTACACGCCGTTGCTCCAGTAGACGCGGTCGTTGGCGAGGATCCACGGCTCGTGCAGCCGAACGACCGGCGCGCTCGCTGCGGGCATGGGGAACTCCAAGGAGAGCTTGTCGGAGATCGACCCGTCCTCGGACGTGCTCTTGATGTCGGCAGCGATCTTGCCGTTCTGCACGCCGTAGTCCATCACCGTCGGTGGCGTGAACAGGTCGACGGGATTCAGC
>CAZUVW010000144.1:0-7419 GCA_964623875.1 uncultured Gaiellales bacterium
TTCCCGGTGGTCCCGGGGGCACGCCTCTACCCGCTGGTACCTCCGCTGCCGGTACTGCTGGAATCGCTCACTACCGGACCACCTCCTTTCCGCGGTAGATGCGAGTGTACGCAGAGCAGTCGGACGGCCGCAAATATCCGCCCGGAGCCGACCCGCGGTAGCGTCCCGCCGGTGCCGAGCGCAGCCGAGTCGTTCACCGAGCGCTGGGCGCGGATCGTGGTCGAGCGCGATCTCGACGCCCTCGCGGCGATCCTGTGCGACGACGTCGTGCTCCACTCGCCGGTGCTCCACCGCCCGACCGAGGGGCGGCTCGCGGTCGGCGTGCTGCTCTCGCACGTGGTCGAGGTGCTCGAGCCGCTCCGGTACACCGGCGCCTACGACGACGGCGCGGACGGCGTCGTCCTGCGCTTCGCCGCACGCGTCACCGCAGACGACGGGCGCGAGCTCGACGTCGAGGGGGTGGACGTGTTCGCGCTCGACGCCGACGGACGGGTGCGGGAGCTCACGGTGCTGCTCCGACCGCTGAGCGCGGTGCAGGCGGTCGGAGCGCGGATGCGCGAACGGCTGCTCGGCTCGTAGGTGCCGGGCTCGCCCGGCCCGTCCGCACCGCACCCGGACGCCGACGTCCGGGCGGGGCAAGGCCCGCCCCTACGGGAGGTCGACGACGACCATGCCGTCGTCGCGGACGCGCACCGGGTAGCTCGCGACGGGGAGGTATGCCGGCAGGGTCAGCGCGGCCCCGGAGCGGACGTCGAAGCGCGCGCCGTGGCGGGGGCAGATCACCTCGCAGCGCTCGACGTCCCAGTCGCCCTCGCAGAGCTTCCCGTCGTCGTGCGTGCAGCGATCCTCGATCGCGTGGAGCGTGCCGCCGCAGTGGTACACGCCGATCCCTTCGGGCCCGATCTCCGGGAAGACACGGTGCGAGCCGTCGGGCAGCTCGGCGATCGGACAGAGCTCGATCTCGGCCATCGTCCTAGGACAGCGTGATCTCGTCGGCCGGGCCGCCCCACTCCTCCGGCAGCGGCGTGCCCTTGGCGCGGTGCAGCGCCACCTTCAGCACGCCGAGCCCGAGCAGGGCGCACTTCAGGCGCACGGGAGTGAGCGGGATCCCGATCTCCTCGAGCAGCTCGTCCTTCGGCATCGCCGCGACCTCCGCCGCCGTGCGCCCCTTGACGAGGTCGGTGAGCATCGACGTCGCGGCCTGGCTGATCGCGCAGCCCTGGCCCTCGAAGCCGACCTCCTCGATCACGTCGCCGGGCCCGAAGCGCACCGACACCGTGACCTCGTCCCCGCAGAGCGGGTTCTTGCCGTCGGCGATCGCGTCCGAGGGGTCGAGCAGCCCGTGGTTCCGTGGGGCCTTGTAGTGGTCGAGGATGACCTCGCGGTAGAGCTGCTCGAACTCGCTCATGGCCGTCCTGCCTCCGCGCTCGCGGTGCCGACCGCGTGGTCGAGGCCGAGGGTCATCCCAGCTTCGCCTTCGCGACGTCGACGGCGGCCACGAGCCGATCGACGTCCTCGGGCACCGAGTAGAGGTAGAAGCTCGCGCGATTCGTCGCGAGGACGCCGAGCCGGCGCATCAGCGGCTGGCAGCAGTGGTGTCCGGCGCGGATGGCGACGCCCTCGAAGTCGAGCACCTGCGCGACGTCGTGCGGATGGACGCCGGCGACCCCGAACGAGACGATCCCCGCGCGCCGCTCGGCCGGCGGGCCGTACAGCGTCACCCACTCCCGCTCGCCCAGGAGCCCCAGCGCGCGCACGGTCAGCGCCCGCTCGTGCCGGGCGACCGCGTCGAGACCGATCGCCTCCAGATACTCGATCGCCGCGGCGAACCCGACCGCCTCGGCCATCGGCGCGGTCCCCGCCTCGAACTTGTGCGGCAGCTCGGCCCACGTCGACCGCTCGTCCTCGACGCTCGCGATCATGTGCCCTCCGTAGAGGAAGGGCCGCATCCCGGCGAGGAGCGACGCGCGACCCCACAGGGCTCCGATCCCGCTCGGGCCGCAGAGCTTGTGCGCGGACACCGCCACGAAGTCGGCACCGAGCGCCTGGACGTCGAGGGTCGCGTGCGGAGCCGCCTGGGCCGCGTCCACGACCACGATCGCCTCGCGATCGTGCGCACACGCGACGATGCGCTCGACGGGGTTGATCGTGCCGAGCGCGTTCGAGATGCCACCGACCGCGACGATGCGGAGGCGTCCGCCCGCGGTCGTCTCGTCGAGCAGGTCGAGCCGCAGCTCCCCCTCGTCGTCGACCGGGAGGACGCGGAACGACGCCCCCGTGCGCTCGGCGGCGGCCTGCCAGGGGACGAAGTTCGAATGGTGCTCGAGCTGGGTCGCCAGCACGACGTCCCCGGGGCCCAGGTTGTCGGCGCCCCAGGCATAGGCCACGAGGTTGATCGCCTCCGTCGCGTTGCGCACGAACACCACCTCCCGCGCCGACGGGGCGTTCAGGAAGCGCCGCACCGTCTCGCGTGACGACTCGAGCGCTTCGGTCGCGAGCTCGGCCAGCTCGTACACGCTGCGATGGACGTTGGCGTAGGACGTCTCGTAGAACCTGTCCATCGCCTCGAGCACGACGCGCGGCTTCTGCGCGCTCGCGGCGCTGTCGAGGAAGACGAGCCTGCGACCGTGGGACGGCCGCTCGAGGATCGGGAAGTCGGCGCGCAGCCGGTGGGCGTCCAGGACGGCTGGGGAGATCGTGGCCATTCGGGTCATCGTACCCCCGCAGTGGCATGTCACCGTCTGCTGCGCCCGGGCCGGCGACGGCTCCCACCCCCGTCCGTCGGCGACCCGTCCCGCCCGTCGCCCGAGCCCGAGCCCGAGCTCAGTGCTGGACGTGTCCGTTGCGCTGGGCTCGCTCGGACACCGCGCGACGATGCTCGAGCTCCGCGGCCGCGCCCTCCAGGATCTCGCAGACCCGTGCCAGCCGCGCGGCCTCGGACGTCTCGCGCAGCAGCTCGAGCTTCAGCTCGGGCGAGAGCTCGAAGCGGCCCGCCAGCGCGTAGGACAGCGGGAGCGGCCCGTCGGTCGCGGGCGTCTCGGCCTCCGCGCCGGTCAGCCCGACGAGCCGCTCGAAGAGCGCGACGGCTCGCTCGACGAGCTCCGCCGGCGCCTCGTCGTCTGCGTCGAGCAGCTCTTCGACGTCGGCGGTGTGGAAGCTCCGCCCCTCGGTGAGCTGGATCAGCCGGAATCGCTCGCCGCCCTCGACCACGACGTTGAGCCTGCCGTCCGGGAAGCGGTCGACGACCTCGACCACGGTGGCGAGCGTCCCCACGTCGCGCACGCCGTCGTCGTCCGCGAAGACGAGCCCGAACGGCCGTCCCTGCTCGACGCACTCGCCGATCAGCTCGCGATAGCGTGGCTCGAAGATGTGCAGCGGCACCCGCTCGGTGGGCAGCAGCACGAGCTCGAGGGGGAAGAGGCCGATCTCGTCCACCGTCGAAGCGTAGCCCCGCGACCGTCGGCCGGCGCACGGCGAGCGCGGGCCCCGAGCGCCGAGGCGCCCGGGGCTCCGTGCGTCAGTGCGTCGCAGCAGGCCTGCCCGGCGTACCGCGGTGGCTGGTGCCGCCACCCCTCCGTCCGTGCTCGATCAGGTACACGACGGTGATCCCGAGGAGGGCGAAGACGGCCGCGATCGCGCCGACGACGACCGGATCGCTCCAGTCGGTGCCGGGGGTCGCGATCGGCTCGGTGGCCACGACCGGCGAGCCGCGCGCGTCGAGACCGGCGTCGATCCGTGCCTCGACCGTGTCGGCGGTTCCGATCGGCGCGACGGGTGTCGTCTGGGTTGCGACGACTGCGCCGACGCCCAGGGAGCCGGCCCTGTCATCGGGCCGGCTGGGCACGACCGCGGATCCGCGCGCATCGAGGCCGGAGTCGATCCGTGCCTCGACCGTGTCGGCGGTACCGATCGACACGGACGGTGTCGTCTCCGTTGAGACGGCACCGACGCCGATCGCTCCCGCGCGGTCGTCGGGTCGGTCGGCCGCGAGCGCGGTGGGCACCAGCACGGCCACGGCGGACAGCGCGGCTGCCCCGATGAGGAGCTTTGCGACTGTCACGGTGACCACTTCCTCTCCGGCCGCCATCCCGGCGACCGGGAGCGGAGAGTCCGCTCTCGTTGCCACCTCGATCATGCCACCCGGGCATGGCGGCGCCATCGGAGAAATCCCGTAATCGGGGTGGTGGCGTCCCGCGCAGACGGCGAGAGGGCCGTCACGGCCCTCTCGCGCGACCCGGCTGGGAGACCCCCTAGACGAGCGTCTTCAGGAAGACGTCCACCTTCTCGGCCGGATACGTCTCCGTCTTCAGCACCTCGAGCATCCCGATCTTCGCGAGCACGCGGAACGCGGTCTCGTTGTCGGGGTACTTGACGATCGCGAGGAAGTCCCAGGGACCCATGATCGCGAACACGTCCTCGAGGTGGCCGCCTTCGGCCTCGATGATCCCCTTGATCTGATCGAGGTACTTGGGCGCCTCCTGCATGTGCTCCCTGCCCTCGGGCAGGAGCTTGATCAGGCCGACGTACGTGAACATGCACACCTCCTGCACGTCGATCGAGGCTGACTCCACCAGCCTCCCACCGTCAGGCGGGTCCCGCATCGGGGGGAACCCGGATCTTTCGGCCGCGTCGGCCTAGGCGCAGAGCGTCGCGCGCGCGAGCTCGCCGGCCGCGACACCTGCCCGCGCGAGCGCCGTGCCCGCGGGCGACCAGATCGCCGACGAGCCCGCGGTGCGGTCGTACCCGCCGCCGGTCGCCCCGGCGAAGCTCGCGAACACGACGTAGGCGTCAGCCGCCGCGGCGATCGCCAGGGCCCTCGCCTCCTGGACGGGGAGCTCCTCGGGGTGGTGGACGATGCCCGCGAGGTACGCGTCGACCTCGAGCGCCGCTATCTGCCGGACGTGCTCGTCCACCCCCGTGTCCTTGCAGATCCCGAGACCGAGCCGCCAGCCGTCCACCTCCACCGCCGTCGCCCCCTCGCCCGGGGTGAACCGATTCAGCTCGTCGCCCCCGAGGAAGGTCTTGCGGTAGACCACAGCGACGCCGTCCGCATCGACGCGGAGCGTCGCGATCGAGAGACGGCCGTCCTCGGCGATCGGCGCGCCGAGGAACGCGATCGAGCCCGTGTCGGCGCAGGCGTCGACGATGGGCGCGAGGTCGTGATCCTCCGGCGAGACGGGCTGCGCGTCGAGCTCGTACCCGGTCAGCGACAGCTCGGGGAACACGACCACGCGCGCATGCGCGTCGCGGATCGCGTCCGCGTGGGCCCGCGCGTTCGCCGCCACGTCCCTCGCCGAGCAGCTCGGCTGCGCGGCTGCGATCGTCAGCGGCGCTCGCACTGCGGCGACGCTACCACGCTCGGTCGGGCGGGTCGGCCGCGCGCCGGCGGGTCTGCGAGGTCAGGCCTTGGGGATCCGCGCCTCGAGCGCTGCGCCGAGCGCGTCGCGCACCGGCTCGAGCTCGACGCGGTCGAGCACGTCCTGGAAGAACCCGCGCACGATCAGCCGCTCGGCCTCGCTGCGCGGCAGTCCGCGTGCCATGAGGTAGAAGAGCTGCTCGCGATCGACCGGGGAGAGCGTCGCGCCGTGGGTGCAGCGCACGTCGTTGGCGAGGATCTCCAGCCCGGGGATGGAGTTCGCCGTGGCCGACTTCGAGAGCAGGAGGTTGCGGTTCTCCTGGTAGGCGTTCGTCTTCTGCGCCCCCTCTTCGACGCGGATCATCCCGCGCCACACGGTGGAGGCGCGGTCGCGCAGCGCTCCCTTGAAGGCGAAGTCGCTCGTCGTGTCGGGCGCCGCGTGGAGCTGGTACGTGTCGTAGTCGAGGTGCTGGTCGCCGTCGGCGAAGTACGCGCCCGTCACCCGAGAGGTCGCTCCGCGCTCGGCGAGGTCGTTCTGGATCCAGACCTTGCCGCGGCCCGAGCCGAACCCACCCTGCACCCAGTCGAGCTCGGCGTCACGCTCGACGCGCGCGTGGTTCGAGGCGAAGAGCCACGTCTGCCGGGAGAGGTTCTGCACGTCCACGAACTCGACCTTGGCGCCCTCGCGCACGACGATCTCGACGGCGGCGTTCGCGTAGCCCGTGAGGCTCTCGGCCGCAGAGTCGGTCTCCTGGATCAGGGTGAAGCGACTCCCCGGCTCGGCGACGACGAGCACACGCCAGAAGAGCGATCCTCCCTCGACGGTGTTGACGACGCGGAGGAAGAGCGGTCGCTCGACCTCGACGCCGGCGGGCACGTGGACGAGCAGCCCGTGCTCCCACACGGCAGCGTTGTGCGCCCTGAGCTTGTCGTCGGCCTTCACGAGCGAGCCGAGGAGCGGCTCGGCGTCGGTGAGCAGCTCGAAGCGGACGCCGTCGGGCGCCGAGTGGATCTCGAGACCACGCTCGTCCAGCGTCGCGATCCCGGCGGCGTCCAGGTCGACGAACGAGGGGCGCGCTGGGGCAGCCGAGCCTGCGGCGTCGGCCGACCATGCCTCTGGGTCGAAGCCCCGCAGATCGGTGAAGCGCCAGTGCTCGTCGCGCGTGGTGGGGAGGGGCAGCGAGCGGTAGCGCTCGAGCAGGTCAGCTCTCATGCGGTGCGTACCTCCGGTGCAGCGCCAGCCAACGGAACCCCTCAGCCAACGGAACCTTCCATCTGGAGCTGGATCAGGCGGTTCATCTCGACCGCGTACTCGAGCGGGAGCTCCTTCGTGATCGGCTCGACGAAGCCCGACACGATCATCGCGCTCGCCTCGGACTCCGACAGCCCGCGGCTCATCAGGTAGAAGAGCTGCTCCTCGCCGATCTTGGAGACGGTCGCCTCGTGGCCGAGGTCGACGTCGCTCTCCTTCACGTCGATGTACGGGTAGGTGTCGGAGCGCGAGTCCTCGTCGAGGATCAGCGCGTCGCAGACGACCTTCGACTTCGCCCCCGTCGCGCCCTTCGCGACCTCCAGCAGGCCGCGGTAGCCGCCCCGACCGCCGTTCTTCGAGATCGACTTCGACGTGATCACGCTCGTCGTGTTCTTCGCCACGTGGACGACCTTGCCGCCCGCGTCCTGGTGCTGGCCCTTGCCGGCGAACGCGATCGACAGCACCTCGCCGTGGGCGCCCTCGCCCATCAACCAGATGGCGGGGTACTTCATCGTCACCTTCGAGCCGAGGTTCCCGTCGACCCACTCCATCGTCGCGTTCTCGTGCGCGACGGCGCGCTTGGTGACGAGGTTGTAGACGTTGTTCGACCAGTTCTGGATCGTCGTGTAGCGGCACCGTCCGCCCTTCTGGACGATGATCTCGACCACCGCCGAGTGCAGCGAGTCGCTCGAGTAGATCGGCGCGGTGCACCCCTCGACGTAGTGCACGTACGCGTCCTCGTCGACGAGGATCATGGTGCGCTCGAACTGGCCCATGTTCTCCGCGTTGATGCGGAAGTAGGCCTGGAGCG
>CAZUVW010000145.1:0-7404 GCA_964623875.1 uncultured Gaiellales bacterium
CCACGTCCGCCGCACCGCGACGCGCGACGTGACCGCGCACGGCAGGCGGATCAAGGCGGGCGACAAGGTGACGATGTGGTTCGCCGCCGGCAACTACGACGAGCGGAAGTTCCCCGATCCGTACCGCTTCGACGTCGGCCGAGAGCCGAACAGGCACCTCACGTTCGGGCTCGGCGGCCCGCACTTCTGCCTCGGGGCCCACTTGGCGAAGCTCGAGGTGAAGGTATGGCTGGAGGAGATGATCCCGTACTTCGACCGGGTCGAGCTCGCTGGCGCGCCCTCGCGGCTCCGGTCGAACTTCTTCAACGCGATCAAGCGGCTGCCCGTCCGGGTCACCGCCTGACAGAGGAGGCACGAACCGCATGACCATGGGTCACGATCCGGAGGCGGCCGTCGCCTCGCTGCGGGGGCAAGGCGTCCGCGCGGTCCGGCTGCTGTACACCGACCTGCACGGCGTCGCGCGGGGGAAGGACATCCCGATCGGTCACTTCGTGGACCTGTTCGAGGAGGGCGTGGCGTTCTGCGCCGTCGTGATGGGCACCGACCTGCGCCACACGCCGGTGATCGGCGGGGAGGAGGGGTACGTCGACTTCGCCATCCGGCCCGACCTGGAGACGCTCCGCGTCGTCCCCTGGCAGCCCGAGATCGCGTGGTGCCTCGGCGAGGCGTGGCATCTCGACGGCTCCGACCACTGGCCCGTGTGCCCGCGGGCGCTGCTCAAGCGGGTGGTGGAGCGCTACGCGCAGCGCGGGCTGCTGCCGATCGTCGGCCCCGAGCTCGAGTACTTCCTCTGCGAGCGCACCGGCGAGACGCGCGCCGGTCTGCGCCGGTACGTGGACGAGTTCTCCCGCGTGTACACGGTCGGCGCGATCTCGGACCCGCTCCAGATCACGCTGCGGATGCTGCTGTGGTGCGACGAGCTGGGCCTGAAGGCGTTCGCCGCGAACCACGAGTACATGAACTCGCAGTACGAGATCAACATCAAGCACTCCGCCGCCGTCGACGCGGCCGATCGGGCGTTCATGCTCAAGACCGCGGTCAAGGAGACCGCTGCGATGGAGGGGCTGGTCGCGACGTTCATGGGGAGGCCGTTCGCGGACCAGGGCGGCTCGGGCTTCCACGTCCACCTCTCGCTCTCCGACACCGAGGGGCGCAACGCGTTCGCGGACGCCGGCCCGGGCGGGCTGAGCGAGCTCGCGAGCCAGTTCGTCGCAGGTCTGATCGAGCATGCGCACGGGCTGCAGGCGCTGCTCGGCCCGACGGTCAACGCGTACAAGCGGATCCTCCCGGACAGCCTGGCGCCGACCCATGCGAACTGGGGGCACGACAACCGCACGGCGTTCGTGCGCGTGCCGAACGAGCGCGGGCCACGGTCGCGGATCGAGGTGCGCACCGCCGACGGCGCGGCCTGCCCGCACCTGATCGTCGCCGCGCTGCTCATCGCCGGCCTCGACGGGATCGAGCGGGGGCTGACGCCGCCCGACCCGGTGGTCGGCGACGCGTACCGGCTCGACGACGCGCACGCCGGCACGCGTCTGCCCGCCGACCTGCCGACGGCGCTCGACGCGCTCGAGGCCGACACCGCGCTCGTCGAGGCGCTCGGGCCGCGGCTCGTCGAGACGTTCATGGCGATGAAGCGGTTCGAGGTCGAGCGCTTCATGCAGGAGGTCGGTGCGCTCGACCCCGAGGTGGTCACCGAGTGGGAGCTGGAGGAGTATGCGGCACATCTCTGAGCCGAGCGTCCGCGTCCTCGTGGACGGCGTGCCGTGCTGGGGCACGCCGCAGGGCGCGACCATCCGGCTCGACGACGGGCGCGAGCTAGCCGAGGCCGACGCCCGCTACCTCGCCCCTGCCGAGCCGACGAAGATCTTCGCCGTCCATCTGACGTACCGCAGCCGGGTGGAGGAGTACGCGGCCCGCATGCCGGCCGAGCCGTCGTACTTCGTCAAGCCGCCGACGACCCTCAACGGGCATCGTCGCCCCGTGCTCATGGCGAAGGGGGCCCGCTTCCTCAACTACGAGGGAGAGCTCGCGGTGGTCGTCGGCCGGCGCATGAAGGGCGTGCCGCTCGACGAGGTGCTCGACCACGTCGCGGGGTACACGTGCGCGAACGACGTCGGCATGCACGACTTCCGGCACGCGGACCGCGGCGCGATGCTCCGTGTCAAGGGACAGGACGGCTTCCTCCCGCTCGGTCCGGTCGTCGTCCCCGCAGGCTCCTTCGACCCGACCGACTTCACCTTGCGCACCCTCCTGAACGGCGAGGTCGTCCAGGAGGCGACGGCGGACGACCTCGCCTTCGGCGTCGCCTACCAGCTCGCCGACCTGTGCCGGCTGATCACGCTCGAGCCGGGCGACGTCGTGCTCACGGGCACACCGGCGAACTCGCGTCCGATGCGCGCAGGGGACGTGGTCGCGGTCGAGATCTCCGGGATCGGCCGCCTGGAGAGCACGATCGAGGAGTGGGACGTGGATCTGAGCGGGCCCGGCGAGCAGATGCAGGTCTCCGCGCAGACGCTCCACGTCGCGCTCGCGATCCCGGAGGAGGAGGCGGAGCGGATGGTCGCCGGGGGGGAGATCCCGTGAGGCTGCATCGACTCGACCACGCGGCGCTGCGGGTCGCCGACCTCGACGAGGCGGCTGCGCGCTGGTGCCTGCAGTTCGGCCTCGTCGAGCGCACCCGCGCCGACGGTCGCGCCTACCTCGCCTGCAACGACGAGCCGTACTGCCTCGAGCTGATCGAAGGCGGCCGGCCCGGGCACGACCACTTCGCCTTCGAGCTCGCCGTCGACTGCTCCCTGGACGACGCGCGGGCGCACCTCTCCCGACTGGGCGTCGAGTGGCGCGAGAGCGAGGGCTGCCTCTTCGTCGACGACCCCGACGGCCGGCCGGTGCAGGTGATGCCCTACCGCGAGCCCGTCTCCGACGTCGCCCGCTGGCCGCAGCACGCGCGACCGTCGTCGACGGTGCACGTCGGTGGGGCGCGCAAGCTCGGCCACGTGAACTGTCTGACGGGCGACATCCAGGCGGGGTTCCGGTTCTACACCGAGGTGCTCGGGATGCGGCTCTCGGACTGGCTCGGCGACGGCGGGGTGTGGTTCCACGTCAACTCCGACCACCACGTGATGGCGCTGGTCGATCTCGGCTACGCCCACTTCCACCACCTCGCCTTCGAGACGGTGGACATCGGCAAGATGCGCGACCTGCTCGACCACCTCGCGCGCCACGGGCGGTGGCTGTCGTGGGGCCCGACGCGGCACGGGATCGCCGGCAACATCGCGAGCTACGTGCGCATCCCGGAGGAGGAGTGCCACGTCGAGCTCTACTGCGACATGGAGCAGCTCCAGGCCGATCACGTCCCGCGGGTGTTCCCCGACGACCGCTACTCGTCGAACACCTGGGGCCCGCTGCCGCCCCGGTCGTACTTCCGCTTCGACCCCGTCGCGATCGAGTTCGAGCGGGAGAGCTGGGAGACGCGGGGGATGACGCTGCCGCCGGTGCCGGACGGGTGGGAGGGGCCGCCCGCATGACGTTGCGCGGCTTCACCGTCCCGAGGACGCCCGAGGGCCGCGGGGCGCTGGTGCCGTACCCGCCCTGGCACTACGTCGGCGCGTTCCTCGTCGTCGACTACTGGGCCGATCCCGACCGGGCTGTCGCGTTCCTCCCGGAGGGGATCGACCCGCACCCCGACCCGGGCCGCTGCGCGTTCGTCGCGGCCGACTGGCAGTCGTGCTCGGAGAGCGGCGACGAGCTCGTCGACCCGTCGCGCTCCCAGTACAAGGAGGTGTTCGTCGTCACGAGCGGCCTGCTCGACGGCGAGGAGGTGACGGTCTGCTCGTACATCTGGGTCGACCGCGACTTCGCGATGGCGCGCGGCTGGATCCAGGGCTTCCCGAAGAAGCTCGGCTCGATCTGGGTGACGCGCAGCTTCGGGCTCGGCGGGCCCGCCGATCCGGGGATGGAGCCGGGCGCGCGGTTCGGTGCGACGTGCGCCGCCTACGAGCGCCGTGTGGCCGAGTGCGTCGTCACGCTCGAGCAGCCGTCGCAGGGCGGGCCCTTCCACAACGCCCCGCCGATCGTCAACGTCCGGCACTTCCCCGAGCTCGCGGCGGGGCAGCACGACGCCCCCGCCGTCCACGAGCTCGTCCGCGCGGTGTCGCGCGACCGCTCCGTCTCGGAGGTGTGGGAGGGGAGCGCGACGCTGGCCTTCCACGGCGCGCCGCACGAGGAGCACACGGCGCTCGCGCCCGTCCGCATCGGTCGCGGCTACCGGTTCACCTTCGGCTACACCGTCGACGACCTCGAGACGGTGAAGGACCTCCGTCGGCCGTGAGGCGGCACGTCGGACGCCCCCAACCCCCCGGCGCACCCGCGGCCCTGCGAAGGGGTGCAAGTGACAACTTGCAACTTGGGCTGGTCGGCTCATCGTGCCGGGTGCTCGGTCGGCATGTGACCGCGAGGCTCGACCGGGCTCCCCGTGCGTCAGGCGGCGCTCCCCGTGCGTCTAGCGGCAGCGCATCCGGCGGCGGCACATCTGGCCGCCGCGAGACCGACGGCCGTCGCGCCCGCCGAGGGACGACTCGTGGCTGACCGAAGGGTCGCGCTCGTCACCGGGGGCGGCACGGGCATCGGGGCCGGGATCGCCCGTCGGCTGAAGGCCGACGGGTACGCGGTCGCGGTCACGGGCCGCCGAGCGGGTCCGATCGAGGCGGTCGCGGCCGAGATCGGCGGGCTCGCGATCCAGGCCGACACGAGCGTCGAGGGCGACGCCGAGCGTGCGGTGGCGGAGACCGTCGCACGCTTCGGCGGCCTCGACGCGCTCGTCGCCAACGCGGGGATCGGCGGCGAGGGCTCGCTGCTCGACGCCGACCCGGCCGTGTTCGACGAGGTGCTGCGCGTCAACCTGACCGGGGTCTTCCTCGCCGCGCGCGCGGCGATCCGGCACCTGCTCGAGCGCCGCGGGGCGCTCGTCACGATCGCGTCGGTGGCGGGACTGCGCGCGAGCCCGTCGTCCCTGGCGTACTGCTCGTCGAAGGCCGGCCTGGCGATGCTGACCCAGTGCATCGCGCTCGACCACGGCCCGGACGGCGTGCGGGCCAACTGCGTCTGCCCCGGCTGGGTGCGGACGCCGATGGCCGACGGAGAGATGGCCGACCTGGGAGCGAGGATCGGCACCGACCGCGAGGGCGCCTACGCCGCCTGCCTCGTCGACGTGCCGCTGCGACGTGCCGCGACCACGGAGGAGATCGCGGGCACCGTCTCCTGGCTGCTGTCGCCCGACGCCGCCTACGTGAACGGCGCCGTGATCCCGGTGGACGGCGGGCACACCACGGTGGACGTGGCGACGATCGCGTTCGGCAAGGTGGCGGGATGAGCGCCAGGATCCAGGTCGCCGGCGTCTCGGTCTCGACCGAGCACAGGATCGGCGGAGCGCGGGTCGGCAGCGATGCGACGTTCACCGACATCTCGCCGATCGACGAGCGGCCCCTCGGGGAGATCGCCCGTGGCGGGCAGCGCGAGGCCGACCTCGCGGTCGCGGCTGCCGCGGAGGCGTTCCCCGCCTGGGCGGCGCTCGGCCCCGCCGGCCGCGCCGAGCACCTTCGTCGGCTCGCGGACGCGATCGAGGCGCACACCGAGGAGCTCGCGATCGTCGAGTGCACGGACATGGCGATGCTGCTGCGATCACTGCGCGCCCGGCTGATCAACCGCTGCGCCCGCAACTTCCGCACCTACGCCGACCTCGCCGTCGCGTGGGAGGAGCGCGTCTGGGAGTCGAACGGGACGCGCAACCGCGTGCTGCGGATGCCGAGCGGGCCGGCGGTGATCATCACCCCGTGGAACGCGCCGCTGATGCTCTCCACCTGGAAGATCGCCCCGGCGCTCGCGGCCGGCTCGACGGTCGTGCTCAAGCCGGCGGAGTGGTCACCGCTCTCCTGCTCGCTGCTCGCCGACCTCTCCCACGAGGCCGGCTTTCCGCCGGGTGTGCTCAACGTCGTCCAGGGGATCGGCGAGGAGATCGGCGCGGCGCTCGTGGCCCACGAGGGCGTGCGCCGCATCTCGTTCACCGGCTCGCCCGAGGCTGCGCGCCAGATCGGCCAGGCCGCTGCTCGGAACATCGTCCCGTTCACGGGTGAGCTGGGCGGCAAGGGCCCGCTGCTCGTGTTCGAGGACTGCGACCTCGAAGCCGCCGCGCGGAAGGCGGCCGGCCAGTACGACGACTCGACCCAGGTCTGCCTGGCGGGGACGAGGCTGCTCGTGCAGGAGAGCGTTCGCGCGCCGTTCCTCGAGCTCTTCCACCGCTTCACCGACGAGCACGTGCTCGGCGACCCGCGAGACGACGCTACGACGGTCGCGCCGATGATCCACCCCGACCACGTCGAGCGCGTCCTCGGGTTCGTCGAGCGAGCGCATGCGAACGGCGACGAGATCGTGCGGGGTGGGACGCGGCGCGCCGAGGGCGGGCTGTTCGTCGAGCCGACGCTCGTCGTGCCGCGCTCGAACGACAGCGAAATCGTGCAGCGGGAGGTCTTCGGCCCGGTGCTCACCTTCCAGACGTTCGCCGACGAGGACGAGGCGGTGGCGCTCGCGAACTCCACCCGCTACGGGCTCTCCGCGATCGTCTACACGGGCTCGGCCGAGCGAGCCGAGCGCGTCGGCCGCGCGGTGCGGGCGGGCGTGGTCTGGGTGAACACGTTCCTCGTGCGCGATCTCACCGCGCCGTTCGGCGGGATCGGGATCTCCGGCATCGGACGCGAGGGAGGTCAGTACGCGCTCGACTTCTACAGCGACCTCAAGTCCCTGCAGGTCCTCGACGGCTCCTGCCCGCTGCCGTGATCCCCGAGGGGCGACAGGCACGAGGCCCGCGCCTCGTCCTCGTCCTGTCGGAGAACTGGACGATCACCTCACCGCGCGACCTGCCGGCGCTCGTGGAGATGGCGGTCGTGGCGGAGGAGGCGGGGTTCGACGTGGTGATGGTGAGCGAGCACGTCGTGCTCGGCCCCTCGGCGGGGGCCGAGGGGGTGATGGCGAACCCGCGCGCGTACGCGATGCCGGGCAACCAGGATCCCGCGACGCCGTGGCCGAGCTCGATCGTGCTGCTCTCGGCGATCGCCGCGGCGACGACGCGCATCCGCCTGGGCGCGGTCGCGCTCCTCGCGCCGCTGCGGCACCCGCTGCTGCTTGCGAAGGAGCTGGCGACGCTCGACCTGCTCAGCGAGGGGAGGCTCGTGGTGCAGCCGACGGTCAGCTGGCACCGCGACGAGTACGAGGCGCTGGGCGTGCCGTTCGCACGCCGGGGGCGACTGCTCGACGAGCACCTCGCCGCGTGGGAGGCGCTGTGGCGCGAGTCGCCGGCGAGCTTCCACGGCGAGCACTACCGCTTCGACGACGTCTGGCTCGAGCCGA
>CAZUVW010000146.1:0-7391 GCA_964623875.1 uncultured Gaiellales bacterium
TCGACGGGCGCGACGAGGAGGAGCTTGAAGCCGGTTCGGCCCACGCCCACAGGGGCGAGCTCGCCCGTGCTCTCGAACCCGGCTCGCTCGTAGAGCGCCCGGGCGGGCCCGTTCGCCTCCTGGACGAAGAGGAGGACGCGGGAGGCGCCGCGGTCGCGGGCCCACCCGGCGACCGCGCGGATGAGCGCCGTCGCGATCCCCCGTCCGCGACCACGCGGATCGACCCACATCGCGACGAGGTGCACCTCGTTCGGGTTCACCCTGACGAACGCGCCGACGACGCCGAGCCAGACGTCGTCCTCCTCGGCGACGAACAGCACCTTGCCCGTGCCGTCGGCCGCCTCGGCGACCCATCGCTCCCAGACCTCGTCGGGCTCGCGCACCGCGTCCTCGTAGCGCGAGGAGAAGAAGGTCGCGTCGTCGCGCAGCATGCGCAGCCTCGCCTCGCGCCAGCGGCGCCACTCGTCGGCCCGGACCGTGCGGATCTCCACGGAGCGAGGCTAGTCGCTCTACGAGCCGGGGCCGATGTCGAGCGCGTCGATTCCGACGAATGCGCTCATCGGTCGGGGAAGCACTCGGCGGTCGGGCCCTCGCAGCAGCCGATCTTGAACCGGCACGCCGGGCACTGCCAGGTGCCGTGGCGCCACTCCATCGTCGCCGCGCAGCGCAGGCAGCGCTCCGCGACCACTGCGCGATCGGCCGCCGGGAGCGCACCGGAGGAGGCGTCGACGGCGTGCGCATGCGACGTGTGGCTCACGGTGCGACGGTACGGCCGCCGCCGGACGGCACGCGGTCAGCCGGTCGGGGCAGGAGCGACGGGCGCCGGCTCGGCCGGCGGGGGCTCGACGGGCACGGGCTCGGGCGGGAGCACCGGCGCGGCCGCAGAGACGTTCCCGGAGGTGTCGACTGCGCGCACCGCGTACGTCGTGCCATCGCGGGTCGTCTGGTTGTCGAAGAACGCCGGTCGGGGGAGCGGCACGGGGGTGAGGCGGGTGACGACTCCCTCGGGTGTCGTTCGCTCGACGACGTATCCGGCGAGGTCGGTCTCGGCCCCCGGGGCCCAGGCCAGTCGCTTCGAGCTCCCGACGACGGTGAGGGTCGTCCCGGTCGGCGGGGCCGGCGGCGTGAGGTCTGCGAACAGGAACGGGAGGAAGGAGAGGAGGGGCACCGCGCCGATCTCACGGCGCTCGGTGCGCGGGAAGCCGAAGACCCCTGGCAGCACGTCCTTGACGCACGTGGCGGTGTCGAGCGCGTTGCCCGTCAGCTCGGCGGAGACGGCGAGCGGCGAGGCGCCGGTCTGGGCGATCTGCCGGCGCCTGAGCTCGTCGGCGATCACCCCCCGGGCGACGTCGCGCGTGGCGCCGAGGCGAGCGAGCTCCGTCCCGTAGGCCTCCGACGAGCCGGCGAACGCCCGTGCGATCACCTCTGCCTCGACGGCGTCGACGAGCCGAGAGTCGACGGGATACCGTTGAGCGAGCGCCGCGCGAGCGAAGAGCGCGTCGAGGGCGAGGCTGCGGCTGCGCGTCAGGCGAGTGAGCTCGTCGATGCCCCGGGTGCGGAGCTTGCCGACCACCGACACGCAGGTGACCCCGGGGGGGACCACGATCGCACCCTCGGTGAGCGACGCGTTGAAGCGCTCACCGGCGACGCTCCGCCCGTCGCAGAGGCGCTGGTCGCGCGCCCAGAGGTAGACGCAGGCCGCCCGCGGCTTGTCCGGATCCACCGCGAGTGGGTGGAGGTTGCCCCAGCCCCACGACCAGATCGTCGCGAGCCGGGCCTCGGTGGCGACCTGCCGAGCCGCGAGCGCGTTCCACTTCACGTACCGGAACCAGGACTCGCTCGGCTGGAGCCCCTCGCGGCCCTGGGTTCCGGGGCGGACCTGGAAGCCGAGCGCCAGCCCGAGCCGGTCGCGCGGCACGCCGACCTTGACGAACTTCGCGACGACGGAGCGCATGTTGAGCCGCATCCGGCGCGGGCCGAGGATCCGCCCGAGGCGGTCGATCGCGGGCGCCTTGAAGTACGACTCGTAGACGACGTCGGCGGTCGCGCCGATCGCGCGCCACCACTCGGCCGCCTCGCCGGTGAAGCCGGGGCTGCCGTGGATGAAGAGGGCCGGTCGTGCGCCGCGAGCGGCGAGCGCGCTCACGAAGGCGAGCACGTTCGCGCGATAGGCCCGGACGTTGTCGGTCCACGGGACGGCGGCGGACGGGCCGAGCAGCTCGTTGAGCCCGATGATCGGGGTCGTGCAGCCGGTGGAGGCGACGGCCATCTCGTACACGCGGCCCGCACCCCCGTCGATCGACTCTGCCGGCATGGGGTTGCCGGGGGTGCCGATCCACCGCGGCAGCTTGAGGAGGAAGTAGACGGTCGACGCGCCGCGCTCGCGGTACTGGGCCGGGAGGGTGGTGCCGCTGGTCGCGACCGTGACCCCCGGGCGGGAGAACACCTCGCGCACCTCCTTCGGGACACCCGACTCGCCGTACTCGATCCAGAGCGGACCGGCTGCCGGCGGGCGGACGCAGGGGTCGGGCGTCGCCGCGGGCGCGCCGGTCGGCCGGGCCAGCCCGAGCAGGGCCAGAGCGGTCAGGCAGGCGGCAGCGAGGATGCTGGTCGTGGCGGCTCGACGCGGCACGGAGGGGAACGCTAGACACGCACCGTTAGGAGGGTGTGAGCGCGGTCGACGCGCGGTGCCGCCGGTCAGCCGGCGCTGGGCGCCGCGGCGAGAAGTTCCGCGGTCGGCGGGGACAGGTTGCCGGACGCGTCGATGCTGCGCACGACGTAGGCGGCGCCCGGCCCGGCGAGCGGCTGGCGGTCGATCCAGCCGGAGCGGGGGATGGGGAGCGTCGTGAGGCGCTTCATCGCCCCGCCGGGCGTCGCGGCCCGGTAGACGTGGTAGCCGACGACGTCGGCCTCCGCGGCGTCGCCCCAGTCGAGCGTGACGGTCGTCGGTCCGACGGCGATCGTCGGCCCTGTCGGTGTCAGCGGCGCGAGGGCGTCCTCGAGCAGGAACGGCAGGAACCTGGCGAGCGGGACGCCGGCCGTCTCACGCCGGTCGGACACGGGGAAGTCCCCGGTGCCGGGGAGGCGATCGCCACGGCAGGTCGCCGTGTCGATGGCCGCGGTGCCGACGTCGGCGGCCCAGGTGAGCGGGCTCGCCGACGGGCCGGCCAGCCCGGCGATCCGCTCGCGTCGGATCGCGTCCTCCAGGATGCCGCGTGCGACCGTCGGCGAGGCCCGCCGTCGCGACAGCTCGGCGAGGTACGCAGCGCGTGATCCGCCGAAGGAGCGCGCGACGACCGCGGACTCCGCCGCCAGGACCTCGCTGCTCCGCACCGGGACACGCCTGCGGAGCGCCTGGCGGGCGAACGCAGCGGTCAGCGCCTCGTCGACGCCGCGGGTGAGCGCCGTCAGCTCGGCGACGGTCGTGCGCGACAGCTTCCCGGCGACGGAGACGCAGACATGGCGCTCGTCCATCACGATCGCGCCCTCGACGAGCGAGGCGTCGAATCCGGGGCCCGCGGCCGCCCGGCCGTCGCACAGGCGCGCGTCGCGCGCCCACAGGTACACGCACGCGGCCGCTGGCTTGTCGGAATCGGCCGCCGCCGCGCTCAGGTTCCCCCAGCCCCACGACCAGATCGTGGACAGGCCTTCCTCCTGCGCCACCTGGCGGGCGGCCAGGGCGTTCCACTTCACATAGCGGAACCACGCCTGGCTCGGCTGGAGCCCCTCACGCCCGGCTGTCCCGGGAGCGACCTGGAACCCGAGCATCACCCCGAGCCGCCTGCGCGGGATGCCCGCGCCGGCGAACAGCCGCACGACGCTGCGCATCCCCAGGCGCACGCGCCGTGGGCCCACGATCCGTCCCAGCCGGACGATGTTCGGCGCCTTGTAGTACGCCTCGTAGACGACGTGACCGGCCTCGCCGACCGCCCTCCACCAGGGCCGCGCCTCGCCCGTGACGACCGGGTTGCCGTGCACGAGCAGCACGGGCGTGGCTCCTCGCTCGGCGAGCCTGCGCACGAGCGCGAGCAGGTTGGCGCGGTAGGCGCGCGTGGTCTCGGTCCAGGGCACGGGTGCGGCGGGCCCCGCCAGCTCGTTGAGCGCGATGATCGGCCGGTCGCAGAGGGTCGACTTGACCGCCAGGGCCAGCATTCGGTCGGCCGCGGCGGTGATCGAGGCGGGGTCGGCCGGCGTCGCCGGCGTCCCGACGTACGCGGGCAGCTTGAGCACGAAGTGCGTCGTCTGCGCACCCGCGGCTCTGTACTGCGGCGGGATGAAGGTGCCGCTCGCGGCGACCACGACCCCCGGCCGCTGGAAGACGGCGCGCACGGGCGCGGGCACCGACCCCTCGCCGTACTCGATCCAGAGCGGCCCGGAGTCGGGGATCCGCACGCACGCGTCGGTCGCCGCACCGACGGGCGCGGCGTCCCGGAGCACGCCGATGACGACGGCAGCTCCGAGGAGGACGCCGACCGCGAGGGGGAGCGCTCTCCGCCCGGTCACGGCCTGAGCGTAGGGCTGTTCCGTTAGGGGGGTGTGAGGGCTCCGGCTGGACCGGCTGGCTCCGGAGCGCGGGGCTCGGCACGGGGCCTGCCATCGGTCGGGGACGTGGAGCGACAGCGCGACACCTCAGCCGCGACCGGCGGCCCGCTTCGCCCGGGTGGTGGCGCTGGAGCCCTGGGCGGCCGCCGGGGCGGCGGGGCTCGTGACAACATGTCACTTGCCACAGCGCACGGGTGGGGTGAGAGCGGGCCCGTCCTAGACGACACCCTGGTCGAGCACCGCGTCGGCGACCTTGAGGAAGCCGGCGAGGTTCGCTCCCGCGACGAGGTCGCCCGGCAGGTCGTGCTCCGCTGCCGTGTCGAGGCACTGCCGGTGGATCTCGCGCATGATCCCACGGAGCCGAGCGTCCACCTCCTCCCGAGTCCACGTCAGGCGCATCGCGTCCTGGCTCAGCTCGAGACCGGAGACCGCGACCCCGCCCGCGTTCGCCGCCTTGCCCGGGCCGTACAGGATCCCGGCCTGTCGGAACGCCTGTACTCCCTCTGGCACTGTCGGCATGTTGGCTCCCTCACACACGAGCCGCACGCCGCCGGCGAGGAGGTTCCGCGCGTCGGCGGCGCCGATCTCGTTCTGCGTCGCGCTCGGGAAGGCGCAGTCGGCCGGGATCGCCCAGAGCGGGTGCTCGGCGCGCGTCCGGTCGCGCGGGGTGTAGGTGGCGCGGGGGAACCGCTCGGCGTACGCCGCTATGCGCCCGCGGTGGCCGTTCTTCAGCTCCATCACCCAGGCGAGCTTCTCGCGGTCGATCCCGTCCGGGTCGTGGACGAAGCCGTCGGAGTCCGAGAGCGTGACGGGGATCGCGCCCAGGTCGAGCAGCTTCTCGACCGTGTACTGCGCGACGTTGCCCGAGCCCGAGACGAGGCAGACCTTGCCCTCGAGCCCGTCGTCGCGGGTCGCGAGCATCTCCTGCGCGAAGTAGACGGTGCCGTAGCCGGTCGCTTCCGGTCGGATTCGTGAGCCGCCCCACTCGAGCTCCTTGCCGGTGAGGGCACCCGTGAACTCGTTGCGGATGCGCTTGTACTGCCCGAACAGGTACCCGATCTCCCTCGAGCCGACGCCGATGTCGCCGGCGGGGATGTCGGTGAACGGGCCGATGTGCCGCTGCAGCTCGGTCATGAACGACTGGCAGAACCGCATCACCTCGCCGGTCGACCGTCGCCGGGAGTCGAAGTCGGCGCCCCCCTTGCCGCCACCCATCGGGAGCGTCGTCAGCGCGTTCTTGAACACCTGCTCGAAGGCGAGGAACTTCAGCAGCCCGACGTACACGGTCGGGTGGAAGCGGAGGCCGCCCTTGTAGGGGCCGATCGCGCTGGACATCTCCACGCGGTAGCCGCGGCTGATCTCGATCCGCCCGTCGTCGTCGACCCACGGGACGCGGAACACGATCACCCGCTCGGGCTCGACGAGTCGCTCCAGCACGCGCTCCTCGACCAGCTCCGGCCGCCGCTCGAGGGCGGGCTGGAGCGTCCCGACCACCTCCCGCACGGCCTGGTGGAACTCGGGCTCTCCCGGATTGCGCCGCTGCACGAGCTCGAGCAGCTCCGACACGTACGCATGCCTGAACACCGGACGCCTCCCTGATACGGATGTCGACAGCCCGAGCATCGGCACGGGAGCCCGTCCTGTCGTCGGCAGAACCTCGAACCGCGGCCGCGGAGAACTACGAGGGCCGTTTGCGGCCGAGCGGGAGGCACGATCCCTCGAACGGGGGCACTGCACCCGGAATCCCCCCTTCCGGGGGAGGGAGCGGGTGAGCGGCCCCGCCTACGGTCAGTCCGCACCGAGGCTCCGGTGGCTGGCGAGGAAGGGGACTGCGGCGATGGTGAAGCGGCTGACGGGACGTTCTGGCACGGCTCTCGACCTGCGCGAGCTCGCGGCCGTCCTCGCGGCGTTCCTCGTCGTTCCCGTGGCGGCGATCGCGGGCCTGGCGCTTCCCATCCAGCCGCCGGGCGTCCTCGCACCGATCTTCGAGGCGCCGTCGAGCGCGTTCGGCAAGGTGCGCTCCGCCGTCGTCGGCATCGTCCGCTTCCCCGCACCTGGCACGACCGGGGTCGAGCAGTCTGCCGCGGCACAGAGCGGAGTGGCCGCTCCCCTCGTCCCGGCGCAAGGAGGATCCGTCGACCCGGGCAGCTCGTCGCGCGGGGCCGACACGGGTCGGGAAGGGCGCCCGACCGTCGGCACTGGCCTCGTCTCCGGCGAACCGCAGATCGGTGACCCCCTGGCGACGAGCGGCGGACGCGTGGCCGATCTCGGCACGGAGGACGTCGGTCTCGCGAGCCTGCCCGTCGAGGTCGCGAGACCCGCCCCGATCGGCATCGCGATCCCGGCTCGTCCCGGTTCCAGCACCGGCGGAAGCGACCAGGGCACGGGTGGCCAGGTCGAGGGTGCTCCGGCATCCGACTCCGAGTCGATCGGAGGCGACGACGACGGCCAGGCCTCGAGCTCGTCCCAGCCCGACTCCACCGACCTCCCCGAGCCGAACGGCGCCGGCGGGGGGCAGGGTGAGGCGGGAACGGGCTCGACGCCGAGCTCGACGGAAGGCGGCGGGTCGTCCGCCGGATCCGACACCTCGACGACTGGCGATCCGGGGGACGGCGAGAGCGGACCATCCGGCAACGATGACGACGGTGGAGCCTCTGACGGTGGAGCCTCTGACGGTGGAGCATCAGGTGGGGGCGGTGTCCCCGCCGACAGCGACGGACAGACCTGTCAGGGCGACGGCGCCGGCGACGGTCAGGACAACGGTGATCCTCAGGGTCAGGGCGTCGGGAGCTGCGACGGGAACGGCCAGGGCAACGGGAACGGCCAGGGCAACGGGAACGGTCAGGGCA
>CAZUVW010000147.1:0-7361 GCA_964623875.1 uncultured Gaiellales bacterium
CGAGGAGCCGTGGTGAAGGGCCTGCGCCAGGGCGAGCTGTGGTGGGGCGAATCCGGGGACAAGCGCCGCCCACTCCTGATCGTGACGCGCAGCGAGGCGGCGGCGGTGCTGGGCCGAGTCGTGGTTGCGCCGGTCACGCGCACGATCCGCGGAATCCCGACGGAGCTGCAACTCGGCCCGGACGACGGGCTGCACGTCGAGTGCGTTGCGAGCTTCGACAACCTGGAGACCGTGCGCAGCGCGCTGCTGACGGAGCGCGTCAGCGCCTCGACGCCGGAGCGAAGAGCCAAGATCTGCGCCGCCCTCTCGTCGCTCGCCGACTGCTGAGCGCGTGGCACTTCTCGCCTGCGGCGAGAAGTGCCAGAGGGCGGCGGCGCCATGCGCTACTGTTGGCACCCCGGAGAGCTTTGAGGCAGCTTGGCGACCGGGTCACCAAACGCCTAAAGAGCCCCCGTGCCCTCTGCCGGGTCGGCTCGCAGGCGTGACGACCCGGAGCCGGAGGTGGAGATGAGCACGGCAGACCGACTGCGCACGATCCTCGACGACCGCATCGCGGTGATCGACGGCGCGTACGGCGTGCTCATCCACCGGCAGGGGCTGACGGAGGAGGCGTATCGGGGCGACCGGTTCCGCGACCACCCGCGCGACCTGCAGGGCGACCCGGACCTCCTCAACCTGACGGCGCCTGCGGTGGTGCTGGACATCCATCGCGCCTACCTCGCGGCCGGTGCGGAGATCCTCACGACGAACACCTTCACCGCGACCTCGATCGGCCAGGCCGACTACGACCTCCAGGCGCACGCCGTCGAGATGTCCCTGGCCGGCGCCCGGCTCGCACGCCAGGCGTGCGACGAGGCGATGGCAGCCGATCCCTCCCGTCCCCGCTTCGTCGCCGGGTCGATCGGGCCGCTCAACGTCTCGCTCTCGGTGTCGCCGAAGGTCGACGACCCGGCGTTCCGCCCGGTGACCTTCGATCACGTGGCTCAGAGCTACAAGGAGCAGATCGAGGCGCTCGTCGAGGGCGGCGCCGACCTGCTCCTGATCGAGACGGTGTTCGACACGCTGAACGCGAAGGCGGCGATCGTGGCCGCCCTCGACGTGGCCCCGGAGGTGCCACGCTGGCTCTCGTTCACGGCGATCGACCGCAGCGGGCGGAACCTCTCGGGGCAGACGGTCGAGGCGTTCTGGACCTCGATCGAGCACGCGGACCCGCTCGTCGTCGGCATCAACTGCTCCCTCGGAGCCCAGCAGATGAGGCCGTTCCTCGAGGACATGGCGCAGGTCGCGACGACCTACGTCGCCTGCTACCCGAACGCCGGGCTGCCGAACGCGTTCGGCGAGCACGACGAGACGCCGGACGTGACGGGCACGCTCGTCCGCGAGTTCGCCGACGACGGGCTCGTCAACCTCGTCGGAGGCTGTTGCGGCACCACGCCGGAGCACATCGCGAAGATCGCACGCCTCGTCGAGGGCGTGCCCCCGCGCCGGATCCCCACCCGTGAGCGGCGGCCGTGCACGAGCGGCCTGGAGCCGTTCGAGATCGGGCCGGACACGGGGTTCGTGATGATCGGGGAGCGGACGAACGTGACGGGCTCGGCGCGGTTCCGCCGTCTGATCGAGGCGAACGACTTCCAGGGCGGGGTGGACGTCGCGCTGGAGCAGGTGCGCGGCGGCGCCAACCTGCTCGACGTCAACATGGACGCCGACCTGCTCGACGGCGAGGCCGCCATGACCCGCTTCCTCAACCTGCTCGCGACCGAGCCCGAGGCCGCGCGGCTGCCGGTGATGATCGACAGCTCCCGGTGGAGCGTGCTCGAGGCAGGCCTCAAGTGCATTCAGGGCAAGGGGATCGTCAACTCCATCTCGCTCAAGGAGGGAGAGGAGTCGTTCCTCGTCCAGGCCCGTCGGATTCGCCGCTACGGAGCGGCCGTCGTCGTGATGGCGTTCGACGAGCGGGGCCAGGCCGAGACGGTCGAGCGGAAGGTCGCGATCAGCGAGCGCGCCTACCGGCTGCTGACCGAGCAGGCCGGCTTCCCTCCCGAGGACATCGTCTTCGACCCGAACGTGCTCGCAGTCGCGACGGGCATCGAGGAGCACGCAGAGTTCGCCAAGGCGTTCATCGAGTCGCTGCCGCTGATCAAGGAGCGCTGCCCCGGCGCGCGCACGAGCGGCGGGATCTCGAACCTCTCGTTCGCGTTCCGCGGCAACGACCACGTGCGCGAGGCGATGCACACCGCGTTCCTCTTCCACGCGATCCGCGCCGGGCTCGACATGGGGATCGTCAACGCGGGTCAGCTCGGCGTCTACGAGGACATCGAGCCGGAGCTGCGCGAGCTGATCGAGGACGTGCTCTGGAACCGGCGGCCCGACGCGACGGAGCGGCTCGTCGAGCTCGCCTCGCGCGTCAAGGGCGAGGGGGCACGCCGCGAGGCCGACCTCTCCTGGCGCGAGGCGCCGGTCGCCAAGCGCCTGGAGCATGCGCTCGTCCACGGGATCGTGGACTTCGTCGAGGAGGATTGCGAGGAGGCGCGCATCGCGCTGGGGCGGCCGCTCGACGTGATCGAGGGGCCGCTGATGGACGGGATGAAGGTCGTCGGCGACCTGTTCGGCGACGGCCGGATGTTCCTCCCGCAGGTCGTCAAGAGCGCGCGCGCGATGAAGCGCGCGGTCGCGTACCTCGAGCCGTTCATGGAGGCGGAGGAGGCGGGCGATCGGCGTGCGGCGGGCAAGGTGCTGCTCGCCACGGTCAAGGGCGACGTGCACGACATCGGCAAGAACATCGTCGGCGTCGTGCTCGGCTGCAACGGCTACGAGGTGATCGACCTCGGCGTGATGGTGCCCGGCGACCGGATCCTCGACACGGCGCTCGAAGAGGGGTGCGACATCGTCGGGCTGTCCGGCCTGATCACGCCCTCGCTCGACGAGATGGTGCACGTCGCGCGGGAGATGGAGCGCCGCAGCCTCGACCTGCCCCTGCTCATCGGCGGGGCGACGACGTCACGGCAGCACACCGCGGTGCGGATCGCCCCGGAGTACTCGCAGCCCGTCGCCTACGTCCTGGACGCATCTCGCGTCGTCGAGGTCGTGGGCAACCTCCTCGACCCTGCCCGGCGGGCCGCGCTCGACGAGGAGAACAGGCGCGAGCAGGCACGGCTGCGGGCCCTGCACGAGGACGCCCGGGCCAAGCCGCTCCTGCCCGTGGTCGAAGCCCGGGCGAACCGGGTGCGCGTCGAATGGGACGCGGCCGAGGTCGTGGCTCCTGCGTTCACCGGGGAGCGCGTGGTCGAGCCGACGGTCGCGGAGCTCCGTCCGTACGTCGACTGGACGTTCTTCTTCCACGCCTGGGAGCTGAAGGGGCGCTACCCGGCGATCCTCGACGACCCGGCCAAGGGCGCGGCCGCTCGGGAGCTGCTCGACGCGGCGAACGCGCTGCTCGACCAGATCGAGAAGGACGGCTCGCTCCAGCCGCGCGGGATCTACGGCTTCTACCCCGCGCACGCCGTCGGGGACGACATCGTCGTGAACGGCGGCGAGCGGTTCCCGATGCTCCGGCAGCAGGCCGCGCACGGCGACTCGCGCCCGAACCGCAGCCTCGCCGATCTCGTGGCTCCCGCGGACAGCGGCCTCGTCGACCACGTCGGCGCCTTCGCGGTCGCGATCCACGGCGCCGACGACCTCTCTGCCCGGTACGAGCAGGAGGGGGACGACTACCACGCGATCATGGTCAAGGCGGTCGCCGACCGGCTCGCCGAGGCGTTCGCCGAGTGGCTGCACGAGCGCGCCCGGCAGGAGTGGTACGCGCCGGGCGAGACGCTCGGGCCCGACGACCTCGCGAGCGAGCACTACCGCGGCATCCGGCCGGCGTTCGGCTACCCCGCCTGCCCGGACCATTCGGAGAAGCGCCGCCTGTTCGCGCTGCTCGGCGCGGAGCGGGTCGGCCTCACGCTGACGGAGTCCTGTGCGGCCCTCCCCGCGGCGAGCGTCTCGGGCATGTACTTCGGGCATCCGGCCGCCCGCTACTTCTCGGTCGGGCGGATCGGACGCGACCAGGTGGCCGACTACGCGGAGCGCAAGGGCGTCTCGCTCGCCGAGGCGGAGCGCTGGTTGAGGCCCAACCTCGCGTACGACCCGTCCTGAAGCCGCCCTGGCACGTTCGCGCTTGCGCGAACGTGCCAGAGCCACGCGTCGCGCCGCCGCTACAGTGCGCGCGTGCGTCGTCCTTCCATCGTCCTCCTCTCGCTCCTCTCGCTCCTCGCGCTCGTGGCAGCGGGAGCGGCCATGGCGGCCGACGGCGAGCCGAAGCGCGCGATCACGAAGGCGGACGAGGCCGCGGCGCGCTCGATCGTGCTCCGCCGCGCCGACCTGGGAGCGGGGTTCGTCCCCCGTCCGGCCGGGCCCGACGACCTGCCGCCCGGGGTCCGCTGCGGTGCGCTGGACGAGTCGGACCTCACGATCGGCGGCGACGCGAGCTCACCGGACTTCCGACTCGACGCGCCTGGTGCCCTGCTCACGGTCGGCTCGACCGTCCAGGTGTACAAGACCGTGAGGGACGCGAACGCCTCCTGGGCGCGCGGCCAGCGCCCTGCCGCGACCACCTGCCTCGCGGACATCGTCCGCAAGTCCGGCGGTGCGGGGCAGCGGGTGACCGTCGTCTCGGCCAAGCGCATCGCCTTCCCCCGGCTCTCTCCGAAGACGACCGCGTTCCGGATCGTCGCCAACGTCCGCTCCGGCGGCGCGAGCGTGAAGGTCTACTTCGACGCCGTGCTGCTCCAGCAGGGACGGATCCAGGCCGGCGTCGTCTTCACGTCGGCCGTGCAGCCGATCGGGCTGGCCGACCGCGCCGCGCTCGCGGGGGTCGTCGCCGCGCGGCTCGCGAAGGCCTCGGGCAGGCCCAGCGGCCCGATCGCCTGAGGCGTCCTTCGCGCGGCTGCCCGACCGGGGCCTGTCCCCAACGGCCACTGGGCCTGTCCGGGCACGGGTGCTAGCGTCCGCGCGTGGCCGACGAGCCGTCCGGACGCCTCGCTCTGCTCCGTGGCAACCGTCCGTACGGGCTGCTCTTCTTCGCGACGGCAGCCTCGGCGGTCGGCACGTACCTGGCCGCGCTCGCGCTGTCGGTGGACGTGTTCGATCGCACGGGGTCGGGGCGCTGGCTCGCCGCGCTCCTGATCGCGGACTTCCTGCCCGTGGTCGTGATCGGCCTGACCCTCGGGCCGCTCGTCGATCGGCTCTCGCGGAGGCGGCTGATGGTCGTCTCCGACCTCGTCCGGGCGGGCACGTTCGCGGCACTGCCGTTCGTCGACCGCCCTGCCGTGATCGTGGCGCTCGCCGCCGTGAACGGCGTCGCGACCGGCTTCTTCCGACCGGCCGTCTGGGCGGGTCTTCCCAACCTCGTTCGGGAGTCCGAGCGCGAGCGCGCCACGTCGCTCCTGTCAACCGTCGAGCACGCCGCCTGGATGATCGGGCCGGTGGTCGCGGGGCTCCTCCTCGCGGCGTCGGGCACCTCGCTCGCGTACTGGGTCAACGCAGCCACGTTCCTCGTCTCCGCCGTGCTGGTCGCGCGGATCCCGGCACGCAAGCTGCAGTCGGAGGAGTCGCTGACCCGCGGCCACTGGCGCGACGTGCGCGACGGGCTCGGCCTCGTCGTCCACTCGCGTCCCCTGCTCACCGTCCTGCTGGCGTGGGGCACGGCCGCGTTCGCGACGGCGGCGATCAACGTCGCCGAGGTCGTGCTCGCGAAGGACGAGCTCGGCGCCGGCAACGTCGGGCTCGGCGTGCTCGTCGGCGCGACGGGCGTGGGGCTCGTGATCGGCAGTTTCTTCGCGGGCTGGGCGCTCGGCACCCTCGGGATGACGAAGGCGTACGGTGGCTCGCTCGCGCTGATGGGCGTCGGATTCGGGCTGGCGGCCCTCTCGCCGACGATCGCCGTGGCGATCGTGCTCGCCGGGATCGCGACCGTCGGCAACGGCTGCGCGATCGTCTGATACCAGGTGCTCGTCCAGCGAGGTGCACCCGATGCGATGCGCGGGCGCTCGCTCGCGGTGCTGATGAGCGTCTACTACGCGCTGCTCGGTCTGGGCATGGCCGCGGCAGGCATCGTCACGGACGTCGCCGGGGCGCGCACCGTGTGGGCGCTCGGCGGCGCGGTCTACCTGGTCGCGGCTCTGATCGCGCTCGTGATGACACGGCGGATCCGCGAGGAGGCCGAGGAGCGGCTCCTGTCGGAAGGGCTCCTCGCGCCGACCGGGGTCGAGCGGCTCCAGGGGCTGCTGGCCGAGATCGAGGACACCCGGCGGGCGGAGCGGGAGCGTCCGCCGCGGCAGCTGCCGTACATCCCGCGCCGCCGCGGGGCGGGCAGCGGATGAGCGTGGAGGGCAGGACGGCGTGGGCGCACGACGCGCTCGTGGCGGGCGTCGTGGCCGGAGAGCCGCGCGCGCTCGCGCGCGCGATCACGCTGGTGGAGAACGGCGCGCCAGAGGGCGAGGCGCTCGTGCGAGAGCTGTATCCGCGCACCGGTCGAGCGACGATCGTCGGCGTGACCGGGCCACCCGGGGTGGGGAAGTCGTCGCTCGTCTCGGCGCTCGTCGCGCACGTCCGCTCTGCGGGCTCGACCGTCGGCGTCGTCTCGGTCGATCCCTCCAGCCCGTTCTCCCGCGGCGCTCTGCTCGGCGACCGGATCCGCCTCTCCGACCACTTCCTCGACCCCGGGGTGTTCATCCGCTCGATGGGCACGCGCGGGCACCTCGGCGGCCTCGCCGAGGCGACCCTCCAGGCGCTGCTCCTCCTCGACGCCTCGGGGAAGGACGTCCTGTTCGTCGAGACGGTCGGCACGGGACAGAGCGAGGTCGAGGTGATGGGCATCGCCGACGTCGTCCTCCTTGCGCTGATGCCGGGAGCCGGGGACGCCGTGCAGGCGCTGAAGGCGGGGATCATGGAGATCCCGGACGTGATCGTGGTCAACAAGGCCGACCATCCCGGGTCGTCGTCGATGGTCGCGGAGGTGCAGTCGGTGGTGGGTCTCGAGCCGGATCCCACGCGCCGCCCCGCGGTGCTCGCGACGAGCGCCGTGAGCGGTGAGGGCGTCGCCGCGCTGTGGGACGAGCTGCTCGCCCGGCTCGAGGCGCTCGCCGAGCCGGGCGCGCTCGCCGGACGCCGGCGACGGAACCTCACGGACGACGTGGTCGCGCTCGCGGCGAGTCGCCTCCGCCGGCGGCTGGAGGCCTCCGTGGTGGAGGATGACGAGATGCGCGAGCTCGTCGAGTCCGTCCAGCGCCGCGAGGTCGACCCGCTGACAGCGGTCGCCCGCCTCGTCGCGCACGTCGCGAGGGAGGAGTGAGCGATGCGACCGACGCTCGCTGAGCTCG
>CAZUVW010000148.1:0-7229 GCA_964623875.1 uncultured Gaiellales bacterium
CACGCCGAGGCGGGTCTGGTTGCAGCCCAGCTTGGCGGGGCTGAGCGAGGCCACGAGGATGCCGCTCCGCCCAGGGGTGACCACGATGCGCACGATGCCGCGCTGGTCGGTCTTCGCCACGCGATACACGCCGGCGCCCTTGAGCAGCACCGCCACCTTCGCCTGCGGTGCTCCCGCCTTCGTGACCCGGAAGGCGACGACCGTCTTCTGGCCCTCCGTGAGCATCTTCGTGCCGCGCACCGCGAGCTTCAGGCAGATCGCGACCGGCTTGCGGACGGGCGGCTTCAGGACGGGCGGCTTGGCCACGGGGGGCGTGACCGCGGGCGGCGTCACGACCGGCGGCGTGACGACCACTGGCGGCGTGACCACCGGCGGCGTGGTCGGAGGCGTAGTCCGAGGCGTGGTCGTCGTCGTGGGAGGCGTCACGGGAGGCGTCGTCGAGCAGTCGACCGCAGCGACCTCGACGACCTGCTCCCCGCTCGTCGCGACCTGCTCGCCGAGACCGCCCTCGCCCTGACCGGGCGCATGCAGCGAGGCCGTGTTCGTGAACGTCCCGCCCGCGCACGTCACCGGCTCGGTGAAGGTCGTCGAGCCGCTGTCCTCCACCGTCATGGTCTCGTACGGCTCGTCGACGAGCACGACCTCGTCGAGCGCGGGCTCGGGATCTGCGAACGAGAACGACGCCTCGTCCGAGCTCTCCTGCTCGCCCTCGCCCCACTCGACGACCGCGACGTTGGTGGTCGCCTGCGGCTTCGCGTCGAACACGAGCGCGTACTGACACGTCAGCGTCGCGCCTGCCGGGACGTCGTCTCCCTGCGCCCAGGCCTCGCCGCCGATATGGCAGGTCAGCGAGTCGAACGGCGTCTCGCTCCCGCCGAGCTCGTCCACGATCGTCGCGTCGTCGAGCGCCTCGTCGAGGGCGTTGACGACCACGATGCCACCCGAGACCGTGTATCCCTCGCTGACGGTCTTCTCCCAGCTCACCGTCCAGGTGATCTCCCCGTTGCCGGCCTTGGAGGCGGCCCGGGTCAGCTCGCCGGACTTCTCGACCGTCCAGTCGACGACCCGTCCGGACGCCCCGCTGGCCGTCTTCGTCACCGTCACCTCGCCCGGGACGGGCGGCGTGAAGGCGTTCGTGACGGTGCAGGTCGTCGTCTGACCGGAGGTCACCACGAGGTCCTGGCAGCCGTTCGGCGCGTACTCGACGGCGGCCTCACCAGGGTTGGTCTCGACGACGTCGTACTGGCCCGGGTCCACCTGGAGCTCGTTCGTCCCGTCCGCCTCGAACGCGTACGCCGTCCCGTTCACGGTGAAGGTGAAGTCGTCGGGCGTGACGCCCTCGGGGACGTAGTCGCCGAACGCCTTGACGACCCGCAGCGTGCCCTTGGCAGGCGGCGGTGGCGTCGTCGTCCGGGCACAGCCCACGAGGTGGCTGATGCCCTGCGCCAGCGTGCCGTCGCCGAACTTCGACTGGCTCTGTCCCGACGACTGCGTCGGGTCGAACCTGTAGGCGACGCCGCCGTTGCCCTGCTTGACGACGAGGATCTCGATCGCCTCGGCCGCCGTCCAGCTCACGAGCCCGGTCGCGTTCGGCGTGCCGGTGACGCTCACCGTCCGCCAGGCGTCGTCGGGCATGAACCCGTTCGAGAGCACCGCCTCGGCCTGGAAGTTCCGACCCTCGGTCGTATCGCAGACGGTGATGTTCCCGTCGAACAGCTCCTCGGTCACCGCGGCGGTGCGCGGAGACGCGGCGGGCGCGCCTCCGTCTGCGGTGATCCGCGCAGACGCGGACGCGGCCGCCAGCGCGAGCACGGCGACTGCCGCAAGGGCGGCAGCCAGGCCCTCTCTCCGTTGCCTCTTCGATCGACGCATCGTTCTCACCCTTCCCTCGAGTCTCGAGCGACTCGCTCGCCGTCCCCACACGGGCGCGATGCCGCGCCTGGCACTCCCCAGGCGTCCTCAGCATGGGACCCGAAAGGGGCACGCGATATCCCTCGAAGGAGTGGACGTGCCACCCCTCCGGGGGTCGGACATCTATCCCCCGGTGCTGACTCCAGCCTGGCCTCTCGCCCACCGCACCGCGCCCACACGACACGACCGGTGCCTGACTTCAGTCAGGCTCCTCACCGTCCACGAAGCTCCCGACGCCCGGCCGCGTCAGCCCCCCGTGCAACACTGACCCGCGATGCGCGTCCTCATCGCCGACGACCATCGCCTCATCCTCGACAGCGTCCGTCGCGCGCTCGAGGACGACGGCGGGTTCGAGGTCGTCGCCGAGACGCAGAACGGCGCGCAGGTCCTCCCCCTCGTGCGCGAGCACAATCCCGAGGTCGTCCTGCTCGACGTGCGCATGCCGAACATGGACGGGCTCCAGTGCCTGGACGAGATCAAGCGCCGGCACCCCGAGACCAAGGTGGTGATGCTCTCCGCCTCGTCGAGCCAGGAGCTGATCGAGAACGCGCTCCGCCGGGGAGCGAGCGCGTACGTGCTCAAGTCGGTCGACCCGAGCGACCTACCCTCGACGATCCGCCAGGCCGCGAGCGGCACGGTGTTCTCGGCGGCCGTCGCCGGCGAGGACCAGACGCCGACCGGCGCGAAGGCCGCCGGCCTCACCGAGCGGGAGATCGCGATCCTCACCGAGCTCGCGAAGGGCCACTCGAACGACGAGATCGCGAAGGAGCTGTGGGTCACCCAGCAGACGGTGAAGTTCCACCTGACCAACATCTACCGCAAGCTCGAGGTCAAGAACCGCACCGAGGCCACGCGCGCCGCCTACCGCCTCGGCCTCGCCCAGAGCCCGCTCCTCGACGAGGACTGACGCGAGCCCGCAGGTCACCGACATCACCGCCAGGGGCCGTTCACCGACTGGCGGCCGCCGAAGAGACAGGGACGGGCAGCACCGACGGTGATGTATGGTGTATGAGCGATGCGACGAACGAACGTCTACCTCGAAGACGCGCAGCTCGACGCGCTGGCCGCGGTGAGCAAGAACCGCGGCGAGCCCGTTGCCGCGCTCATCCGGCAGGCCGTGGACTCGTGGCTGCAGGAGCACGGCGTCAGCGTGATCCCCCCCGACGAATGGGAGCGACGCTTCGGTGCGCTCCTGGAGCGGCGTTCGCAGATCGCCGCTCCCGCTGCGGCCTCGCTCGAGGAGGTCGAGCGCGACGTCGCTGCGGCGGTCGCCGAGGTTCGGGCTGCGCGCCGTCGTTGACACGAACGTCTGGGTCTCTGGTCTGATCGTGCCGGAGAGCTCACCCGGCAAAGTGCTCCGAGCCGCTCGCGACCGCCGATTCGTGCTGGTCACCTCGTGGCAGCTCGCGGAGGAGCTCGCCGCGGTCATGCGACGGCCGCGGATCGCTCGCTATGACGTCTCCGAGCGCGATGTCGAGGATGTCCTTCACCTGCTCGCACCCGGGCTGCCGACCGCCGACGTCGAGGTGGAGATCCGCGATCCGAAGGATGCTCCTGTTATAAGCGCTGCGCTCGCCGGCGACGCCGACGCGATCATCACCGGCGACAAGGATCTGCTCGACGATGGCGCTCTCCGGGCGTGGCTCGCGCACCACGGAGTCGAGGTGCTGACTCCCCGCGAGCTGCTCCGCGAGCTGAGCGCCTGATCACGCGGTGACGGAGTTCTGCCCGACACCTCCTGGCCTCGGCCGCCGACGCCGAGATCACCGCTGCCGGTGCCGCTCCGCCAGCTCCCGGATGCGGCGCTCGACCAGCCGGGTTGCGTCGAACCCGTAGTACCGGATCACGGCCTCGCCCACGCGCGCCGCTTCCTCTCGGTCGAGCGTGCCGAGCGCGACACCATCCTCGATCGCACTGACGTGCAACCGCACGAGGGCGGTGACCATCGCCGCGCTCTCGTCGGGAAGCGCGAACCGCTCGGGTGGGAGATGGACCAGCAGCTCCTCCCCGCCACGGCGCACCTGCTCCTGCTCCTCTGGGAGCAGACGCGACAGGCGCAGCAGCCGGAGCCCGACGACCTCCTCGTGATGGACGTCGGGTGGGTCGCCGAGGAGGAGGACGGGCCGCACCCTGCCTGGGACGATGTAGGAGAGCTCCGGATCACCACCCCGGCGGGCCGCGGCGAAGAGCGATCGCGCGTCCGGCAGCTCGACGGGATCTGCGCCCGGCCCCGCATACAGCCGGAACGGCGCTGCAGGCACGTGTGGGACGACGGCCCAGCGGACGCTTCCCGCCAGTCCGCGGCTCACAGGCCGAGCAGCGACCGGATCGCGTTCGGGTTCTCGAGCGGTGTGCCGGAAGCCTCCTCCAGCGCGTGCGCCCGTGCGGCGAGGTCGGTCCGGCTTCACCACCCCGGGTGCCCGGCTTCACCACCCCGGGTGCCCGGCTTCACCACCCCGGGTGCCCGGCTTCAGCCGGGCTCCTGACGCCCAGCACAACCCAACGAACTCATCCCGCCGAGCCCCGCGCCGGCTCATGAGCGCCGGACGCGCACCGATACTGCTGGTGCCCGGCGCACCTGCGCGTCGGACGAGATCCGCGACCGCCCCTGGACGTGGCCACCGAGACGACGACCCCAAGCCGCCCGCGCCCAGCCGACCCGGCGAGCGCCGCGGTGAAGCGCCGCCTAGCTGGAGCCCGAGGAAGTCAGGTCACGGCGACGCGTGCGTCTCCAAGGAGCAAGCGCAATCGAGACGACGATGACAACAGCCGAGCCGAGCATCAAGGCATCGCTCACATTCATGACCACGTCGATCTTCTGCAAGACGATGTAATTCGGCACTGACCCGCCCCAGACAAGCGGACTGACGATGTTGGCCGCGGCCGCGCCGATGAAGACAAGCACAGCCGCCCGAGCCACTCCTCGAAGCAGCGGCGCCAGCAGTGGCAAGAACAGCACAACGGCGAGAAGAGCGAGAGGAGGCCTTACGTTGTGGTAGGCAAGCGCGAACGGACCAAGGTTCTCACGCGAGAGCGGCTCGATATGTCGATCTGCAGCCGCGTTGATGACGAGGCACGACAAAGCGGTCAACGCCGCGATCAGGACCTCGACCGCGCGCACCGCCTCGCGGCCCGACTCAACTGGCGAGCGCGCCCTGACGCTCGATCCTTTGCGCCGTGATCCCCACCTCCCCACGTGAGAATCATGCCAAGCCACCACCTTCACTTCGCTGGCCAGGTGCCGCGGATCGACCATGAGTCATGGAGTCGACCGCGTGCATGACGGCGCGCCACGCAGGCGTAGGACACCGTCGATCTCAAGGAGGCGCAGCGCTCCCCGCGGTGAACCAGCGACGAGGCGTCCTACCGCCGGAACCCGGCACGAGACAACGACGAAGCGCGGCGACAGGGCGTTGCCAGAGCCGTCGATGACAGTCCCGTCACGTGCCAGTTCAACGGGTTGTGTGGGGAGAACGTTCTCGTAGTGCGTCTTTCGACCAAGGCGGAGCACGTCCTCGATACCTGCGTTGAAGAACTCTGCCACCATGAGCCACGCGTAGTAGGGGTCAGGACGCCCGTTCACAGCAACCCGCTGATCCCAAAGCACCGAGGCGGTCGTCTGAGGGGGAAGCGCGTCGTCTACCCATGATGCCGACCCACCGGAGTACGCATCCTCGAAGCCACGAGCAGTGACGGCGTTCGATCCAACTGCCAGGACACCCACGAATGTCATCCACAGCGCGGTGAACGCCCAGAGCCGTCCCACGCGGTCTGCTCGACAGCCGATCCAAAGCATCCCGCTTCCGAGGACGAAGAGCAGCGCGAACAGCCTGACCCACCAGCCGCCGAATGGCAGCGTCAGCCAGGGCAGGAGGGCGACGGACTGGAACCCCGCGTTGTACTTGAGTTCGACGATGGGGAGCAGTGCGACGAGAACAGAGCATGCAGCGAGGGCTGCGAACGCGAGTAGTCGTGGTCGCGGGAGGCCGTGTCGCACCCAAAGTGCTAGGCCCACGAACGTCAGCGGCGCGACGTAGAACACATATCTCTCGTTGAGGTTCTCGACTCCGTCGACGTCGACCCCAGCGCTCACGAGAGCCACTGAAAAGAGCATGGCCCCGATCGTGGGTACGGCGATGGAGGCGAACAGGCGCAACGGCTCGGAAGTGCGACGATTGAGGCCCAGGACGCTCATCACAGCGGTCGCCGCGACGGGCATGACTGCCACATACAGCACGAGCCCCGCCGCGAGGTGTCCAACCCACTGCGGCACCTCGCTGAACACGAGTGAGTTGAATGTCCCCGAACGGGCTCCGAGCCATCCGAGTGGCCCATCGCCACGTGCGAGGGAGAGCGCGACCGGAGCGAGCGCCCCTGCGAAAAGGACACCGATCGAGATGACGTAGCGCCGCAGATATGCTCGTGATCCTCCTCTGGGATGCAGCACCGCATACAAGACCACGGCGCCGACGTAGGCGCCTACGAGTGCGAGACCCTGGATCCGTGTCAGGGCCGCCAGGAAGAGGGCGCCCAGCACCCCGAGCTGGTTCACCACGGTGGGACTACGCACAGTCCGCGCGACCAGCCACATCGCAAGGAGGAACACGGGGTAGAAGGCGTTCTCCGTCATGAGCACACCCGTGTAGGACATCGACGGTACGAGCACCGTGAGCGCCGCGACAAGGATCGAGGCCCTCGCACTCACGAAGAGCCGAGCCAGCGCGAAGGCTGGTATGGCCGCAAGTGACATCACGACGGCGTTGATCGCGAGGGCCGCATGGTACGCGTCCACCGCGTCACCGAACACGACCCATGCCGGCGCGATAATCGTCGGGTAGACCTCGCCCCAGCCAAACGCCCAACCTCCCCTCACAGCGGGACGCCCGGTCGCCGCGATGCTCTTCGCAAGCTCCGAATAGACGATCTCATCCGGGACGATCCAGGGGGAGGCAACGCGCGTGCCGATCGAGAACCGGACCAGCGTGGACGCAGCGACCAGCCCGAAGAGCAACACTGCCGGAACACCGGCCAACCGCTTGATCCGAGCGGCGAACGGGATCGCTGGCATGATCGCCACAGCCGCGTCACTCGTGCTCGCCACGGATCGCCACCCGCGCTTCATCTCCGCTCCCCGACGGGGTGCAACGCGCCCGGAACCGGAGCTTCCGCAGCCCCTGCGGATTGCGGCCATGCAAGCCAGACCGTAACCCCCAGTACGACGAGCACCGTGCCAATTGCATGCCCTGGCGCAGGAGTAGCATGACTAAGGGCCCACACCATCGGCGATAGGCCCTCCGGTCGACAACATGGCTCCGGCC
>CAZUVW010000149.1:0-7199 GCA_964623875.1 uncultured Gaiellales bacterium
AGGCGATCGACTACCCCGCGAAGGTCAAGTGCTGCGGCTTCCCGATCATCCAGGCGCGCGAGGACACCGCGTTGGCCGAGCTCGTCCAGCCGATCGAGCAGGCGTACGAGGCAGGGGCCGACGCGATGGTGACCCCGTGCCCGCTCTGCCACCTGTCGCTCGACGCCTGGCAGTCGAAGCTGAAGAAGCGGTACGGCAAGGACTTCCAGATGCCGATCCTGCACCTCTCGCAGCTCGTCGGCGTCGCCGCCGGCCTCACCGACGCGGAGCTGAAGTTCAAGCGCCACGTCGTGTCGGTTCAGCCGGTGGTCGACAAGCTGTCCGTGTAGGTGCTTCCGCTTCGCGGAATCACCTAGGGCGATGGACGTGGCCTGGCTGGTCGGCGGCGTGCTGGTCGTCGGTGGCGCTCTGGCGGCGTACGGCTGGTTCGAGGCGGGGTGGCTGCGCACGCGGGTGCGCGAGGTCGAGATCCCGGGGCTGCCCGGGGCGCTCGACGGACTCCGGATCGCGCACCTGTCCGACTTCCACCTCGGCGCACCGCTCTCGCGGGGCAACGGCGCCAGCGAGCGCGCCGCGCTGTGGGTCGCCGGGCGCGAGCCCGATCTGGTCTGCATCACCGGCGACCTCGTCTCGCACCCGCGGGGTGAGCCGCGCCTGCGGCGCATCCTCGCGCTGCTCGGCCGTCCGGTCGTCGTGCTCGGGAACCACGACGTCGCCGTCTCACGCGATCCGTTCTCGCGGGCGGCCGAGCTCACCGACCTCGCCGAGGCCGAGCTGCTGCGCGACGAGGCGCTCTCGCTCGAGCTCCGCGGTGAGCGCGTGCAGCTGGTGGGGGTGGACGCCGAGACGTACCCGCAGGGCGAGGCGAGCCCCTGGTCGCTGGCCGACCCGGAGGCAGGGCTGCGGATCCTCCTGTGCCACTTCCCCGGGATCGCACGCCGGCTGCCGGCCGGGGTGTTCGACCTCACGCTCGCCGGGCACCTGCACGCGGGCCAGATCTGCGTGCCGCTTCCCGGCCGCGGGCCGGTGACGCTCGCGCATCCCCGCGCGACCTACGTCGCCGGCGTCTACGCGACCCCGGGCGGCCCGCTCCACATCTCGCCGGGCACCGGCACGACGTTCGTGCCGTTTCGGCTGTTCGCGCGCCCGGAGGTCACCGAGCTCGTCCTGCGGCTGCCGGCACGCACCGCGTAGCGGCCAGACCTCGGCGAGCGACCTGCGCGTAGACTGCGCCCGTGGAAGGCCATGCCGTGATCTCACCCGAGGTGCTGGGCTCGTACGCGGCCGACGCCGCTCGCGAGGTCGACGGCGTGGTGCGGCTCGTCGAGAGCCCGCTCCACCGCCACCGTGGCGTCCGCGTGCTCGACGACGACGGCACGGTCACGGTCGAGCTGCACCTGGGCCTCGCCTGGGGTGCGTCCGCCCCCGTCGTCGGCGCAGCGGTGCAGGAGCGCGTGCGCGCGTATCTCGAGCGGATGGCGGAGGTCGTGCCCGCAGCGATCGACGTCGTCGTCGCGGAGATCGAGCCCCCGCCCGCCTGATGGCGCCCCGCGTCTCCGGCCTCACGCGCGGGACGCTGGCGTCGGCGCCCTCCGTCTGCCACGACTGCGTCTGGTGGCAGTCGCGTGGCAACAAGACCGCGTCGAAGGAGCGCTGGACGGAGCGCGTCGAGGAGGAGTGGGGGGAGTGGGGGACGATCTACCTCGACGACGACGGACGCTTCCTCGGAGTGATGCAGTACGGTCAGTCGGGGCTCTTTCCGCGCGCGGCCGATCTGCCAGCCGGACCGCCGTCGGACGACGCCGTGCTCGTGACGTGCGCGTTCCTCGCCCGCGGCGCCGGCGAGTGGGTCGAGAAGTCCCTTCTGCTCGCGGCGATCGGGGAGAGCCGCGACCAGGGCGCGGTCGCGATCGAGGCGTTCGCGTACCGCTATGGCCCCGATGCGGACGAGGAGCAGCGCTTCCACGTCCACCGCACCGTCTTCCCCCGGGACTTCCTCGACGAGTTCGGGTTCACCACGCTCCGCAGTCGCGGTCGGGTCGAGCTGTGCCGCCTCGAGCTCGGCGGGCTCGCGCCCGTCGCCGAGGGTGCCCGCGCGAAGGTGCTCCGCATCGTCCAGGAGGCCTTCGCACCACCCGTCGCCTCGCCGATCCCCCGGCCGTGACCCGGTCGTCGCCGGGGCGGGGCTCGCCCCGCCCGCGGCTCACCGCCCGCGTCCCCCCGGCGCGGCCTCAGCACGCGGCGACGGCGCCGAGCAGCACGTCCGCGATCTGGATCGCGTTGAGCGCCGCGCCCTTGCGGAGGTTGTCGCAGGAGAGGTAGAGCGCGATCCCGTTCTCGGCCGCGGTGTCCTTCCGGATCCGGCCGACCAGCACCTCGTCGCCGCCCGCCGCCTGTGCGGGGGTGGGGAAGGCGGGCAGGTCGAGCACCCGCACGCTCGGCGCATCGCGGAGGATCGAGGCGGCCTGCTCCGGCGAGAGCGCCTCCTCGAGCTCGATCCACACCGCCTCCGAGTGCCCGACCATCACGGGCACGCGCACGCACGTCGCCGACAGCGGCAGCTCGGGCAGCTCCATGATCTTGCGCGTCTCGGCCCGGAGCTTCGCCTCCTCGTCCGACTCGTCGCCCTCCCACGACCAGTCCATCACGAGGTCGTGCGCTCTCGGATCCTCGGCGGCGAGCCGCTCCATCCGCTGTGCACCCGCCCCCGACACGGACTGGTAGGTGGACACGCGCACCCGGCGCAGCCCGGCCGCCTCGTGGAGCGGCTTCAGCACGCAGGTGAGCGGGATCGTGCAGCAGTTGGGGTTCGCGACGATGCGATCGCGCTCGAGCGCCTCGCGCGCCCGGTCGGCGTTCACCTCGGGCACCACCAGCGGGTAGCCGTCGACGAGTCGATAGGCGGAGGACTTGTCGATGCAGATCGCCCCCGCGGCGGAGGCCACGGGCACGAGCTCGCGGCTCGCGGAGGTGCCGACGGAGAACAGGAACAGGTCGACGTCCCCTGCGCCGAGCGCCTCGGGGGTCGCCTCCTCGACGGTGATCGCACCCGATCCGAACGGGAGCTGCGACCCCGCCGAGCGTGCCGAGGCGAACGCCCGCACGCCGTCGTGCCCACGCTCCGCGAGCAGCTCGAGCGTGATCGTGCCGACGGCGCCCGTCGCGCCCACGACCCCGATGCGCGGGGCGCTCATCGCAGTGGGACTCTGCTCTCGGCTGGTCGCATCAGGTGCTCCTTCGTCGCTCGCCGGGACGGTACCTGCCTCGCTGCGCGGCGTGTCGCGGCGCTGTTCCTCCTAGGCGCGAGTCCGCGCAGCGGAGTCGCGCCCTTTCAGATCGGTCGCCTCCCGGAGAGCGCCCTGCCGAGGGTGACCTCGTCGGCGTACTCGAGGTCTCCGCCGACCGGGAGGCCGCTCGCGAGCCGGGTGACGGTCACGCGGTCGCGCAGCCGGTCGGCGATGTACGAGGCGGTCGCCTCGCCGGTCATCGTCGGGTTCGTCGCGAGCACGACCTCCTGCACGTCGTCCCGCTCGACGCGGTCGAGCAGTCCCGCGATCCGCAGGTCGGCCGGCTCGACGCCGTCGAGCGGCGAGAGCGCGCCACCGAGCACGTGGTAGAGGCCACGGTACTCGTGGGTTCGCTCGAGCGAGACGACGTCCACCGGCTGCTCGACGACGCAGATCACGGTGCGGTCGCGGCGGGGGTCGCTGCAGACGCGGCAGAGATCCTCCTCGGTGAGGTTCCCGCACTCCCGGCAGGGATGGACGCGCTCCTTGACCTCGACCACCGCCGCCGCCAGCGCGGTCGCCTCGTCCGGCGGGACGCTGAGCAGGTGGAAGGCGAGCCGCTGGGCGGTGCGCGTGCCGATCCCCGGCAGGCGCGTCAGCTGCGCGACGAGGTTCTCGACCGCCGGGCTCAGCACGGCGGCAACGTTATCCGTCCGGCTCGGACGTGGCCGTCCCGTACAGGCTGATCTCGCCGAACGACTCCAGGCGCCTCTCGAGGATCTCCACGAACGCACGGGTGGCGGGGGAGACGGGGGCGTCGCGCCGGCCGATCAGCGCGAACCCCTCCCACATCGGCTCGACGAACGGGGCGACGTGCAGCGACCGCGCTCCGCGCCGGTCGCGCAGCACCGCCCGGGCGACGACGCTGTCGCCGCTGCCTGCCTGGACCAGCTGCAGCGCCGCCTCCATGTCCTCGACCTCGATCACCGGCGCGAGCGTCACGCCCGCATGCTGCGCCCGCGCCATCAGCTGACGTCGTGTCGGGTCGGCCTGACCGAAGCCGACGTCGTAGAGCACGAGCGGCAGGCGGGCGAGCTGCTCCATCGTCATCGGCCCGGGCACGTGGGTCGCGTCGCGACTCACCACGACGAGCTCCTCGCGGTGCACGGGTCGCACGTCCAGCCCCTCGTCGTCGATCGGGAGCACGACGAGCGCGGCCTCGAGGCGCCCCTCCCGCACGGCGTCGGCCACGAGCGACGAGTTCTGCCCGACCAGCCGCAGGCGCACGTCCGGGTAGCGGCGTCGGAACTCCGTCGCGAGGCGGGAGACGAGGTAGGCGGAGGCGGTCCCGAACATGCCGAAGCTCAGCGTCCCGCCGCTCAGCTCGCGGACGTCGCGCACGGCGTCCCGCGCCCGGTCGACGGCGTCGAGCACCCGCTCGGCCTCGGGGCGGAACGCTCGACCCGCCTCCGTGAGCGCGATGCCGCGACCGGCGCGTGCGAACAGCTCGACCCCGAGCTCGGCCTCGAGCTGTCGGACCTGCTCCGAGAGCGAGGGCTGAGCGATGAACAGCGAGCGAGCGGCAGCGGTGAAGGAGCCGTGCTCGACCGTCGCGAGGAAGTAGCGGAGCTGCTGGATAGTCATAGGTTATTCCTATTGATACTAGAGAGAATGGAGAGTACGGCCTACTAGTTCTCATGCGTACCTTCGGTGCATGACCACGTCGAGCACCGTCTCCCGGCTCGGGATCGCCCTCTGCCTCGCCGCGGGAGTCGCGTTCGCGGTGCAGCCCGTGCTCGGCTCGATCGCCCTCGACGGCGGCGCAGAGATCGTGCCGATGCTCGGCTGGCGCTATGCCCTGGCGGCGATCGTGCTCGCGCTCGTCGCACGGCGGAGCCTGCGGACGCTCTCCCCTCGCGTCGCCGTCGGCGCGCTCGGGCTCGGCCTCGTGCTCTACACCGCCGACTCGTTCCTGTTCTACGCCGCGCTCGAGCGGACCTCGGCCCCGTTCGCCTCGCTCCTGCACTACGCGCACCTCGCCGTCGTCGTCGGCGCCGCCGCGCTGCTCGGCCGTGAGCGCGTGGACGCCCGCCGCGCGGCCGCGCTGGTCGCGATCCTGACCGGGATCGCGTTCGTCGGTGGCGGGGCCGTGAGCCTCGATCTCGTCGGGATGGGGCTCGCGATCGCCTCGGCCGGCGTCTACGCCGTGTACATCCTCGCGTCGGACCGCCTGCTGCGTGGCACCGACCCCATCGCGTACTCCTCGCTGCTCACGACGGGCGCCGCGATCGCGTTCCTCGGCATCGGCACGGTGCAGGGCAGCCTGCTCGCACTCGGCGGAGCGACCGGCGTGAGCGTCGTCGTCCTCGGTGCCCTCCTCGGCAGCGCGTTCGCGCTGACCGCCTTCCTGGCGGGCATCCGTCTCGTCGGGCCGGGCACGGCCTCGCTGCTCGTCACCGTCGAGGTGCCCGTCGGCCTCGCGCTCGCGGCGGTGGCCCTGGGAGACCGACTCGCACCACCTCAGCTGGCGGGTGCCGCGCTCGTCGTCGGTGCGATCGTCCTCCTCCAGGTGCGAGTGCCGACCCTCCGGGTGACCGACGCCCCGCTCGCCGCAGCGCGTCGGCTGCAGCTCCGTCTCGCTCGCGCCGACGCGGAGCCCGCGCGACTCCACACCCGCCGCGCGCTCGAGCTGTTCGGCGAGCCCGCCTGACCGTTGTCGCGGCGGGTTCGCAGGGGCCGCGCGTGCCCGGCCCGACGCCGGGGTGGGCTCGCATAGGTCCTCACGAGCCTGGCTGAAGCCAGGCACGCACCTGCACCCACGCGGGCGCGACCCTGGATCCCCGCCCCGCCATGCCCCCGGTGCCTGGCTTCAGCCAGGCTCCTGCCGCCGTGTGACGCCTCACATCCCGGGCAGGCCGAGCGCCCCGAGGTCGGGCATCTGGCTGCGCAGCTTCGCCTCGACGGCCGCCTGCGCCGAGCGGAGGGCTTCGTTGGCGGCCGCCAGCACCATGTCGGCGAGCATCTCCGGGTCGTCCGGGTCCACCGCGCGCGGGTCGAGGCGGACCTCCACGAGCTCCCCGGCGCCGTTCGCCCGCACGGTCACCATGCCGCCCCCGGCCGACGCCTCGGCGACCTCGTTGGCCGCCTCCGCCTGGGCACGCTGCATCTGCTCCTGCATCTGCTGCGCCTGCTTCATCAGCGCGTTCATGTCGAGCTTCACGTGGTCTCCTCCACTTCGGTCGCGTCCAGCTGGTCACGGAGGAGGGAGATCAGGCCCTCCTCCCCCAGGGGGCCCTCGTCCTCGACGTGGCGGCCCTCGGTCGTCTCGGATACCTCGGTCACGACGGCCAGCCGCCGCCCCGTCACCTCGAGCAGCGCGTCGCGGACGAGCTGCAGCGTGCGCGGGTCGTCCGCCTGGCGGCGATGGAACTCGGCGCCAGGCGGGAACGACAGGGTCACCGTGTCCTGCTCGAGGTGGGACGGGGTGGCGCCCTCGAGCAGGGTCGCGGTCGGGATGGAGCGCTCTCGCAGCGTCGGCACGACGCTGCGCGTCCATGCGTCCTGGAGCTGCTCGAGGCTGAGCTCCGGCCCGCCGTCCTCGTCCGTCGGCGGTGCTGCCGTTCCCGCGGCGGCGGTCCCGTCGCCGAGCGGCGGCTCCGGCGACGCAGGGACGACGGGTGCCTCGGCCGCCATGGAGGCGGGGGCGGTCGTGCTCGGTGTGCTCACGGCGGGCGCGAGCGGCCCGTGCAGGCGCGACTCGAGCACCTCGACGCGGTGGGCGAGCGACTCGCGCGAGAGGTCTGCCTGCGGCCGGGTGACCTTGATCAGCGCGAGCTCGAGCGGCAGACGCGGGTCACCACCCTGATGGACGTCGTCGATCGCGACCGCGAGCAGGTCGATCAGGCGCAGCACGGTCGGCTCCGGCAGCTGGTTCGCCTGCTCGCGCAGCCGGTCGCGCGTGTCCTCGGTGAC
>CAZUVW010000150.1:0-7119 GCA_964623875.1 uncultured Gaiellales bacterium
ACTCCTCGAGCGCGGTCTGGGCGCCGTCGAGGTCGCCCTCGGCCAGCGCCGCCGAGCCCAGCGTCAGCGCCGCGTTCGCCACGAGCTGCCGATCACCCAGACGCCGCCTGATCGCGAGGCTCTCCTCGGCGCACGCACGTGCCGTGGACCGATCGCCCCGCTCCGACGCGATCGTCGCGCGCGCGCTCAACGCGCTCGAGGTCGCGCGCGCGTCAGCGGCCGCTCGAGCGACGGCGAGGGCCTCCTCGGCCCGCGCCTCGGCCTCGGGGAGCTCGCCGAGATCGAGGGCTCCCCAGGCGAGCTCCGTCAGCGCGAACGCCGTCTCGCGCGCGAAGCCCCCAGCCTGGTAGAGCGAGAGCGCCTCCCGGAGCGGCCCCTGAGCGCCACGTGCGTCGCCCTGCGCGGCCGCCAGACGCGCCAGCGTCCAGGAGGCGCGGGCGCGCGCGGCAGGATCGTCCGGCGGCGAGGCGGCGAGCGCGCCGGCGAGGATCGTCCGTGCCTCGCCGACCTCGCCGCGAGCGCGCCAGAACCGCTCGAGCGACGACGTGATGCGGATGCAGCGCGCGTGGTCACCTCGGTGCACCGCCTCGCGGAGGGTCGCTCGGATGTCGGGCGCCCACTGCTCGAGCTCGACGAGCCACGGCCCGGGATCCTCGGCGTCCAGGCTCGGCGCCGCCCTCGCTGCGAGCTCCTCGATCCACGCCGCGCGCCGCGCACGCGCCTCCTCGCTGCGGGCGTCGGCCGCGAGCCGGTCGCGGGCGAACTCCCGCACGGTCTGCAGCATCGCGAGACGCGTCGGGCCGCCTTCGTCGACGCGTCGGAGCAGGGCCGACCGCACCAGCGCGTCGAGGTCGTCGAAGGTGGCGCCGAAGGCGAATGCGGCGGCTTCGGGGGTGAACCGGCTCTGGAAGGCGCCGAGCGACGCGTGGAGGGCACGCAGGCGCTCGTCGAGGATGCCTGCACCCCACTCGATGGCCGCCTCGAGGGTGCGGTGACGATCGGGCGCGTCCGACGCTCCGGTCGTGGCGAGCCCGAAGCCGAGCCCTTCCGCCATGTCCTGCACGGAGACCGAGACGACGCGCGCCGCCACGATCTCGATCGCGAGCGGCAGCCCGTCCACCCGCCGGCATACCGCGCGCACGTCGTCCTCCGTCCGCTCGTCGAGGACGAACCGGGCGTCGGCGCGTCGGGCACGCTCCGCGAAGAGCTCGACGGCGGCGGGCTCGTCGAGCGGCTCGACTTCGAGCACCTGCTCGCCGGCTATCCGCAAGGGGCTCCGGCTCGTGCCCAGGAGCGACAGCCCCGGCGCCTCGACGAGCAGCCTGCCGAGGAGCGGAGCAGCCCCCTGGACGTGCTCGAGGTTGTCGAGCACGATCAGCGCCTCCCGCTCGCGGAGGTAGTCGATCACTGCCCCCTCCGCGTCGTCACCGGGCGGGATGCCCAACGCGGCAGCGATCTCCACGGGAACCTCTGCCACGTCCTCGACGGGAGCCAGGCGCGCGAGCCAGACGCCGTGAGCGAACTGGTCGAGCGCCGCGTGCGCAGCCTCCAGCGCCAGTCTCGACTTTCCGGCGCCGCCGGCGCCGACGAGCGTCACGAGACGTGCTCGCGCGGCGAGCAGCCGCCCGAGCTCCTCGAGCTCGGCGACCCTGTTGACGAAGGCCCCGGACACGCGCGGCAGGCTCTTCGCCGCCTGGGTGCGCAGCGGGGGGAAGGTCGTGCCCTCGTCGTCGAGCAGCTGGAAGAGCCGCTCGGGATCGTCGAAGCCCTTCAGTCGGTGGTGCCCGAGGTCGAGGAACCTGCGGTCGCCTCCGAGGGCGCGCGTGGCAGCGGAGACGACGACCTGGCCGCCGTGCGCGCACGCCGCGATGCGCGCGGCGCGGTGAAGCTCGAGGCCGACGTACCCCTCGGGGATGCGCTGCAGGTCGCCGGTGTGGACGCCGACCCGCGCAGGCAGCGGCACGTCGGCGGGCCACGGCGCGTCGTCGAGCGCCGCGACGAGCAGCGTCGCCGCGTCGAGCGCGTCGTCCGCGCGGGGGAAGGCGAACAGGAACGAGTCGCCCTGGGTGTCGACCTCGACGCCGCCCCGGGAGGTGGCCGCCTCGCGCACGATCCGACGGTGGAGCTCGAGCGACTCGCCGTAGCGGCTCCCGAGCCGGTGGAGCGCGGGCGTCGACCCCTCGACGTCCGTCAGGACCAGGGTGACGGTGCCTTCCGGAAGATCACGCTCGACCACGCGGCACGAGTGTAGGAGAGCGTCGGGCGCTCTGTGGGAACGCCACCCGCGCGCGCGACCGCGACGTTCCCTCTCAGGGGCGAGGGGAGCGCTCGAACAGCGCCGCCTGGCCCTGACCGACGCCGATGCACAGCGTCGCGAGCCCCAGCCGGCCCTCGCGACGGCGGAGCTCGTGCAGCAGCGAGACCACCAGCCGCGCGCCCGACATGCCGAGCGGATGACCGACGGCGATCGCACCGCCGTTGACGTTGACGAGCTCGGGGTCGAGCCCGAGCTCGCGGATCACCGCGAGGCTCTGCGACGCGAACGCCTCGTTCAGCTCGACGAGGTCGATCTCCTCGAGCGCGACCCCCGTGCGGGAGAGCAGCTTGCGCACGGCGGGGACGGGCCCGATCCCCATCACCGCCGGGTCGACGCCCGCGACCGCGGAGCCCACGAAGGTGCCGAGCGGCTCGATGCCGAGCGCGCGGGCGCGCTCCTCGCTCGCCACGACGACGGCCGCCGCTCCGTCGTTGATGCCGCTCGCGTTGCCGGCGGTGACGGTGCCTCCCGCGCGGAACGCCGGTTGCAGCGCGGCGAGCCGCTCGACGGTCACCCCCGGGCGAGGGTGCTCGTCGGCGTTCAGCTCCCCTGCGGGGACGAGCTCGTCCGCGAACCGGCCCGCCGCCTGGGCGGCCGCCCAGCGTGCCTGTGACGTCGCCGCGAACGCGTCCTGGTCCTCGCGCGAGACGCCCCAGCGCTCGGCGACGTTCTCTCCGGTCTCGCCCATCGCCTCGCGCGAGAAGCGCTCCTCGTAGCGCGGGTTGACGAAGCGCCAACCAAGCGTCGTGTCGTGCAGGGTGCGGTCGCCGCGGGCGTAGGGGGCATCGGGCTTCGCGGTCACGAGCGGCGCGCGCGTCATCGACTCCACCCCGCCCGCGACGAACAGGTCGCCGTCGCCGGCGACGACGGCGTGACAGGCGCCGACGATCGCGGCGAGGCCCGACGCGCAGAGACGGTTGACCGTCACGCCGGCCACCGTCTCCGGCAGGCCTGCGAGGAGCGCCGCGAAGCGCGCGACGTTGCGGTTGTCCTCCCCCGCCTGGTTCGCGCACCCGAGCCACACGTCCTCGATCTCCCCCGGAGGCACCCCGGCCCGCGCGACCGCCTCTGCGACGACCAGCGCCGCCAGGTCGTCGGGCCGCACGCCGGCGAGCCCGCCGCCGTACCGGCCGATCGGCGTGCGCACCGCCGCGAGGATCACGGCCCGGGGCACGGGCGCTCCTCTCCGGGCCTGGTCCTGCCGCCCACGCGAGCCTCACGACGCACGGGTCGTCTCCAGATCCACCTCGAACGGGGCGCCGGTCGCCGCCGCCACGTCGTCCACGCTCGCCCCGCCGAGGAGCTCGGTCAGCACGAGTGAGCCCTCGCGCACCCGGAACACGGACAGGTCGGTGACCACCACGTCGACCGCTGCCCGTGCGGTGAGCGGGTAGGTGCACGACGCCACGACCTTCGGCTCGCCGCTCGACGACGTCGCGGTCATCGTCACGATCACCCGTCGCGCGCCGACGACGAGGTCCATCGCGCCGCCGACCCCGAGCACGTCCTTCCCGGGCACCGCCCAGTTCGCGATGTCCCCGGTCGCGCTCACCTGGAGCGCGCCGAGCACGGCGACGTCCACGTGACCGCCGCGGATCATCGCGAAGCTCGCTGCGCTGTCGAAGAACGCGGCCCCCGGGAGCGCGGTCACCGGCCGCTTGGCCGCGTCGATCAGGTCCGGGTCGAGCTCGTCCTCCGTCGGGCGCGGCCCGACGCCGAGCAGGCCGTTCTCCGTGTGGACGAAGACCCCGGCGTCCGGGCCGAGGAAGGCGGGGATGAGGTTCGGGATGCCGATCCCGAGGTTCACGACCTCGCCGGGGCGCAGCTCGCGTGCGGCGCGCTCGGCGATGCGCGCTCTGACGTCGTCGGTCACGCGTGGGCCGCCGCTCTGGACGAGGAGACGAGGTGGTCGACGTAGAGGTGGGGCGTGTGCACCGCCTCTGGCTCCAGGGCGCCGACCTCGACGATCTCACCCGCCTCGGCGACCGTCACGGTGGCGGCCGTCGCCATCAGCGGGTTGAAGTTCCGCGCCGTCCCCCGGTACCACAGGTTGCCGAGCGCGTCCGCTCGGGCTGCGTAGACGAGCGCGACGTCCGCCCGGATCGGCCGCTCCAGCACGTGCGGCACCCCGTCGAGCTCGCGCTCCTCCTTCCCCTCGGCGAGCAGCGTGCCGGCGCCGACCGGGGTGTAGAAGCCGCCGAGGCCCGCGCCGGCGGCCCTGATCGCCTCGGCGAACGTGCCCTGCGGCACGAGCGTCGCCTCGATCCGGCCCTCGTTGACCGCCGCGACGGCCTCCGGGTTCGAGGTGAAGTACGACGAGATCCCGCGCCTGATCCGGCCCTGGCGCAGCAGCTTGCCCAGCCCGCGCCCCGGCTCGCCGATGTTGTTGGAGACGATCGTCAGGTCGGTCGCGTCGGAGTGCTCGACCAGCGCGTCGATCAGCGTCAGCGGCGCTCCCACGAGCCCGAACCCGCCGACCATCACCGTGTCGCCGGAGCGCACGACAGCGATCGCCTCCTCGGCCGTCGTCCGGGCACGGACGGTCACCGGGCCGGCCTGCGCGATCCGACCACGCGGGAAGGACACCTCACGCACGCAACGCTACTCGACTGCTGCACCCGGGGACGCGGGCGGTCCTCCGCGTCGTCGAGCAGCCGCCTGCGCACGATCCACTACCGTCGAGCTCGACCCCGACCGGAAGGATCCTCCCATGCCGCTCGTCGATCCCCGCGCGGAGCGCTACGCGATCGCGCACACCACCGCCCCCGACGCCGTCGTGGCAGCGCTCCGCGCCGAGACCGAGGCGACGATGGCCGCCCCGCAGATGGCAGGCGGCCGGGTCGAGGTCAAGCTGCTCGAGGCGCTCGTCGTCGCGACGCGCGCCACGCGGGTGCTCGAGATCGGCACCTTCACCGGCGTGAGCGCGATCTCGATGGCATCGCGTCTCGCCGAAGGAGGCACCGTGATCACGCTCGAGGCCGACCAGGCCCACGCGGAGGTGGCTCGGCGTCACGTCGACGCATCTCCCTATGCCGACCGCATCGAGCTCGTCGTCGGCGACGCCCTCGACTCGCTGAGTGGGATCGACGGCCCGTTCGACCTGGTCTTCGTCGACGCCTGGAAGACGGACTACCCGGCGTACTTCGACGCCGTCGTCCCGAAGCTCGCGCCGCACGGCGTGCTCGTCGCCGACAACGCCCTCCGCGGCGGGACCGTGCTCGACGACGACCCCGCCGACGAGTCGGCGCGAGCGCTCCGCGCCTTCGCCGACCAGGTGCTGGCCGACCCGCGCGTCGACTGCGCCCTGCTCACGGTCGGCGACGGGCTGCTCCTGGCCTGGCCGCGAGCCACCACCTGACTCGAGGCTCTTCCCAGGTGTCCCGCACAGCGGGACACCCCGCCCACCGCGCGCCCTGCGCCCCTACGCCACCGCTCCGCAGACGCGCATGGCCACGCGCGCGTAGACCTCGGCCGTCCGCACGAGCCCGTCGATCGCGAGGTTCTCGCCCAGCTCGACGTCCATCAGCCCCGTCGACGTGCCGTAGTTGACGGTCGGGACGCCGTAGCGGGTGAGCGCCGAGGCGTCGGAGAACCAGCGCGTCACGTCGCGTCCCGGCGTCTCGCCGAACACCTCCTCGTGCGCGCCGTCGATCGCGGCGACCAGCTCGTGGCCCTCGTCGATCTCCGCGCCGGGCGCGGTGACGTAGACCTCGCCCTCGATCCCCCACTCCGGGAACCTGTTCGCGAGGCCGCGCACCATGTCGAGCACCTCGCGCCGCGCCTGCCCCATCGGCTTCGTCGGGGGGACGCGCACGTCGAGGAAGAGATCCGCGTGGTGCGGCGTGCGCGACACGCGCCAGCCGAACCCGCCCTCGGTCGCGCCCACGTTGACGATCGCCCTGGCGCCACGGTAGGCGTTCGCAGGGTCGTCCTCCCAGGTCGGGATCCACTCGAGCACGGCGGCGAGCACCTCGTGCTGGCGGAGGATCGCGTTCTGGTCGCGCGTGCCCTCGCTGAAGGCGGTGTGGATGAAGTTGCCGTGCACGCGGATCCGCAGCCACAGCGCGCCGAAGTGCCCGAGCACGACCTTGCCCTCGGTCGGCTCGCCGAGCAGGCACATGTCCGCCACGCCGCCGTGCGAGACGAGGTAGCGCGTGCCAGCCGCGTAGCCACGGTACTCCGCTCCCTGCGCGTCGCCCTGCTGCGTCTTCTCGATCTCGCCGCACACGGCCGCGATCAGCACGTCGCCCCGCAGCCGCACGCCGGCGTCCTGGAGGGCAGAGACGGCCTCGACGTAGCAGGCGAGCGCGCCCTTCATGTTCGAGATGCCCAGGCCGTACAGCCGGCCGTCACGGACGAACGCCTCGGGCTGGAAGCCCGGCACGTCGCGCAGCCAGGGCTCGCGGCCCGAGTACGACGTGTCCATGTGCCCGTTGAACATGAGACTGGGGCCGCCGCCGGCGCCGACCCACGTCCCGAGCGCGTTCGCGCGGCCGTCCTCGACCTGCTGCCATTGCACGTGCAGCCTGCGCGCCTCGAGCAGCTCGACCATCAGCCGCGCCATCCCCTCCTCGTCGCCGGTGAAGGAGTGGACGCCGACCATGCGGCTCGCCGTCTCGACGAGCCGGTCGCGGTCGATCGCGAGCGCCGTCACGCCTGCTCCAGCTGGAACGTCACGTCCACCGCAGCCTCGACGACGTGCTCGCCGGCCTCCAGCGGCATCGGTGACGCCTCCAGCAGCACCGCGGTACGGGCCGCACGCGGCTCGGCGCCCGGCGGAGCGGTTCCCGGCTCCGCGATCG
>CAZUVW010000151.1:0-6887 GCA_964623875.1 uncultured Gaiellales bacterium
CGGCGGATCACGACCGGCAACCCTACTCAGGCGCCGCCCGCGTCGTGCCCGGGAGCGGCCGTCCAGCGCGACACCAACGGGCCTTCAGGGCTCGTACCGGCTCGCCGCCCGCCCGTCAAGTCTTGCGGAGGGAGCCCCACCCCTGCCACGATCCGGGGGTGACCGACGCCTCGCCCCTGCAGCGGCTCCCGACCGAGCTCCCGCTCCGTCCGCAGGAGGAGCTCGAGTGCCGACGCTGCGAGGTGCACTGCGACCGGGTCGTCTATCCGGGCGCGTGCATCGAGCGGTCGTGTCCCTTCGTGTACGCGTACGAGGCGTTCGGCCAGACGTACATGGGCTGCATGCAGCGGGTGTTCGACGTGGAGCTCGACCTCGACCTGCTGCGCAGCCTGGAGGAGCGCCGCGACGGCTTCGGCGCCGTGAAGGCCCGGCGGGCGCCGCTGCCGATGTGCCGCGTCGAGGTGTCCGCCTGCTACGAGCACCGCGTCGACGACGTCGGCTGCCGGAACCCCGAGTTCTTCGAGGTGCCCGTCGCGAGCCCGAGCTTCCGGGTGTTCGCCTCGGGTCGCGACCTCCTCGAGCCCCCGTCGGGGCGCTCGTAGGCCGACGCTCGCGTCGCCCGCTCGTCAGCCGCTGCCGCCGCGCCGTGGGCGTCGTCTGGCGGCGGCGCGCAACCCGGCGCGGTGGAGCGCACGGAGCGCTCGCAGCTCGGCGGCATCGGGGCCGCGACCGTCCGGGCCCGGCGTCTCGAGGATCGCCGGGAGCGCCTGGAAGGCCGGGTGCGCAAGGAACGTGCCGAGGCCCTTGCCGAGCTCGCCGAGCCCGATCGACGCGTGGCGGTCGCGGTTCGAGCCGAGCCCCGCCGCGGCATCGTTGACGTGCAGACAGCGAACCCGGTCGAGACCCACGCGATCGTCCAGCTCGGTGAGCGCCCCGTCGAGCACCTCCGGATCCGTCACGTCCACACCGGAGACCCACCAGTGGCAGGAGTCGAGGCAGAGCCCGAGCCGGGGGTGTCGGCCGACGGCGTCGAGGAGGTCGGCGAGCTCGTCCGTCGATCGGCCGATCGTCCCGCCGGCGCCGGCGGAGTTCTCCATCAGCAGCCACAGGTCGTCCGAGGTGCGGTCGAGCAGCCGCCGCAGCGCGGGCACGACACGCCTGCGACCCGTCGCCAGCCCGGCGCCGAGGTGCGAGCCGACGTGGAAGATCACGCCCTCCGCGCCGATCGCAGCGGCCGCGTCCAGCGTGGCCTCCATCGCGGCGACCGACTTCGCGCGGATCGTGCGATCGGGGCTGGCGAGGTTGACGAGGTAGAGGGCATGGCAGACCACAGAGCCGATCCCCGTCTCGGCGCGGCGGGCGCGGAAGCGCTCGACCTGCTCGACGGCGTGGGCGGTCGGACGCCACATCCGCGGGCTCTGGGTGAAGACCTGCACTGCGTCGCAGCCGAGCGTCTCCGCGCGGTCGATCGCGTTCGAGATGCCCCCGGACGACGAGACGTGCGCGCCGAAGAGCATGGGGCGGACGCTACCGCCGGTCACGTCGGGCTGCGGGGGCAGCGAGCGATGCCGAGCGGCCCCGTGCCCCGGAGAGGCTCGTCGCGACTACGATCCGCGGCCGATGAGCGTCCGGGTCCGCATGGCACCGAGCCCGACCGGGCTCCTCCACATCGGAGGCGTCCGGACGTTCCTCTTCAACTGGCTCTTCGCACGCGGCCGCGACGGCGAATGCCTGCTGCGCATCGAGAACACCGACACCTCCCGCGAGGTCGCCGAGGCGACGGACCAGATCCAGCGGTCGCTCGCGTGGATCGGGATCGACTGGGACGGCCCCGTGACCTTCCAGCTGGAGGCGATGGACCGCTGCCGTGCGCTCGCGCACGAGCTCGTGGCCGCCGGGCACGCGTACGAGGACGAGGGCGCGATCCGCTTCCGCATGCCCGACGAGGGCGTGACCGCCTGGGTCGATGCCGTCAAGGGCCGGGTCGAGGTGCCGAACGAGCAGCTCGAGGATCTCGTCATCGTCCGCTCGGACGGTCGCGCGACGTACAACTTCGCCTCACCCGTGGAAGACATGGACGACCGGATCACACACGTGATCCGCGGCGACGACCACGTGTCGAACACGCCGAAGCAGATCCGGCTGCTCGAGGCGCTCGGCCACACGCTGCCCGTGTACGCGCACGTGCCGAGCATCTTCGGTGAGGACGGCCGCAAGCTCTCGAAGCGGCACGGGGCGGTGTCGGTCGACGAGTTCAGGGCGGCGGGCTACGTCCCGGCGGCGATGATGAACTTCCTCGCGCTGCTCGGCTGGGCGCCCGACGGAGAGACGACGCTGATGGACCGCGACGAGCTCGTGGCCCGGTTCTCGCTCGACCGCGTCGGGCAGAGCCCCGCCACGTTCGACTACGCGAAGCTCGACTGGATGAACGGCGTCTACCTGCGCGCGATGAGCCACGACGAGTACGCGGGGGCGCTCGTCACCTACCTCGGGGAGCAGGGCTACGAGTGGGACGCGCAGCGCGTGTGGCATGCGGCGCCCCTCGTGCAGGAGAAGATCGGTCGGCTGGGCGAGTTCCCCGAGTTCGCCGGCTTCCTGTTCCACGACGTCGATCCCGACCCGGCGCTGCTCGACGCGCGGATCCTCTCGGCGGCGGGGGAGGCGCTCGCGTCGGTGGAGCACTGGTCGGCCGAGGCGCTCGAGACGGCGCTCAAGGGGCTCTGCGAGATGCTCGGAGAGAAGCCGCGAGCGGTCTACGCGCCGATCAGGGTCGCGGTGACGGGCTCCAGGGTCTCACCGGGCCTCTACGAGACCCTCGAGCTCCTCGGGCGCGAGGTGGCGCTCGAGCGGATCCGTCGCGGCGCGGAGCTCGCGGCGTGACGGCGCCCCTCCCGGCCGACGCGTTCGAGGAAGCGCTCGGGGCGTACCTGTTCGAGCGGGCCGAGGAGGCGCGCGCGGTGCGGGTGGGGGAGAAGGAGACGTCCGAGCAGGCGGCGATCGTCGCGCGGCATCGCCACCTCTTCACCCGTGCCCAGCTCTCCTCGCTCGCCGAAGCGGAGGAGCAGGCCTCCGAAGAGGGGCGCGAGCGCCTGACCCGGCTGCGGCTCGTCTGCGAGCGCGGCATCGTCACCCGCGAGCTCGCGGCCGAGGACGACGCGCTCGAGAATGCGCTGCTCGCGGCGCGCCTCGCATGGGCCGGGGAGGAGCTGCCCCTCCGCGCGGCCCAGGCCCGGCTCGCGGTCGAGCCCGGGCACGCCGACCGGAGCGCGCTCGGGGAGGCGGTGGCCGAGCTGTCGGCGAGCTTCAACGACCGGCGCCTGGCGCTGCTGCGGGCTCGGGAGGCGCTGGAGGCGGAGCTCTCCGGGATCACCGACCCGGTCGCGCGCAGCGAGGCGGAGAAGGGCATCCGCCTCGGACCCGTGCTCGAGGCGGTGGACGACGCACGCGAGTCGACGACTGGCTCCTTCGACGCGCTGCGGGCACGCTGGCTGCCGGTGCTCCTGGGCGACGAGACGGAGGAGACCCCGCCGTCGTCGCACCTCGCATGGATCCGCCGCCTCTCGCCGCTGGCCACGACGTACACGAAGGAGCGCTGCGTGCCCGTCTGCTCGGCCACGCTGGGCGCGATCGGATTCGATCTCGCGGCGGAGCCCGGGATCCGGCTCGACCTCGACGACCGGCCTCAGAAGTCGCCCCGCGCCTGCGTGATCGCGTCCGACCCGCCGCGCGTCGTCCACCTGATCACGCGCGCGCTCGGCGGAGTGCACGACTACGAGGCGTTCCTGCACGAGGCGGGCCACGCCCTCCACTACGCGGGACTCGACCCCGCACTGCCGCCCACCTTCCGCCGGCTCGCGCGCGACCACGCGCTCACGGAGATCTACTCGTTCCTGCTCGACTCGATCGCGCGCGAGCCCGGCTGGCACGCAGAGCACTTCGACCTCGACGACGCGGAGGCGGCCAGGAACGCGGAGGCGACCGTGTTCGTCGAGTCGCTCATGTTCCGGCGCTACTCGGCGAAGCTCGGCTACGAGCTCGACTTCTGGCACAGGTTCCCCGCGGACGGCGGCACCGACGGCGGGTACGCCGAGCGCCTGACCGCAGCCACGCGCCTGCGCTACCCGGCCTCGCAGTTCGTGAGCGACATGGACGCCGGCTTCTACTCCGCCGACTACCTCCGCGCCTGGATCCGGTCAGCCCAGGTCAGAGCGCATCTGCGCCGGGAGGTCGGCGACGACTGGTGGCGCGACCCGGACACGGGTGCCTTCCTGCGCGCCCTGTTCCGCGAGGGCACCCGGCCCTCCACGGAGGACGTCGCCCGGCGGATCGGGTTCGCGCCGCTCGATGCCGGCCCGCTCGTCGCCGAGCTGACCGTCTAGCCGGCGACGACGCCGGCCCGGCGGTGCCGCTCGGCGAGCGCGCGCTCGAGACGCGCGTGCACGTCGTGGCGCTTCGACGAGACCTCCCGCTCCTCGTGCTCGAGCTCGCGCAGCTGGTCGACCGAGGCGTCCAGATGCGCGTACCCGCCGCCGCGCAGGAAGTCGATCCGCAGATGAAGCGTCGTCCGGAGGGCGGACAGGCGGCGCTCCTCCTCGACCAGGCGCTCGACGAGCGCCGCGAGGCCCGCGTCGTCGAGGGAGACGGGATCGGGCTCGTGGGTGTGCTCCATGGGCACGGTATCGGCGCGACCGCCGTCGCCCTGAACCCGTCTAGGACAGCGCGACCACGCCGCCGCGTCGCACCCAGGCCCGCGGCGGGCGCGCGCGGGCGCTCCGCTCGGTCGTGACCAGCTCGTCGGGGCAGTAGAGCGTCTCGCCCGCGATCTCGAGCACGAGCATGCCGTCCATGCGCTCGACGACGCGGGCGCGCGTGCCGATCTCGTGCACGCGCCCGCTCGTCGCTGAGCGGTGCTCGGCGAGCAGGAACACGGTGTCGCTCGGGTGGGGGTCGGCCGGCATCTGCGTCGTCGCGGGCATCGCGCCCGCACATGAGTCGGAGACGCGAGCGCGTCCAGGAGGTTGGGGGCGCTAACGCAACCCTTACGACGCGAACGCCCGCGACGGGTCGCGAGGGCGCTCAGAGGGTGCTGCACACGGTGAGGCCGAGCCTCGTCGCAGCCCTGCGGGCCTGGAGGCTCACCGCGCCTGCGTCGAGGTACGCGGCGCGGAAGGCCGGCCGATCCCCGCGCCCTGCGGCTCGCTGCGCCCGCTGCAGCGCGGTGATCTGTCGACGCATGAGCCGGACGTAGCGGTCGAGCCGAGGCGCATCGCTCGCGTTGGGGCGCAGGCCGGCCAGTGTCGCGGTCGCGCGGCGGAGGTGCACGAGCACGTCCGCGAGCGCGTCTGCCGACTGCGCGAAGGTGAGCGCCGGTCGCACGCGGGCGATGCCGTCGCTCGCCGACGCACAGATCGCGAACGCGCGGTCGACGAGCTGGCCGTGGGTGAGGGTCTCCGCGGCGACGGCCGGGCTCGCGTGCGACGCGCCGAGGGCGAGGGCGAGGGCGAGGGCGACCACGACGGCGAGGCGCAGCATCCAACCCACGGTAGCCTGCCGCGCTCGGTCGGCGTCGCACGCTCAGACAGGGTCTCGGGTGCGCAGTCCACGCGGCACGCCGTGGGTTGACGCCGCGGCGGTTCCGGGTATGACGAGGGAGCGGGGCGAGGATCGCGGGGTCTCTTCGGGGGGACTCGATGCCTCGCTCCGCATCGTCGTCCTGGCCTTCGAGCCAGGTTGGGCCAGCCGTTCGGCTCGTTGAAGTCGCTGGCGCCGGGTGCGATCGTGGCAGGGTGCCTGCGGCGCCACGACCCGATCAGGAGCGCATGAGCGCGGAGAGCCTGCGGCGGCTCCTCGTCGCGACCGGCCAGGTGCAGCCCCGACCGATCGAGTGCGGGGGGTGCGGTCGTCTGTCTGGGCCCACGGCGCCGTCCTGGCGCGCCTACCTCGGGCGTGAGGACGACGACTCGGTGTGCATCGTCGTGATGTGCCCCGAGTGCGCCGGTGAGCAGGGGTGAGTCGGGCGGCTACAGGAGCGTGAGGACCGCCACTGCGACGGCCTCCCAGAACAGCAGGCACCACAGCACCGCCAGCACGAGCCCTGCGTTGAACCGCTCGGGGCGAGGAGACGCCGCACGCTCCACGGCTCGGGAGTATGAGCCATCGCGCGGACGCCTGCTGCAGCGCGACCGTGCGAGGCACACTGGCACGCGCAGACGCTCGGTCCGACGTTGCCCTGCGACACGGCAAACCCCGCACGCTGGCGGGGCTTGCGGTTGGTACAGGCTGTGCCGGCCGAAGGCCCATACGGGATTCGAACCCGTGCCGCCGCCGTGAGAGGGCGGTGTCCTAGGCCACTAGACGAATGGGCCGTGACGCCGCGGGATTGTAGCGAAGGGCCGGCGCGCGGTGACCGCACGTCGCGTAGCGCGCTGCGCCGTTGCGTATCGTCCACCGCGTGGGCGCCCCTCGCTTCGATCCGCTCGCGTTCGAGCGGCTGCCGGAGGACGAGATGCGTCGTCGCTCCGCTGCGTTCCTCGAGCGCGCTCGGACCCGGCGAACGGTGCGGCACTTCTCCACCGATCCCGTCCCCCTCGAGGTGGTGGAGGCGGCGATCGCAGCCGCTGCGACTGCGCCGTCCGGCGCGAACCAGCAGCCATGGACCTTCGTCGCAGTCACCGATCCGGATCTCAAGCGCAGGATCCGTGCGGCCGCGGAGGAGGAGGAGCGACGCAGCTACGAGGGACGCATGTCCTACGAGTGGCTGGCCGCGCTCGAGCCGCTGGGCACGGACTGGCGCAAGCCGCACCTCACCGACGCGCCCGTCGTGATCGTGGTGTTCGAGCAGGCGTACGGGTTGCGCGAGGACGGGTCGAAGGTCAAGCACTACTACG
>CAZUVW010000152.1:0-6755 GCA_964623875.1 uncultured Gaiellales bacterium
CTCGACGAGGAGGGCACAGAGCCGTGCACCGCGCTCGGCGAGCCGGCGACGCTCGTCCTCTGGGGCGACGACTACGACGGTGGCCACAAGGCCTGGGTGCGCTGGCCCGACGGCAGGGACGACATCGTCCCGGGCAGCCGCGTCGAGCGCACCTCCTGACAGGCGGGCGGCATCCGGGGTCTTCGCCTGCGCATCCCGACCCCGGCGCCACAACGAGCACCGACGGCGCGCCGCGGCCCGCCAGCACCACCCCGGAACACGGATCGCGACGGACCCCCAAGTGACAACTTGTCACTTGCCGGTCTGAGCGGTGTGGCGGGACGGCCGTGGAGCCCCGTCCAGGACGGACCGGCTCCAACGCTCAGCGGGCGCACCGCCTCGGGGAGGTCACGAGCGGCTCGAGGCTCCGCCGGGTGAGCGCCCGATCTCGGACGGACGCGTCCGTGCCGGCCGTGCTCGAGACCACTACGATCGCGCCATGGCGAGGCCGAAGGCGATCCACTTCACGGGCGACGCCGAGGCCGACCGGCTGCTCGCCGAGGATCCGCTCGCGCTGCTGATCGGCTTCGCGCTCGACCAGCAGGTGACGGTGCCGACGGCCTTCCTCGGCCCGCTCAAGCTCCGCCAGCGACTCGGCCACCTCGACCCCGCCCGGATCGCGGCGATGGACGCGGACGCGCTCGACGCCGTGTTTCGGCAGACACCCGCCGTGCACCGCTTCCCGGCCAACATGGCCAAGCGCGTGCAGGCGCTCTGCGCGATCGTGACGGACGAGTACGGCGGCGACGCGTCGCGGATCTGGCGCGAGGCGCGGGACGCGAACGAGCTCGAGGCCCGCATCCGGGCGCTCCCCGGGTTCGGCGACATGAAGGTGATCGCGCTGGGCGCGACGCTCGCCAAGCGATTCGGCGTGACGACGGCGGAGCCGCTCGCCCCGTCGTTCATGACGCTCGGCGACGTGGACTCGCCGGAGGCGCTCGAGGCCTACCAGGCCGCGAAGCGCGCGAAGAAGGCAGCGGCGCGCGCCTCTACCTCCGGATGACCTACCCGATCGTCGCCCGCGATCCGGGGACGGGTGACCTGGGGGTTGCCGTTCAGAGTCGTGCGTTCCGGGCGGGAGGCGGCGTCCCGTGGGCGATGCCCGGAGTTGGCGCTGTCGCGACCCAGTCACAGACTCGGCGGGCGTACGGGCCGCTCTTGCTGGAGAAGCTCGCGACGCGCGACGAGCCTGAACACGCGCTGCGTGAGCTCGTCACGGACGACGCCGAGGCAGAGCTGCGCCAGGTCGCGGTCGTCGACGCGCGTGGTCGAACCGCCTCCCACACCGGCTCCGGCTGTATCCCCGCTACGGGGTCGGTCGCGATCCCGGTTTCTCCGCTCAGGGCAACATGCTCGCGTCGGAGGGCGTCGTCGACGCGCTCGCCGAAGGGTTCAACGCCGCGTCGGGCTCGCTCGCCCGCCGGCTCCTCGCCGGTCTCGACGCTGTCGAGGCCGCGGGCGGCGACTTCCGAGGGCGGGAGGCCGCGGCCCTCGTCGTCGTGTCCGGCGACGTTGTGAGCGAGCGCTGGGATCGCATCAGCGACCTCAGGGTCGACAGCCATCTCGACCCGCTGGGCGAGCTGCGTCGGCTCCTCGATCTCGAAGAAGCGCTCCGCACGCTGCGACGGGCGACGTTCGACGACCTCGAGGCCGACCTGGACCGGGCACGCAAGGCCGGCGTCGACGACGACGTCGCGCGCTGGGTCGCCGCGACCGCCCTCCTCGACCACGACCACGCGCTCGCCGCGGAGGTCGTCGAGCCGCTGCTGTCGCGCGACCCACGCTGGAGAGTCGCCTTCACACAGGTCGCGGGCAACGGCTGAGCGCTTCTCTCGGGCGAGCGGGGCCGACCGGCGATGGAGCCTTGCACCCCGTCAGCAGCGCAGCCGGGTCGGTCCGAACGCCCTCCAGCGGCGACGCCCGGGCCGCCAGGCCGAGGTCGTGCTCAGGCGAGCGCGTCCTGCACCGCCGCGACGATCGCCCGGGCGTGCGTCAACGCTTCGCGCGCATCCGAGGAGGCGAGGACGGCCGCCTCGTACTCGGTGTCGTTCCGAACCTCCCGCATTGCCGAAAATCGGGTCGACGACTGCCGCTGCTTCCGCGCCGCGGAGATGCTGCGCGGCCGTGTCCAGCTCCCGCTGTGCTTCGGCTCGATCCGAAGGCACCCGGGCGAGGACGCCTTCCGCCACGAGCGCTGCGACGTCGCTGTCGCTCACCGGCCGTCCTGGAGGACGGGGACGAGCGGGCGTGCCCGTACGTCCTTCAGGAATCCCGACGCCGCTTCCTCCCACTCCTCCGGCGTGACGACGGCGATGTTCACCTCGCGGCCCAGTCGCTCCGTGAGGTGCCGCTGGGTCTCGGCGACAGCGATCCGTGATGGTCGGCCGATCGCGATCACGTCGATGTCGGTCGGGTCGAGACCGGTTTCGCCAACGTAGCGCGCGGCCCACGAGCCGTAGAGGTGTGCCTCCTCGATGCCTTCGACCGCTCGCAGCGCCGGGCCGATGAACGTGGCCGGCCCGAACGCCTTGACGAGCAGGCGGTAGAGATCGTCGTGGTACGGCGAGCGGACGTCCGGGTAGAGATACCGCTGGCGTCCGACACGCTTGGAGAGGATGAGGCCGGCACGCTCCAGCCGATCCGCCTCGCGTTTGAGCCCGCCGCGGTCGACTCCGAGCTCTCGCGCCAGGTCGGCAAGCGGCGCCGGGCGGTCCGGCGACAGGTACACACGGGCAAGGAGCTTGCGCTGACCGTCCGAGCGAAACAGCGGAAGAAGGAGGGACGGCTCCGTTCGCATTGATGTCTATATATCATCAATCGATGATCTATAGACAACAAGATGTTCTATGGACGACAATCCGACTGCGGGCCGGCGAGATGCTGTCGGGCGTCACCGCGCGGATCCCGGTCGCGCCGACCGTCCGCTCCGCGCTCGCGCGTGCCTGACCCGCCTATCGAAGGCTAGGCCTCGGCCGGCACCGGGACGCCCGCCGGGCGGCGGCGGCCGACGAGCTGAGCGGCGGCGAACCAGCCGGCCCCGATCGCGAGCCCGCCGCCTCCCGCGATCGCGGCCAGGATCATGCCGCCGACGAAGCCCCCTGCGAGCACGAGGCCGACCCCGGCCGGCTCGAGGCGCCGTGCGAGGTCCAGCACCAGCAGCGCGACGAGACCGAGCAGCGCCAGCAGCAGCCCGAGCACGAACGCCGGGCCGAGCGCCGGCCGGCCGGTCATGTGCGTCGCCGCTGCCGCCGCGCAGAGCGAGACGTGTCCCAGCGCCGCCGCCCCGAACGCCACGCGGGCGACGCGACGAGCGCCGCGCGCGAGCAGGACGAGCGCGGCGGCAGACACGCCGAGCGCGACGGCGAACACCGCCTCGATCACGAAGTCGATGCGGTCGACGAACACCTCGGGCTGCTCGTGCGCGAGCTCGAGGGCGCCCATCAGGGCGAAGGCCGCACCCGCGACGAGCGCGAGGACGGGGATCGTGCGGGTCTGCGTGGTCATGATCGTCTCCTTCCGGTCGATTGGCTCGACCGTAGGAGGGCCGGAACCGGTGCACATCGGCCGAGAGAACGAATCGCGGATGGGACCCTGGTCCGATTCGCCTCGGCGACACGGGGAGTAGCGTCCACGGCATGAGGGCGGTGCGCAGGCTCGGGGCCGGAGAGGTCGTCGATGCGCTGGTCGCGCTCGCGCTCTTCGCGGTGGCGGCCTACGAGGTGCTCGTCCGGCCGCTGGGCGAGGACGTCGTCCAGGGCCCGCCGGCGCTCAACCTCGCCGCCGCCGCCCTCGGCACCCTGCCGATCGCGCTACGCCGATCGCGACCGCTGCCGGTGCTGGTGGTCGTCTTCGGCGCGATCGCGGCGCGCTCGCTCGTCTCCGAGCCGCTCGAGCTGTACCCACCCCTGCTCGCGGGGCTCGTCGCCGTCTACTCCTGCAGCGTCTACTGCACGGCCCGTGACGCGGTGCTGGGGATCGTCGTCGCGGCGTTGGGCCTCGCCGTCACCTCCACCCAGGGCACGGGCGGCTCGGCGAGCGTCGAGCTCGCCCCGGCGCTCGTGCTCGTCGGGGTCGTCTGGGGCGTCGGTCGGGCGGCGGGGATCCGCCATGCGCGCGCGATCGAGGCCGAGACCGCCGCCGCCGAGCGCGACCGGCGACGCGAGGAGGAGATGCAGGCGGCGCTCGCCGAGCAGCGGAGCCGCATCGCGCGCGAGCTCCACGACTCCGTCTCGCACACGCTCGCGCTGATCGCGCTGCAGGCGGGTGGCGCGCAGGAGGTGATCGACTCCTCGCCTGCTCGCGCCGCCGAGAGCCTGCGCCTGATCGAGCAGGCTGCGCGGTCGGGCCTGCGCGAGATGCGCGGGCTGCTCGGCGCGCTCGGGGGGGAGGACGGGACGGATCGTGCTCCACAGCCCGGCATCGCCATGCTCGACGAGCTCGTGGACGGCGCCCGGGCGGCAGGGCTCGCGGTCGACCTCCGCGAGGAGGGTGCGCGGCCGGAGCTCGCGCCCGGCACCGGCACGGCCCTCTACCGGATCCTGCAGGAGGCGCTGACGAACGCGGCGCGCCACGGACTCGACAGCCGCGCGTCCGTCGTGCTGCGCTGGCGGGCGGACGCCGTCGAGCTCGAGGTCGCCAACCCGGCTCCACCCGGCGACGGCGTCTCCGACGGGCGCGGGCTGATCGGGATGCGAGAGCGTGCGTCGCTCGGTGGCGGGACGCTCGCCGTCGCGAGCGGCAACGGCACCTTTCGCATCTGCGCGCGGCTACCGCTCGAGGCACGGACGTGATCGACGTCCTGCTCGCCGACGACCAGGAGCTCGTCCGCACCGGCCTCGAGATGATCCTCGACGCAGCGCCAGATCTGCGGGTGGTCGGGCAGGCTGCCGACGGCGCCGAGGCGACCGCTCTCGCGCGGCGGCTCCGTCCGGACGTCGTGCTGATGGACATCCGCATGCCCGTCCTCGACGGCATCGAGGCGACGCGGCAGATCGTCCGCGAGCGCCGGGGCGAGACCCCGCGGGTGCTGATCCTGACGACGTTCGACCTCGACGAGCACGTGTTCGAGGCGTTCCGGGCCGGTGCGAGCGGGTTCCTCGTCAAGGATGCCGCCCGCTCGCAGATCGTCGAGGGGATCCGCGCCGTCGCCGCCGGGGACGCCCTCACCTCCCCCTCCGTCACGCGACGGCTCGTCGAGCGGTTCGCCGACGCGCCGGGTGCCGCTCCGCGTCCACCGCGCGGCTACGACCAGCTCACCCCACGGGAGCGCGAGGTGCTCGAGCTGGTCGCGGCCGGGCTGTCGAACGCCGAGCTCGCAGCGCGCCTGTACCTCAGCGAGAAGACGGTGAAGACGCATGTCGGGCGCGTGCTCGCGAAGCTCGGTGCGCGCGACCGCGTGCAGCTCGTCGTCCTCGCCTACGAGCACGGCCTCGCCGTGCCTGGACGCTCGGGCTGAGCCGGCCGCGCTCCCGCCCGTCGCTCCCGGCGGCGCGCGGGCTCGGCCGAGATGCACCCGGAGGGGAGGCAGACGGACGACTCCCACCGGGTATCGTCACGGAGCCGTGCACACCGCGAAGCCCGCGATGAAGGCTCCGGCCCGCGCCGCCGACGCGTGATCGAGGTCCACACCCTCACCGACGGCGGGCAGACGGCGGATCAGGTCGCCAGCGCGCTGATCGCGATGATCGAGTCGACCCGCACCTCGCTCGACCTCGCCCTCTACGACGTCCGCGTCGGGGCCGAGACGGAGGCCAGAGGCCGCGGTGCCCTCGAGGCCGCGGTCGAGCGCGGCGTCGCGGTCAGGCTCGTGTACGAGCTCGAGGAGGAGGGGCGCGATCCGCTCCCGGCGCCGCCGGGCACCGACCCCGAGGCGATCGAGGCGGAGCCGTTCCCCACGCACGGCGTCTCGACCCTGGACGGCCTGATGCACCACAAGTACGCCGTGCTCGACGACGCGAGGGTGTGGACCGGCTCGCTCAACTGGACGGAGGACTCGTGGGCGAGACAGGAGAACGTCGTCGTGGTGATCGACTCGCCGGAGCTGGCCTACGCCTACCGGCTCAACTTCGAGGAGCTCTGGGGCGCCGCGACGGTCGAGGGCACCGGCCGCGTCGAGCCGCGGCCGGTCGACGTCGGCGGCGCGCAGGTGCGACCCTGGTTCTGCCCGGGCCACGGCGAGGAGCTCGCGCACCGGATCGCCAAGCACATCGGCAAGGCGAAGCGGCGGGTGCGGATCGCGTCGCCGGTGCTCTCGTCGGGCCCGATCCTGGCGACGCTCGTGGAGGTCGTCACGGAGCACCGGTGCGACGTCGCCGGCGTCGTGGACGACACGCAGGTCGACCTCGTCTTCCACCAGTGGCTGTCGAACGGCGTCAGCGCCTGGAAGGCCCCGCTCCTGCGCACCGTGCTCACGGGCGCGCCGTTCTCCGGCAAGGAGTCGACTCGCTGGGCCCCGGGGTCGGTGCACGACTTCATGCACGCCAAGGTCGTCGTCACCGACGACACGGCGTTCGTCGGGTCGTTCAACCTCTCGCGGTCGGGCGAGCGCAACGCCGAGAACGTCGTCGAGATCCGCGACGCCGCGGTCGCCGACCGGCTGGCCGCGTACGTCGACGAGGTGCGCGAGCGCTACCCGGCCGCCACGCCGCCCGGCGGCGTGACGCCCTAGCCGCCGTCGTCCCGCCGGCCGAGGAGCCCGCTCAGCTCCTCGAGCAGCG
>CAZUVW010000153.1:0-6750 GCA_964623875.1 uncultured Gaiellales bacterium
ATATGAAAGTGAAACGGTTGTAGAAACACTGTGGCGGCAGGGCGAGCGGCTCGCCATGGCGCGGCCCCCCGGATCCCACGGGTAGCCGGCGAAGCTGCCGCCGATCCGGGGCAGGTCCAGCACGAGCGACACTCCGATCACGGGGACACGGGTCGCGATCGCCGCCTCGACCGTGGCTGCGAGCCGCCAGCCGCGTGACGACCGCGCCTCGAGCAGCGAGTCCGCCGTGGCGGCGCGCACTGCACCGGCCGAGCAGGCGCCGAGCAGCGCCGCCGCTGGGCCGTGCAGGACGGTCTCCGAGGCGCCGAGCGCCACGACGAGATCGGTCGCGAGCAGTGCGGGATGACAGCGCAGGGCGACTCTCTCGGCCTCGCCCAGGCGCACGAGGTCGTCCGCCTCGCAGTCGTGCACGGCGATCGTGCCGCGAAAGTCCCGGGCCCGCCCCGGGCGCAGCAGACCCTCGAGCTCGCTCCGTCCCGCGCGCTTCTCGAGACCACCCGCCACGAGCAGGGTGTGGCGATCGGCCGGGACGCCCGCCTGGACGAGCGCGTCGAGCACCGCCGCGAGGGCGTCCCGGCGGGGGTCGTCCGGCGCGCCGGGCAGGGGCAGCACCGGTGGCGCGACGACGACGGTCGCTCGCCCACCGCGCGTCACGGCGTCCGTGAGCCGCGGACCGCTCAGCGGGTAGCGCAGTGCCTCCGCGACGGCTGCGGTGACGTCGCTGATCGGATCCACCGGCGGGGGCGGGGAGAGCAGCAGCGCATCCTCCGGCAACGCGACCACGGGAACGCGAGAGCCGGAGACGAGGGCGACGCGCTGCATCGCCTCCATCCAAGCAGGCCCGCCTCCACGGCGGCATCTGCGGCAGGCTGGAGCCCCGGCGCTAGGCCACGAGCCGGTGCAGCCGGAGGAACGTCGGCCGGAACCCGAGTCGGGACCACGTCCGTGACGACAGCAGGTTGGTGGAGCGCCAGTCGACGACGACCGTCGCGAGCCCTGCCGTGCGCGCCCACTCGAGCACCGCCTCGCCGAGCGCGCGCCCGGCCCCGATCCCACGCGCCTCCGGGAGCACCGCCGCGAACCCGAGAAGACCGGCACCTGGCGGCCGGGTCACGCCCCTGTGCATGGACGAGACGTCCACGGGACACCCGACGGCGCAGCCGATCACGCGCCCCGCGTGCTCGGCGACGAAGGTCACGAAGCGCGGGTCGTCCCATCCCTCCTCCCACTCGCTCCGAGCCTCCTCGACCGTCGGGATCGCGAGCCGCGAGAACGTCGGCGCGAGCGCCTGGTGCTCGGGCAGCACCAGGTCGAGCCGCGCGAGCGCGTCGAGGTCGGCGAGCAGCGCGGGCCTGATCCGGATCGCGGCCGGCGGCGGCGGGATCTCGCCCTCGTCGGGGGAGGCGCGCAGCGCGTAGACGTGCTGCTGGCCGAACCCGAGCCGAAACCAGGCGTCCACCTGCTCGCGGTCGGTGGCGGGCACGACCGCGTAGTGCGCGCTCAGGCCCGCCTCGAGCCAGCCGGTCGCGGCCTGCGCGTAGAGGTCGAGGATCGTCTCGGCGTCCTCGGCGGCACAGCCGGCGCCCTCGACCCAGGCATCGGGCCCCCAGACGGTCTCGCTCACCCGCGTCCCGACGAGGTAGCCGACCAGCCGCCCGTCCCTGCGGGCGGTCGCGCCGGCCACGGGCGACCCGGCGAGCAGCTCCTCGATCGCCCGCCGCGCGATCGCCGGGTCCTCGTAGCTCGGGTCGAGCGCCGGACACGCCGTGCGGTGCATCCGGTGACGGGTGGCGAGCAGCACGCCGGCCTCGTCGAGGTCGGCAGGCGTGAAGCTCTGGACGTCGAGTGCGTGCACGATCACTCCTCCTCGTCGATGCAGGCGCGCACGATGCAGGGCGGGCGACTGGACGATCCGTCAGCTGCGAGCCGGGCCTGGGCCCTCGTCTCGCATCGCCGTCGGCCGGACGGGAGCGGCCGCGTTCGGCAAGGGACGATACCGACCTCGTAGACTCGGCGCCATGTCGCCCAAGACGATCACCGGCGCCGAGCTCGAGCTCGACGACCGCCCCGCTCGCGACTCCGAGCTGTTCCTCGTCGACGGCAACAACCTCGCCTACCGGGCGTTCTTCGCGCTGCCGGAGGAGCTCGCGACGACGGACGGTCAGCCCACGGGCGCCCTGCTCGGGTTCACGAACATGCTGGTCAAGCTGCTCACCGACTACCGGCCGCGCGGGGTGGCGGTGGCGTGGGACTCCAGGCCGGTGCACCGCGCCGAGGTCGCCGAGGCTGCGGGCGTCGTCTACAAGGAGGGCCGGCGACCGATGCCCGACCTGCTGCGCGAGCAGTTCCCGTACTTCCGGCCGATCGTCGAGGCCTTCGGCTACCGCAACCTCGAGTTCGAGGGGTGGGAGGCCGACGACGTGATCGCGACGCTGGCGACCGCAGCCGACGCCCAGGGCATCCGCACGGTCGTCGTCTCGACCGATCGCGACGCGTTCCAGCTCTGCACGCCGAACGTCAGCCTGATGATGACGCCGCGCGGGGTCTCGGACGTCCAGGTCTACACCCCCGAGCGCGTCGAGGCGCGCTACGGCGTGCGTCCCGATCAGGTGCCCGACTTCATCGGCCTGAAGGGCGACACCTCGGACAACATCCCCGGCGTCCCCGGGATCGGCGACAAGACGGCCGGGCAGCTGATCGCGCAGTACGGCTCGCTCGAGGCGGTGATCGAGCACGCCGGCGAGCTCTCGCCCGCACGGTCGCGGGCGATCGTCGAGCACGCCGACCAGGCGCGCGCCTCGAAGGAGCTCGCGACGATGCGGCGTGACCTCGAGCTCGACGTCGAGCCGTCGGCGCTCGTCGCCGCGCCACCCGACCGCTCGACCCTGAAGGAGATGTTCCGGCGCTTCGAGTTCCGCGCACTGCTGTCGCGCGTCGACGAGCTCGACGCCTCGGTGCCGGCAGCTCCGGCCGCCCCTGCGGCCGAGACCGCGACCGTCCGCTGGTCGGAGGGGACGCTGGACGCCGTCGCGACCCGGGCCCGGACACGGGTCGTCGGCGCCGCGCTCGAAGCCGGGCACCTCGCCGTCGCGCTGTCCGACGGGGTCACGGTCGTCCCTGCCCAGCGGGCGGACGTGCGGGTGGCGCTGGCGGGCGCCGACGTTGTCGCCCACGACGCCAAGGCGCTGCGTCTCGGGCGCCCCGCGGCCGACGACACGCTGATCGCCGCGTACCTCGTCGATCCCGGTCGCTCGGCCTACGACCTCGACGACCTCGCAGCCGAGCACGGGCTCGAGCTGCGACCCGAGCCGCTGCCCGACGAGGAGACCGCGGCGCTCGTGCGCCACGCCGAGGCCGCCCGGCGACTCGCCGAGCCGCTGCGGGTCCGTCTGCGGGAGTGGGGGATGGAGCCGCTGTACGACGAGGTCGAGCTGCCGCTGTCGGTCGTGCTCGGCGAGATGGAGGACGCCGGCGTCGCGATCGACGCCTACCGGATGGGCGAGATCACGGCGCGCCTCGTCGACCGCGTCCAGGAGCTCGAGGCACAGGCGACCGACCTCGCCGGGGAGGAGTTCGTGCTCGGCTCGCCGCAGCAGCTGGGGCGGATCCTGTTCGAGCGGCTCGGGCTCACCCCCGGCCGCAAGGGGAAGACCGGGTACTCGACCGATGCGCGCGTGCTGCGCGACCTCCGAGCCGAGCACCCGATCGTCGCGGTGATCGAGGAGTGGCGGGAGCTGACCAAGCTCCTCAACACGTACCTCGGCCCGCTGCCGGCTCTGCTCGACCCCGCGGACGGGCGCCTGCACACGACGTTCAACCAGGCGGTGGCGGCGACCGGCCGCCTGTCGACGACGAACCCGAACCTCCAGTCGATCCCCGTCCGCACCGAGCTCGGCGCGCAGATCCGCTCCGCGTTCGTCGCGGCCGAGGGCACCCGGCTGCTGGCGGCGGACTACAGCCAGGTCGAGCTGCGGATCCTCGCGCACGTCTCGGGCGAGCCGGTGCTCAAGGAGGCCTTCGCGCGGGGGGAGGACATCCACGCGGCCACCGCCGCGGAGGTGTTCGGGAAGCCTCAGGCGGAGATCACGCGCTCCGAGCGCGACGTCGCCAAGATGGTCAACTTCGGGATCATCTACGGGATCTCCGCGTTCGGCCTGTCGGAGAACCTCGACGTCCCGAAGGACGAGGCGCAGCAGATCATCGACACGTACCTGGCCCGGCTCCCGCGGGTGCAGGAGCTCATCGCCCGCACGATCGGACAGGCCGCAGCCGACGGCTACGTCACGACGCTGCTCGGCCGGCGGCGGTCGATCCCCGAGCTGCGCGCCTCCAACCGGCAGACCCGCTCCCTCGGGGAGCGCCTCGCCGTGAACACGGTGATGCAGGGGACGGCGGCCGACGTGATCAAGGTCGCGATGGTGCGGATCCGGGATCGCCTGCTGCGCGAGGGGCGCGCGTCGAGGCTCGTGCTCCAGGTGCACGACGAGCTGCTGCTCGAGGTGCCGGAGGTCGAGACGAGCGCCGTCCGGGAGCTCGTGCGCGCCGAGATGGTCGGTGCCTACCCGCTCGACCCGCCGCTCGCGATCGAGGTCGGCGTCGGCGACACCTGGGCGGACGCCAAGGCCTAGCGCGACGCCCTGGGGCCTCCGGCGGCGCGGTCGCGCATGATCGCCGGCGACCTTGGGAGCACGCGAATCCCCCGCTATACTCCGCGATTCCCAATGGCCCACGACACCGTAGAAAGCGCATCCATGCCCATCGAGACCCCTGTCGCCGAGCCCGGCGTCTGGACCACCGGTCCGGACGGCGAGCTCGTCCCCGACTACGACAGCACCTTCCCGACCATCAACGAGGGCGAGGTCGTCCACGGCACCGTCGTCCGCGTCGACAAGGACGAGGTGCTCGTCGACATCGGCTACAAGTCCGAGGGCGTGATCCCCGTCGCGGAGCTCTCGATCCGCCGCAACGTGAACCCGGCCGACGAGGTGTCGGTCGGCGACGAGATCGACGCGCTGGTGATGACGAAGGAGGATGCCGAGGGCCGGCTGATCCTCTCGAAGAAGCGGGCCCGCTTCGAGCTCGCCTGGAAGGCGATCGAGACGGCCGCCGAGAGCGGCGAGGCCGTCACGGGCCGCGTGATCGAGGTCGTCAAGGGCGGTCTGATCCTGGACCTCGGCGTGCGCGGCTTCCTGCCCGCGTCGCTCGTCGACATCCGCCGCGTCCAGGACCTCGACGAGTTCATGAGCACGGAGCTCCGCTGCAAGGTGATCGAGCTCAACCGCTCGCGCAACAACGTCGTGCTCTCCCGCCGTGCCGTGCTGGAGGACGAGCGCAAGGAGATGCGCCAGGCGATCCTCGACCGCCTCAACCCCGGCGACGTCGTCGAGGGGACGATCTCGAACATCGTCGACTTCGGCGCGTTCGTCGACCTCGACGGCATGGACGGGCTGATCCACATCTCGGAGCTCTCGTGGTCCCACGTCAACCACCCGTCCGAGGTGCTCGAGATCGGGCAGAAGGTCAACGTCAAGGTGCTCGACATCGACCGCGATCGCCAGCGCATCTCGCTCGGCCTCAAGCAGACGCAGACCGACCCCTGGCAGCAGGTGCTCGACCACTACCGCGAGGACGACGTCGTCGAGGGCCGCGTGACGAAGGTCGTCACGTTCGGCGCCTTCGTCGAGATCCTCCCGGGCGTCGAGGGCCTCGTCCACATCTCGGAGCTCGCGAGCCATCACGTGGAGAACCCGCGCGAGGTCGTCTCGCAGGGGGATCCCGTCAACGTCCTCATCCTCGAGATCGACGGTGAGCGTCGCCGGCTCTCGCTCTCGCTCAAGCGCGTCGAGGAGGGCGCCGTGCCGGTGCCCCGCGCCGACGGCGGCGAGTCCGTCTTCGCGACGCCCGACCTGAAGCTCTCCGAAGAGGCGTTCCCGGCCGGCGCGGCCACCGCCGAGGCAGAGACCACGGACGACGCCCCGGCTCCCGAGGGTGCCGCGGAGGCCGGAGACGTCGCGGACGAGGTGACCGACGTGGCCCTCGAGGCACCTGCCGAGGCAGAGGCCGCTGCGGACGAGCCGCTCGAGCCCGAAGCCGCGGTCGCCGGCGCCGACGAGCCCGGGGCGTCCGAGGCGTAGGGGCGGGGCTTGCCCCGCCCGGACGAGGCTGAGCCGGTGGCACCCGAGGGGTCCCACCCCGACCCCACGCGCCCTGCGGCGCGCGGGCGCTCCCGTCCGATCGCGGTCGCGATCACGGGTGGGATCGGGGCGGGCAAGTCGACGCTGCTCGCCGCGCTGCGGGCGAACGGCGCCGCGACCGTCTCGAGCGACGAGATCGTCCACAACCTGCTCGCCCACGACGACGACGTCCGCGACGCGCTCGTCGAGAAGATGGGACCCGGCGTGCTGGGGGAGGACGGCCGGCCCGATCGCCGCAAGATCGCCGAGCGCGTGTTCGGCAACCGGCCGCTGCTCGAGTGGCTCGAGGGCCTGCTCCACCCGCTCGTCTCGCGCGAGTACCTCGGGTGGCGGGAGCAGCTCGCCGCGCTCGACGAGCCACCCGCCGTCTGCGTGACCGAGGTGCCGCTCCTCTACGAGGTCGGCGCGGAAGGGCGCTTCGACAAGGTCGTCGTCGTCACCGCGCCGAGGCAGCTCCGCGAGCAGCGCCGCCGCGTCCCGCTCGACAGCCGTGACGAGCGGCTGCTCCCCGACCGCGAGAAGGTCCGTCGGGCCGACTACCACTTCGTGAACACCG
>CAZUVW010000154.1:0-6618 GCA_964623875.1 uncultured Gaiellales bacterium
CGGCGACTACTTCTACGTGCCGAACGAGGCCCGCAACGTCGCCGGCGCCGTTCGGATCGAGGATCGCCCCGACCGCTCGGACGACCGCGGCGGCATCTACGTGGTCGACGTCTCGGTGCGGGAGGCGAGCTGGCTCGAGCGGCTGCTGCCCTTCCTGCGTCCCGAGGGAGCCACGCTCGTCCCGAGCCATGCGGTCACGGCACGAGGCGAGACGTTCGAGGAGCGCCAGGCGAAGGCCCGCACCGAGATGGACCGCTCCGAGCGCGTCGCCTCGGCCGTCGCGATGAAGGAGGCGGGGCTCGACGTGACCGCGACCCCGCGGGGCGTCGTCGTCGCCGCGATCGCCCCCGACGTCCCGGCCGCCGACGTGCTCGAGGAGGGGGACGTGATCGTCGGCGCTGCCGGACGCGACGTGCGCACCCCCGCGGCGCTCCGGGCAGCGGTCGGCACGGTCAGGCCCGGCGAGTCGATCGCGCTCCGCGCCGAGCGCGGTGGCGAGATCGTCGAGCTCGAGGTGGAGACGGTGGCGTCACCCGACGACGCCGGCACACCCCTGATCGGGATCGAGGTGGGCCAGGAGGCCGACATCGAGCTGCCGCTCGACGTGAACATCGACCTCGGCAAGGTCGGCGGCCCGTCCGCGGGCCTCCCGTTCGCGCTGGAGGTGCTGCAGGAGCTCGGCGAGGACGTCGATCGCGGCTACCGCGTGGCGGCGACCGGAGAGCTCGAGCTCGACGGCACCGTCGGGCCGGTCGGAGGGCTGAAGCAGAAGACGTTCGGGGTGAAGGCCGCGAACGCCGACGTGTTCCTCGTCCCGGCTGGGGAGAACGCCGCCGTGGCCCGGCGCTATGCAGGCACGTTGCGCGTGATCCCTGTGGAGAGTTTTCAACAGGCGTTGCGCGTCCTGAGAACACTTCCCCCGAAATAGCCGATTTGCAGGGGATTCCTTCTGCCGGAAGATGCCGCAATTTCCGGGGAAAACGTCGGCGCGGGGTCTTGCGAGAGCCACGGAGCGTGACGAGAATCCCCGCTGTCCCGGGGATCGGGGACCACGACCGACGAGAGGGCCGATGACCAAGCGGCGCGTGCCGACCTGCAACGACTGCTACTTCCGCCAGGAGGCGCTGTGCGCGCTGCCCGGCAACCGGCCGTGTCCGACCTTCCGCGCGGCGACGCGCGAGGGCCTCGCCCCGCCGCCGCAGCCGCACCTCGTCGCCCGGCCGCTGCGGGTGCTCTCCGGCACCGCGTCGTGACCCGACCCCGAGCCCCCCTCGAAGCGCTCCCGTGACGATGCAGGGCCGGAGTCCGACGTCGTAGACTGTCGCCGTGTCGAACGTCCCCGAGCGCACGGTCACGCCCGAGCCCGACTCGTCGGGGGGGCTCCCCTGGAGGGCGATCCTCTTGGGGCTGGCCGTCGTCTACGCGGTGATCATCCTGCTGCTGAACACCGACGAGGTGGAGATCAGCTTCCTCTTCTTCTCCGCGCGGATCTCGCTCGTCTTCCTGATCCTCCTGAGCATGGCGCTCGGCGCGGTGATCGCCCTGTTCGGCCCGGCGTACTGGCGCCGGCGACAGCGGCTCAAGAAGCTCGACCAGCGGTAGCCGCCCCGCTCCAGACGCGCAGCCCGGTCGCCCGGCTGGAGCACTAGAGCAGGCCGGCGAGCAGCGCGACGCCCTCGGCGATGCGCTCGGGCGACTCGTACGAGAACGCGAGTCGCGCCGCGGTCTCGCCACCGCCGCCGGGCGGGAAGAAGTCGGTGCCGCGCACGAAGGTCACGCCTTCCTCCGTGGCGCGGCCGAGGAGGTCGGCGGCGTCGGTGCCGGGCCCGAAGTCCACCCAGAGGAAGTAGCCCCCCTCCGGCCGGCTCCACACCACGGTGTCCGGCATCTCTCGCTCGAGCGCCTCGAGCATCGCGTCGCGCCGGCCGCGCAGCAGCCCCGTGATGCGGTCCACGTTCGGCTCGAACGCGCCGCGAGCGAAGAGCTCGTGGATCGTCGCCTGGGGCAGGAGCGAGGGCGAGATGTAGGTCGACACGGCGCGCTCGTCGTAGGCGGCGCGCAGACCGTCGGGCACGACGAACCATCCCACGCGCAGACCCGGTGCGACCGTCTTGGAGAACGACGATGTGAACGTCACGCGTCGCCCGCCCTCGAGCTCGTGGAGGGACGGCGGCACGCTGCCCTCGTAGCGGACGAGGCCGTACGGGTCGTCCTCGAGCACGTCGAGCTCGTACGCGATCGCGAGCTCGACGATGCGCCTGCGCCGCTCCTCGCCCAGCGTCCTGCCGCTCGGGTTCTGGAACGTCGGGATCGTGTAGAGGAACGAGATGTCGCCGCCCTTCGCGAGCTCGGCCTCGAGCGCGTCGGGCTCGAGGCCCTCGTCGTCCATCGGCAGCGCCACGACCTCGGCTCCCTGCCAGCCCAGGAGCTTCAGGGGACGATCGTAGGTGGGTGCCTCGACGAGCACGCGCCCCGGCTTCCGCTGGAGCTGCACGGCGCTGTAGAAGACGAACCCCTGGAGCCCGCCGGTGGTGAGGAACACGCGGACGGCCTCCACCCCGTGCCGCTCCGCGAGCAGCTCGCGCAGCGGACCGTAGCCTCCGCCCTGGCCGTAGGAGAGGATCGTCGTCCCGTCGCGCACGAGCGCCGCGGCGGCGCAGTCCGAGACGAGCGCGGCGTCGAGGCACTCGGGAGCGGGCGCGCCGCGCGCGAACGAGATCGGAGCCACGCTCCGAGCCTACCCGAGGGATCGACCGAACCGGCTGCTACCCTGCTCCGCAGGGACGACGCGATGTCGCTCCCGTGGGATCGGTTCGCTTTCGGCCAACGGCTCGAGACGCGGTACGGATCTCGAGACCGCCCTGCGGGGCCGAAAGGACACCACCACATGGACGACATCACCTTCGCTGCGCTCGGCGTGCGGCAGGACATCGCAGATGCACTCGTCGCCGAAGGCTTCGAGCGCCCGTTCCAGATCCAGGAGCGCGTGCTCCCGATCGCGCTGCAGGGCACCGACGTGCTCGCCAAGTCGCCGACGGGCTCCGGCAAGACGCTCGCGTTCGCGATCCCGATCGCCGCGCTCGTCGACCCGGCAGAGCCGCGTCCCTCCGCGCTCGTGCTCGTCCCGACGCGCGAGCTCGCCGTGCAGGTCACCGAGGAGCTCGACCTCGTCGGCGCGCCGCTCGGACTGCGCACCGCGTCGGTGTACGGCGGCGTGCCACTGCCCGCGCAGGCCAAGCGGGCCGCCGACGCGCACTGCGTCGTCGCCACCCCGGGGCGCCTGCAGGACCTGGTCGACCGGCGCATGCTCTCGCTCGACGCCGTCCGGATCCTCGTCCTCGACGAGGCCGACCGGATGCTCGACATGGGCTTCAAGCCCCAGGTCGACCGGATCGTCAAGCGGCTGACGAGCGACCGCCAGACGATGTTCTTCTCTGCCACGCTCGACGGCGAGGTGGGAGAGCTCGCACGGAGCTACACGCGCTTCCCCGTGCGCGTCGAGGCGGAGCTGCCGCACGACCGCACTCCCGGCGCGATCGACCACCGGTTCGTGCCCGTCACCCTCGACAACAAGCTCGACACGCTTGCCTCCCTCGTCAACGAGATCGAAGGGCTCGCCCTCGTGTTCGTGCGGACGAAGCGCGGTGCCGACCGGCTCGCACAGCGCCTGCGCGGGGTCGGAGTGGAGGCCGTCGCCATGCACGGCGACCTGAACCAGGGGCAGCGCGAGCGAACGCTCTCACGGTTCGCCGACGGGAAGGTCAAGACGTTGATCGCGACCGACGTCGCCGCCCGGGGTCTCGACCTCGACGACGTCACCCTGGTGGTCAACTACGACCCGCCCGAGGACGGCAAGGCGTACACGCACCGCGTCGGCCGCACCGGACGAGCGGGACGCTCGGGAGACGCCGTCACCCTGGTGCTGCCGGAGCAGCAGAGCGACGTCAGCCGCGTCGCGCGCCTCAACGGGCAGGCGGACACGTTCGCCGAGACCGGGATGACCGTCGCCGCGCCGCGCCTCGTGTACTCGTCCCGCAAGCGCGGGTCGAAGTGGGGCGCCCCGCGCGCCCGGCGCAAGATCTAGCGTCGCGAGGCACTTCTCGCGGAGCGAGAAGTGCCAGGGCTAGGCTGCGGCCATGACCGGCGACGAGCACGCGGAGGCCCGGGCGACGTCCGTCGACGGGCGCCGCTTCTCCTGCTTCGTCTCGCCCGACCACCTCGAGGTCGCCAGGGGCGGCTACGCGGTGCTCGAGCACGTCACCGGCCCGCGCCTGGGTCAGCTGACCGCCGTCGAGCTCGCTCACCGCGAGGTCGGCCACGTCGGCCTCGCGCGGGTCGAGGGCACCATCCTCGACGGGCCGGTCGGGTCGTTCCACGATGCGCGCATGCGCGTGGCCCGCGAGCACGAGATCGGCGCGTGGCTCGACCGCGTCCGGCCACGACGAGCGGCCCTGCGCGTCGGGGGGCTCGCCCACGCACCCGGCGTCGAGCTGACGCTCGACGCTGGCGCCTTCGACCGCCACACCTTCCTCTGCGGGCAGTCGGGCTCGGGCAAGACGTACGCGCTCGGGACGATCCTCGAGCGCCTCCTGGTGGAGACGCCGCTGCGCATCGTCGTGCTCGACCCGAACTCCGACTTCGTGCGGCTCGGCGAGGCGCGCTCGGACATCCCGGACGACGTGCGCGAGCGCTTCGAGGCCGCCGCAGCGGGCGTGACCGTGCGACGAGGAGTGGGCGCCGGAGACGACCGGCTGCACGTCCGGTTCCGGGACTTCGACGCGGACGAGCAGGCAGCTGTCCTGCGTCTCGACCCCATCGCCGACCGTGAGGAGTACGCCGCGCTGACGGAGGCCGTCGAGCGGGCGGACGAGCTGCTGGTGCCCGGCGGCAGCGTCAAGGAGACGATCGACCGCATGTGGGCGCACCCCGATCCGCTCCACTCGCTGGCGGTTCGCGCCCGGAACCTGCGCGTCGACCGCTGGGGGATCTGGTCGGGCACCGAGGAGGGCTCGCTCGAGGACCTCGTCCAGCCCGGCGGACCGCGGTGCATCGTGGCCGACCTCGGGTCGCTCCCGACCCGGGAGGAGCAGGCCGTCGCGGCCGAGAGCGTCCTCGCAGCGCTCTGGCGACGTCGGAGCGCGCGTGAGCCGATCCTGATCGTGATCGACGAGGCCCACAACGTGTGCCCCGGCAGCTCGCCCGACCCACTGACGGCGATGGCGACGGAGCACGCCGTGCGGATCGCCGGCGAGGGCCGGAAGTTCGGGCTCGTCCTGCTGGTCGCCACCCAGCGGCCGCAGAAGGTGCACGAGAACGTGCTCTCACAGTGCGACAACCTCGTCCTGATGCGGATGAACTCCCGCTCGGACCTGGCCGTGGTGTCGGGGATCTTCTCCTACGTGCCCGAGCAGCTGTTGCGCCTCGCGACGGACTTCCGGCAGGGAGAGGCGATCGTGGCCGGGAAGCTCGTTCCCGGGCCGACGGTCGGTCGCTTCGGCCCGCGCTGGTCGGTCGAGGGCGGCGCCGACGTGCCGTCGGACTGGGCCGCAGGGCGCTGAGCGAGCGGCTCAGGCGAAGAACGTGTCGTCGTGCGCGTACGGCGGGACGCAGCAGCAGAGCAGCCGCACGCCCTCACTCCCGGCGACGAGCTCGTGCCAGGCGCCGGGCGGGATGAGGATCGCATCGCCCGGGACGACCGCTGCCGTCTCACCGTCGACCTCCAGCGTCCCGTCGCCCTCGACGATCAGGTAGATCTCCTCCGCCTGGCGGTGGTAGTGACGCTGCGTCCCCTGACCCGGGGCGAGCGTCGCCTCGGCGAGCGACTGCGCGGCGGTATGGAGGTACTCGCGGATCGTCGAGCCGTCCTTCGTCGTGAACGGCTCGAGCGCGCTGCGGCGGGCGATCTCCATGGGCGCGCAGAGTACCGTCGTCCTCCGGCTACGATGCGCTCGATGCGATCGGCCGGCCGACTTCTCGTCGTCGCCGCGGCCGCGCTTCTGACCGCGCTGCCCGCAGCAGCGCTGCCGCCCGACGCACGTCCGCCCGCCGGGCGCTCCGCGCCGCCCACCGCCGGCACCGACCTGCTGCGCAACGCCAAGGGCCAGAGCGCCCGCTACACCGGGATCGGCCAGCTGAAGGGCGGCCTGACCTGCACGGCCTGGCTGCTCGACCTCCCCGGACGCGGCACGGCCTACGCGGTTGCGAACGGTCACTGCACCGACCTCAGCCCGTCGACCACGATCGTCGACGCGGAGCCCAGGGGCGCCACGATCGAGTTCCACCGCTTCGTCGACACGCCCGGCGCGCGACTCGTCGTCCAGGTGAAGCGGATCGCCTGGAGCTCGATGAAGGGCGTCGACCTCGGGATCTTCGAGCTCGACCGAACGCTCGCGCAGCTCCGCGCGAAGGGCATCCGGCCGCTCGCGATCGCAGCGGAGCCCCCGACCGCCGGCCGGCGCGTCGAGAGCGTCGGCATCCCGGTCGTCGGCGTTCCGCAGACGGCCCAGCACCTACGACGCTCCCGCTGCACCACCGGCGCCGTGACGAAGCGGCTCGTCGAGGAGCGCTGGGTCTGGTACGACACGATCCCGTCGAGCTGCAGGGGCATCACCGGCGGGA
>CAZUVW010000155.1:0-4274 GCA_964623875.1 uncultured Gaiellales bacterium
TGGACGTCAGGAGCCCGGCTGAAGCCGGGCACCGAGCAACACACGAGCTGCTCCGGCTCGAGGGCCGTCGCTCCGCTGCGGGGTCGTTGGACGGCGGGAGCCCGGCTGAAGTCGGGCACCAGGGGCGGCGGCTGGACGCTCACGCGTCGATCAGGGCTCCGATCGCCTCGGCCAGCTCGCCCGACTGGAACGGCTGGCCGCTCACCCTCGTGTACGAGACGGCGTCCACGAGATACTCCGCGCGGAGCAGCAGCGTGAGCTGGCCGAGGTTCATCTCGGGCACCAGCACCTTGTCGTAGCGGCGCAGCACCTCGCCGGTGTTCGCGGGGAAGGGGTTGAGGTGGCGGAGGTGGGCCCGCGCGACCTGCTTGCCGTCGGCGCGGAGGCGACGGGTGGCGGCCACGATCGGCCCGTAGGTCGAGCCCCAGCCGACCACGAGCACGCGCGCGTCGCCGTCGGGGTCGTCGACCTCCAGCTCGGGGATGTCCTGCGCGATCCCTGCCACCTTCCGCGCGCGCAGCCGCACCATCAGGTCGTGGTTGTCCGGGTCGTAGGAGACGTTGCCGGTGACGTCCTCCTTCTCGAGCCCGCCGATGCGGTGCTCCAGCCCCGGGGTGCCGGGCACGGCCCAGGGTCGGGCGAGCGTCTCGGGATCGCGCGCGTAGGGCATGAAGGGCGCGCCGTCCGGGTCGGGCACGGCGAAGTCGGTGGAGATGTCGGGCAGGTCGTGGACGTCGGGGATGCGCCACGGCTCCGAGCCGTTGGCGAGGTACGCGTTCGAGAGGAGGTAGACGGGCGTGCGGTACTTGAGCGCGATCCGCGCGGCCTCGATCGCGGCGAAGAAGCAGTCCGACGGGGTCGCGGCCGCGACGACCGGCACCGGGCTCTCCGAGTTGCGGCCGAAGAGCACCATCAGCAGGTCGGCCTGCTCCGGCTTCGTGGGCATCCCGGTGGACGGCCCTGCCCGCTGCACGTCGACGATCACGAGCGGCAGCTCGAGCGCCCCGGCGAGGCCCACCGTCTCCGCCTTGAGCACGATCCCCGGACCGGCCGACGCGGTAACGCCGAGCGCGCCGCCGAACGACGCGCCGAGGGCGGCGCCCACGGCGGCGATCTCGTCCTCCGCCTGGAACGTGACGACGCCGAACTGCTTCAGCCCGGCGAGCTCCTCGAGGATCGAGGACGCGGGCGTGATCGGGTACGCGCCGAGGAAGAGCGGGAGCCGCGCGAGCTTGGACGCCGCGACGAGCCCGTAGGAGAGCGCCGTGTTGCCGTTGATCTGGCGGTAGTGCCCGGGAGCGAGCTGCGCGGGGGCGATCTCGTACGAGACCGCGAAGTCCTCGGACGTCTCGCCGTAGTTCCAGCCCGCCCGGAGCGCTCTCGCGTTCGCCTGCGCGATCTCGGGCCGGCGCGCGAACTTCGTGGAGATGAAGTCGAGGGTCGCCTCGATCGGCCGGTGGTAGAGCCACGACATCAGCCCGAGCGCGAAGAAGTTCTTCGAGCGCTCGGCCTCGCGCGGCGAGATCCCGGCGAAGCCCATAAGCGCGGCGACGGTCATCGACGTCAGCGCGACCTCGTGCACGTGGTAGTCGGCGAGCGAGCCGTCCTCCAGCGGGTTCGACGCGTACGCCGCCTTCTGCAGGTTGCGCTCGTTGAAGGCGTCGGTGTTGAGGATGATCGTGCCCCCCTTGGGGAGATCCTTCAGGTTCGCCTTGAGCGCAGCGGGGTTCATCGCCACGAGCACGTCCGGCCGGTCGCCCGGCGTGAGGATGTCGTGGTCGGCGAAATGGACCTGGAAGCCCGAGACGCCCGGTAGCGACCCCGCCGGGGCGCGGATCTCGGCCGGGAAGTCCGGGAGCGTGGCGAGGTCGTTGCCGAACAGCGCCGTCTCGCTCGTGAAGCGGTCGCCGGTGAGCTGCATCCCGTCGCCGGAGTCACCCGCGAACCGGATGATCACCCGGTCGAGGTGCTCCACACGCTTCGCCATCGTCTCAGCCTAGCGGCAGGCCGCGACGCCTCGGTCTCGCGCGACGGCCGCGCGAGGGCAGCGCACGCGCCGCCCGGGAGCCGGTGGCCGGCCCCCGGGCCGAGCGCAGCCCATGACTGCGCTACGCCTTCTGGATCTCGATCGTGCGCGGCTTGGACTCCTCCGCCTTGGGCACGTGCACCTCGAGGACGCCCTTGCCGAACACCGCCTTCACGCGGTCGAGATCGGCCTCGGCCGGCATCGTGAAGCGGCGCTCGAAGTGCCGCTCGAGCCGCTCGTGGAGGTAGAAGGTCTTGTCCTTCTCCTCCTTCTCCTCCTTGCGCTCCCCCTTGACGGTGAGCGTGTGGTCGGCGACCTCGATCTCGAGCTCCTGCTCGTCGAAGCCCGGCACGTCGAGCTTGACGATCACCTCGCCCGAGGTCTCGTACAGGTCGGCCGCGGGAAGCGGCTCAGGAGCGACACCGACATCCTCGAGCACGCGACGCATGCGGCGCTCGAGCACGTCGAGGTCCTGGAAGGGCGACCACTTGACCAGCGTGGCCATGAGCACCCCCTTTCCGTCGCTTCCAGCGTCGCACGGACGACCCGGTGCCGCATCGGGAGAGGGAGCCGATCCGCGATCAGGAAATGCCCGTAGAGGGGGCGCCGTCCTGCCCGGTCGTGTCGCTCAGGACGTGGGTCGGCGGACGACCTGGATGCCCCAGGCAGCGCCGCTCGCGAACAGCGCGTCCGGATCGACCTCGCCGACCCAGCCGAGCAGGTGGCGCTCCGGGTTCGCCTCGGTGCACCCGAGCACCGCCAGGCGCGCCGCCGGTGTCTCGCCGATCGGCTCGGCGAGCTCCTCCCGGCGCCGCTCGGCCTCCTCGGCCGCCGGCCCCTCCGCGTACCCCTTCCCCATGCGGTCATCCTGGCAGGCTGCCGGCCGCGTGTCGAGCGCGCTGCGCAGCCTGGCATGTCCGGCAGAGCCGGACATGCCAGTGCGAGAATCCCGCCGTGATCACGACGGACACCGAGGTGGAACGCGAGCTCGTCGCGCTCGCGCGGACGTTCGCGGAGCGGGAGATCCGTCCGATCGCGCCGGCAGCCGATAGGGCCGGCGAGCCGCCGCTGGACGTGATCCGCGCCGCTGCGGCGGTCGGGCTGACGTGCTTCGACCTGCCTGCGGAGCACGGTGGCGGGGGGATCGACTCACTCCGCACTGCCTCCCTCGTCGCCGAGGAGCTCGCCTGGGGGGACGGGCCGATCGGGGCGCTCGTGACGAGCGGTGGGTTCTTCGCCGGGCCGCTGGTGGCGCTGGGCACCGCGGAGCAGCGGGCGCGGTGGCTCCCGGCGCTGTGCGGTGACGACCCACCGCTCACCGGGCTCGCGGTGACGGAGCCCGGGGCCGGCTCGGACGCGGCGGCGATCGCGACGACCGCCACGCGGGTCGAGGGTGGCTACCGGCTCGACGGGACGAAGACGTGGGTGTCGGGGGCGCCGCTCGCCGACCGCTACCTCGTCTACGCGACCGTGGAGCCGGGCACCGGCGCCAAGGGCATCACGTGCTTCGTCGTCGCGCGGGACGACCCCGGGCTGACCACGGGTCGGCCGCTCGAGAAGCTCGGGAGCCGCTGCTACCCGACCGCCGAGCTCCGGCTCGAGGGCTGCGTCGTCGGCGACGACCGCCGTGTAGGCGCGGAGGGCGAAGGGTTTCGCGGGGTGATGCGCTGGTTCGAGCGGACGCGGGTGCAGCTCGCCGCCGGCGCGGTCGGCATCGGGCGCGCCGCGCTCGAGGTGGCCGTCGAGCACGCACGCCAGCGCGAGGCCTTCGGCCAGCCCATCCACCGCTTCCAGGCGGTGTCGTTCCGGCTCGTGGACGCGAGACTCCGCCTCGACCAGGCGCGGCTGCTGACGCACCATGCCGCGGCGCTCGCCGACGCCGGGCGGCCGTTCGGGGTCGAGGCCTCGATGGCGAAGATCGCCGCGTCCGAGGCCGCGTGGGAGGCAGCGAACGCGGCGCTGATGACGCTCGGCTCGTACGGCTACTCGACCGAGTACCCGGTCGAGAAGTGGCTGCGCGACGCGAAGCTCGAGGAGATCTACGAGGGCACGAACGACATCCAGCGGCTGATCGTCGCGCGGGCGATGTTCGGGCGGTAGGAAGAGCGCTGCAGGGGCCGGGCTTGCCCGGCCCGGACGCACCGCACCCGGACACCCGGCGAGCTGGGCCGGAACGCCGGTGGAACCGGGCTGGTGCCGACGCCAGCGCTCGCGCGCGACTCACGAGCCTGGCTGAAGCCAGGCACGG
>CAZUVW010000155.1:4374-6568 GCA_964623875.1 uncultured Gaiellales bacterium
GCCTGGCTTCAGCCAGGCTCCTCTACGCGGCGCGGCGGCTGTGCACCGGCACGGCGCGGGCGCCCTCGGCCGGCACCCTGGCCGCGAAGACGAGGTCGCGCCCGAGGAGGCGCCGGTGCAGCCGCGTGAAGCGACCGCCGACGAACGCGATCCGCACGTCCTCGAAGCCCTGCAGCAGGCGTCCGATCGACGCCGGCGAGAAGAGCTGGAGGTGCGTCGGATCGTCCTCCGGAGCCCTGCCGACGAGGAAGAGGAGCCTGCTCTTGAGGCGGAACGCGTTCGGCACGGAGCCGACGAGCGTGCCTCCGGGCCGCAGCACGCGCGCCGCCTCGGCGACGAGCGCCGCCGGATCGCGCAGGTGCTCGAGCAGCTCGCCCGCCACCACGACGTCGAACGAGCCGTCGGCGAACGGGAGCGGCTCCTCGACGTCGCCGACCACGGGCTCGATCCCGTACGCCGCAGCCTTCTGCAGCGCCGCGCGATCGACGTCGAGCCCGACGACCTCGTTGCCCTCGACGAAGTGCCGCGTCACGGCGCCCGAGCGACAGCCGAGATCGAGCACGCGGCGCCCGGGGCCACCGACCGCTGCGACGAGCAGCGGGATCCGCTCGGGAACGAAGACGAAGTCTCCACCGTCACGCGACAGCCGATGGTGCGCCTCGTACATGCGCGAGATCCTGCTCACGCCTAGCCCACCGCCTTCTGGAACGCCTGGAAGCTGGGCTTGCGCGAGCCGTCCACCGTCACTAGACCGGACTGCCAGCCCTCGATCCGCGCCTCGTCGACGAGCAGGAACCACAGGAACAGGTCGATGCGGGGATGCTTCCGGACGATCGCGACCGCCTCGCGCAGGTATCTGGCCTGCTTCTCCCACGTGACGCCGAAGAAGGTGTCGGTCGGGTTGGTCTGGTAGCCGTACTCGGTGATCCAGAACCGCTTCGGGCCCCAGAGCCTCGTCACCTCGGCGACGAGGACGTCGATGTTGCCGAGCGTCACGGCGGTCGGCGGCTGACCGCGGGGGCCGGGCGGCGGCTTCGTCGAGGGCGTCTCGGCCGGCGTGCCGTAGTACGGGTGGTGCGCGTAGGCGTCGAAGCCCTGCGCGCCCGCCGCGCGCATGGCGCGGGCGAAGACGGTCGGCGAGATGGACGGCCTGGTCGAGTTGGGGTTGTTGTTGCCGCGTGGCGCCGTGACCCCGCAGGCGACCTTCGCACCGGCGTTCGCGGACTTGACGCCGCCGACGATCGCGTTGCAGATCTTGGCGTAGTCCTTCGCGCTCTGGATCTCCCAGCCGCCTCCCGACCGACGCGTGTACTGGGGCTTCATGAAGACGGGGTTGTTCGGCTCGTTCCAGGCCAGCCAGCTCCGCACGCGGGGCAGGATGAACCCGTTCGGCCCGCGGAAGGTGCCGCTGTAGCGCTTCGCCGCGGCGACCGCGAACGCCCGCAGGTCGGCGATCTTCGCGGGTGCGACGTTCCAGCCACGCGCCTCGTTGGCCCACGGAGGCGTGCCGATGATCGAGAAGACCGGCTCGATGCCGTTCTCCGCGGCGAACCGCGCCGTGCGGTCGTACGTCTCCCAGTCGTAGGCGGGGTCGGCCGGATCGGCGGGGCGACGCGGCTTGCGCTTCGCGACCGAGATCGAGGGCCCGTGCCACCAGAGGTTCACCCGCACGACCTTCGTGCGCGTCGCGCGCATCAAGGGGAAGACCTCCTCGGGCACGCCGTAGAGCACCTGACCGTCGTCGAAGATCCCCACGCGCAGGAACGACGAGGGGCTCGCGGACGACGCGAGCGCTGCCGACACCGCCACGACGGCGATGAGCGCCGCCGCGGCCCTACGCACGCGCAGCGTCCCGCTCGAGGGAGTCGAGTGTCCGGCGCAGGCCCTCCTCGAGGGAGATCTCCGGCTCCCAGCCGAGCAGCTGGCGCGCACGCGTGATGTCCGGCTGGCGCACCTGCGGATCGTCCACCGGCAGCGCCTCGTAGACGATCTTGCTCGTCGAGCCCGTCGCCTGGATCACGGCCTCGGCCAGGTGGAGGAGGCTCATCTCCGTCGGATTGCCGATGTTGACCGGCAGGTGCTCCCCGGACTCGGCCAGCAGGATCAGGCCACGCACGAGGTCGTCCACGAAGCAGAAGCTCCGCGTCTGGGAGCCGTCGCCGAACACCGTGAGCGGCTTCTCCTCCAGCGCCTG
>CAZUVW010000156.1:0-6560 GCA_964623875.1 uncultured Gaiellales bacterium
GTCCCGGCGCACGACGAGCGAGACCATGCCTTCGCGGTGCGGTTCGGGCTCGAGGTGCGTCAGGTCGTCGAGCCCGCGGACGGCTCGGTCGTCGAGCTCCCGTGGACGGACAAGACCGATGCGGCCCGGTCGGTCGGCTCGGCGCAGTTCTCGGGCATGGCAACGCCAGAGGCGCTGGCGGCGATCGTCGCCTGGCTCGCCGAGAGCGGGCGGGGCGAGCCGACGATCGGCTATCGGCTGCGCGACTGGCTGCTCTCGCGACAGCGCTACTGGGGCTGTCCGATCCCGATCGTCCACTGCCCGCAATGCGGAACCGTGCCGGTACCCGACGACCAGCTCCCCGTGCTGCTGCCCGACGTCGAGGACTACAAGCCCAAGGGCCGCTCGCCGCTCGCCGCGGCGGAGGACTGGGTGCGGACGACGTGCCCCGACTGCGGTGGCGAGGCGCACCGGGAGACGGACACGATGGACACCTTCGTCGATTCGTCCTGGTACTTCCTCCGCTACGCCGACCCGCGCAACGACAGCGCTCCGTGGGATCGGGCGATCGTGGACCACTGGCTGCCGGTGAAGCAGTACATCGGCGGCATCGAGCACGCCGTCCTGCACCTGCTCTACGCGCGCTTCTTCGTCAAGGTGCTGAACGACCTGGGCCTGCTCGGCTTCCGCGAGCCGTTCGCGCGGCTGTTCACACAGGGGATGATCTACCGGGACGGCGCGAAGATGTCGAAGTCGAAGGGCAACGTCGTCTCTCCGGACGAGGCAGTCGCCCGCTACGGGGCGGATGCGGTGCGGCTGTACATCCTCTACATGGGCCCCGCCGAGGCCGACAAGGAGTGGCAGGACGCGGGGATCGAGGGAACCGCTCGACTGCTCGACCGCATCTGGCGGCTCGGCCTGGAGGTCGCCGCGCGACCGCCCGCTCCGGTGCCGGCCGACGGCGAGCTCCTCCGCCGCGCGCACCGGACGATCGCCAAGGTGACCGACGACGTCCTGCGCCGCTTCCAGTTCCACACGCCGATCGCCGCGCTCTTCGAGCTCGTCAACGAGACCTACCGCGTCAAGGACGACCCGGGGCGCGCCGGGGAGGTGCGCTTCGCCACCGAGACGGTCGTCAGCCTCGTCCAGCCGTACGCTCCGCACCTCGCGGAGGAGCTGTGGGAGCGGCTGGGCGGTGAGCGGCTGTGGGCGCATCCGTGGCCCGAGCACGACCCGGCGCTCGCCGTCCACGACGTGGTCGAGGTCGTCGTCCAGGTGAACGGCAAGGTGCGCGACCGGCTGCAGGTTGCGGCCGACGCACCCGAGGAGGAGCTCGTCGCGCTCGCGCTCGCGTCGGATCGGGTGCGCCAGCACCTTCCCGGCGAGCCGCGCAAGACGATCGTGGTGCCGGGCAAGCTCGTCAACCTCGTCGGCTGAGCGCGTCCGGGCCGGGCGACCGGCCGCTCGGCGGTCGCGCGGGACGGGAGCGCGGCCGGCTCGCCCACCCTGGGCCGCGTGAGGCGATCGGCGCACATCCGGCACGAAGGCGGCACACATCCGTGACGCCCCCTGCGCGACGCTCGACGGGTGATCACCCTCACCCGGGCGCAGGTGCTCCTCGCGGCGGTGCCGCTCGTCGCCCTGCTCGCGCTCGCCGGCTCCCGGCTCGCCGCGACCGGGACGACGAGAGGCCCGGCACGCGCCGCTCCGCTGACCGTCGTCGACGAACCTGGCCGGTCGGTGCCGCGCCTCGTCGTCCACGTCGTCGGCGCCGTCCGTCGCTCCGGTCTCTACCGCGTCCCCGACGGCGCTCGCGTCGCCGACGCGCTCGCCCGGGCCGGGGGGCCGACCGCCAAGGCCGACCTCGCGGCCCTCAACCTGGCCGCGCCGCTCGTGGACGGGCAGCAGATCGCCGTACCGGTGCGTCTGCCACCGGGCACCCCTTCGGCGACCGGCACGCCGGGGACGCCAGGCAGCGGAGCGAAGGTCAGCCTCTCGAGCGCGACGGTCGACGAGCTCGACGAGCTCCCGGGGATCGGGCCGGTCACGGCGGAGAAGATCGTCGCCTGGCGAACGACCAACGGGCCACTCCGCTCGGTCGACGATCTCGATGCGATTCCGGGCATCGGCCCTGCCCGCGTGGAGCAGCTGCGGGACCTGGTGCAGCCGTGAGCACCTCCGGGGCCGGGCGGGCCCCGCTGCTCGACCGGAGCTGGCCGACGGTGCTGGTCCTCGCCGGCTGCGTCGGGATCGCGCTCGGCAGCCATCTCAGACCGGCGGTCGCGCTCGTCCTCGTCTCCGCGCTCGTGCTCGGTCTGGCGGGCGCGCGCGAGCAGGGTCGACGACGCGTCCTGCTCGCGGCGGTGTCGCTCGCGCTCGTCGGCCTCGCCTGGGGCGGTCTGCGAGCCGCGCAGCTCGAGCGGAGCGTGCTGCAGAGGCTCGACTCGACGGAGTCGGCCCGCGTCGTCGTCACCGGGCCCGTCCGCAGGACGCGCTACGCGCTGCGGGCGCCCGCGGTCGTCACCCGGTTCGACGGGCTCACGCTGCGCGAGCGCGTGCTGCTCGAGCTGCCGCTGGGTCGCGCGCCGCCCCAGGGAGCCGTCCTCGAGGTGCGCGCGCGGCCGACTCGGCCGCGAGGGCCCGAGACCGGTTTCGACGAGCGCGCCTGGCTCTCCCGTCAGGGTGTCCACGTCGTGCTCCGCGCACGCGATGCGCGCATCGTCGGCCGGCGGGGTGGGATCGGTGGCGTCGCCGACCGGCTGCGCGCGCACCTCCAGGGCACGCTGGCCCGTGGGACGGCCGGTGAGCGCCGCGCGCTCGTCACCGGCATCGTGCTCGGTGAGGAGTCGGAGCTCGCCCCACCGCTGCGCGAGGCCTTTCGCGCGAGCGGGCTGATGCACCTGCTGGCCGTGTCGGGTCAGAACGTTGCGATCACGGCGCTCGGGGTGGTGGCGCTCGCGCGGCTGGCGCTCGTCGGCCGGCGTGCCGGCGAGCTGCTCGCGGTCGCGGCCGTCCTCGCCTACGCGCTGGCCGCAGGCTGGCAGCCCTCCGTCGTGCGCGCCGCCGTGGCTGGCTGTCTCACGTCGCTCGCGTGGCTCACGGCCCGCCCACGCGACCGCTGGCACGCGATGGCCCTCGGGGCGCTCCTCCTGCTGGTGTGGACGCCGTACGCCTTCCTCGAGCCCGGCTTCCAGCTCTCGTTCGGTGCCGTCGCTGCGATCTTCGTCGTCGTCCCACGGCTGGCCCGTCGGCTCGAAGGGACGCCGATCCGCGGGCGGCCCGCCGAGCTCCTCGCCGTCGCGGCCGCCTGCGGTGCCGTGACCGCGCCGATCGTGTGGCTGCACTTCGAGGCGGTCCCGCTGTGGACGGTGCCGGCGAACGTGCTCGCCGAGCCCGCGATGCCGCCCCTGGTGGGCCTCGCGCTCGCCTCGGCGCTCGTCGAGCCGGTGTCACCGTCGAGCGCGGCGGCGCTGGCGTGGCTGGCGGGGTGGTGCGGCGCATGGATCGCCTTCGTCGCGCGCACGTTCGCGTCGCTCCCGGGTGCGGAGATCGATTCGTGGGGGGCGGTCGGGGCCCTCGGCGTCGTCGGCGTCGCGCTCGTCCTCATCGCCCGCCCGCCGCGCGCGAGGCGGGCCGGAGCGACGCTCGTCACGGCCTCCCTCGGGCTCACGGCGCTCGTCGGCTGGTGGGCGCTGAGCGACCGGCCGGCCTGGGCGCCGCCCGCGGGTCTCCGCCTGACGGTGCTCGACGTGGGGCAGGGCGACGCGATCCTGCTCGAGACTCGCGCCGGCGCCGTGCTCGTCGACCAGGGCCCGCCCGAGGCGGACGTGGCAGGGCAGCTCCGCCGCGGCGGCCTGCGCGCGCTCAGCGCGATCGTCCTCACCCACCCCCAGCGCGACCACGTCGGCGGTGCGGCCGACGTGCTCCGCAGGCTGGCGGTCGGAGTCGTGCTGAACCCGGGACTCGACCCGTCCGCATCGCCCGACCAGCGGGCTGCCCTCGAGGCGGCGCGACGTGGAGGCGTGCGCATCCGGCTGGCGCGCGCCGGCGACGTCCTCCGCGTCGGCGGACTCCGGCTGGACATTCTGTGGCCGGACGGAACGGGGCCGCCGGGGGAGGATCCGAACCTCCGGGCCGTCGTCCTGCTCGCGCGGTTCGGCTCGACCAGCGCGCTGCTCTCCGCCGATGCCGAGTCGGTCGTCATGCTCCGTCTGAGGCTGCCACGGGTGGACGTGCTCAAGGTCGCGCATCACGGCTCGGCCGACCCGGGACTGCCCGAGCTGCTGCGGCGGCTGCGTCCGCGCGTGGCGGTGGTGTCGGTGGGGGCGGGCAACGACTACGGCCATCCGACCCCCGAGACGCTGGCGGCGCTCGACGCGGTCGCCGGTCTCGACGTGCTGCGCACCGATCGAGACGGGCCGGTCGTGATCGAGAGCGACGGCCGTGCCATGACGGTCCGCACGGGAGGATAGGCTCGGGCACGTGGCCGAGCTCGACCCCGTGTACGTGATCGCCGGGAGCGACCGCCCGAAGGTGGAGCTCGCGGTGCAGCGGCTGCGCGCGCGCTTCGCTGCCGGGTCGATCGACCGCTTCAGCGCGGTGACCGACGACGTCGCCACGGTCGTCGCCGCGTGCAACGCCGGGACGCTGTTCGGCGACTCGCACCTGGTGCTCGTCGACGCCGTCGACGGGCGTCGCGGCGAGGACGGACGCCTCCGAGCGACCTGGAAGGCGGCCGACCTCGAGACGATCGTCGGCTACGTCAGATCCCCGGCTCCGGGCACCGTGCTCTGCCTGGTCTGCGAAGAGGCCAAGCGGGACTCGGCTCTCGTCAAGGCCGTTGCCAAGGCTGGCAGCGTGCTCACCTACGACGTCGCGAAGAACCAGCAGACGAGGTGGGTCGCCGATCGGTTCCGCGCTCTCGGTGTGACGGCGGCGCCGGAAGCATGCGCCCTGCTGGTCAGGCTGGTCGGCACCGATCTGCACGCACTCGCCCAGGAGGTCGACAAGCTCGCGACGTGGGCCGGCCAGGACGAGGTGACGGAGGTCGACGTCGAGCGGCTGACGGCCGCGACCGCGGAGACGAAGGTCTTCGCGATCACCGATGCGTGGGGCGGGCGTGATCGGGCGCAGGCTCTGGAGGCGATGGAGGCGATCCTCGAGCGCTCGGAGAAGTCGCACCGCGACGAGGCAGCTCGGCTCGCAGCGGCGATCGGCGCGCACCTCGGCAAGCTCCGCCAGATGAAGCGCGAGGGAGCGGCGGGTGGAAGGCCGCGCGAGATCGCCGAGCGCCTCAAGCTCCACCCCTTCTACGCCGAGAAGCTGATGCGCCAGGCCGATGCCTTCTCCGAGGCCGAGCTGGACGACGCGACCCTGCGAGTGGCCGCGCTCGACCATGCGCTCAAGGGCGGCAGCCGTCTCGCGCCCGCGCTCGAGCTGCAGCGCGCCCTCGCCGCGATCAGCGGGGAGCCGGGACGACGGCGCTAGGCGGTCGCTGCCGACGAGTCGGCGACGAGGCGCGCCGCCTGCGACTTCTTGCGCGCGGCCGTGTTCTTGTGCAGCGCGCCACGGCTCACAGCCCGGTCGACCGTCTTCACGAGCTCGCGATGGGCGGCCGCGACCGTCGCCTCGTCCCCGTCGGCGACCGCGTCGGCCAACCGGCGCTGGAGGGTCTTGATCGTCGAGCGGTAGCGGAGGTTCTCGAGCCGCTGGCGGCTCGCGATCCGGACGCGCTTCTCCTGCTGTCTGATGTTCGGCATACGTGAGGTTGCCCGCCGTCCTGCGGGCTGCGGGATCGTAGCAGAGCGGCGGCGTCCTCTCCTGGTCAGGGGCTCAGGGGGCCACCACTCCTCCGCCCCGCTGTCGATGCTATCGCCCACGGGCGCGCAAGGCAGTCACCGACGCGTGCCGAATGTGTGCCGATGAGCTCCGACGAGCCGGATCGCGAGGCGGTGCGGGACGACGGGGGCGGAGCCGACCGCCGCCCTCCGAGCGACGCCGGCGACCGCCTCCCAGCGGGCGCCGACGTGACGCCCGCGCCCGGGTCTCGCGACGCGGCCGTCGCCCACCGGAGGCACCTGGCCCGCTCGACCGCGATCTTCGCGGTGGCGACCGGCGTCTCGCGTGTCCTCGGCCTGGTGCGCGAGATGGTCGCCGCGTACTTCTTCGGCGTCGCAGGGCTGGTCAACGCGTTCACGGTCGCGTTCCAGATCCCCAACCTCTTCCGGGCGCTGGTGGCCGACGCGGCGCTGTCCGGCGCCTTCGTGCCGATCTTCAGCGAGCTCCTCGAGACCGACCGGAAGCGGGCGTGGCGTGTCGCCTCGACGATCTTCTGGCTCGTCCTGCTCGGGCTCGGCTCGCTGACGGCCGTGCTGATCCTGCTCACGCCGCTCCTGCTGCGTCCGTTCGGCGATCCCGGCGGTGACGTCGATCTCGCGATCGCCCTCGCGCGGATCATGTTCCCGATCGTGGTGCTGCTGGGCCTGACGGGGGTCGTCGTCGGGATCCTGAACGCCTACGAGCACTTCACGATCCCGGCGCTCACCCCGGTCGCCTGGAACCTCGTGATCATCCTCGGGCTC
>CAZUVW010000157.1:0-6548 GCA_964623875.1 uncultured Gaiellales bacterium
ACGGCGCCCATCCTCCACGAGCTGCTCGACGAGATCGTCGTCGTGGACGACGAGGAGATCGCCGAGGCGATCGTCCTGCTCGCCGAGCGGTCGAAGCTCGTGGCCGAGGGGGCCGGTGCCGCGCCCGTCGCCGCGCTGCTCGCCGGGCGCGTCGGCGGCGAGGGGGCGGCCTGCGCGGTGCTCGCGGGCGGCAACATCGACGCCACGACGCTCGTGTCGGTCGTCCGGTTCGGGCTGACCGCATCGGGGCGCTACCTCGTGGTGAAGATCCTGATCCCCGACCGGCCCGGACAGCTCGCGCGGATCGTCCGGGTGATCGCCGACGAGCGGGCGAACGTCATCGCCGTCGCGCACCACCGCGAGGGGCGCAACATCGGCGTGCTGCAGACCGAGGCGGAGCTCACGCTCGAGACCCGCGACGAGGAGCACTCGCAGACCGTGATCCGCGGGCTCGTCGACGAGGGCTTCACCGTCGTGCGCCTGCGCTGACCGAACGTCGCTCGTAGACTCCTCGCGTGATCGTCTGCGCCGCCTGCGGGCACGAGAACCCGGCCGGCTCGCGCTTCTGCAACGGCTGCGGCGCGGCACTCGTGGTCGCACCGCCGACACGGGAGGAGCGCAAGGTCGTCACCGTGGTCTTCGCGGACATCGTCGGGTCGACCGCTCGCGCGGAGTCGCTCGACCCCGAGGACGTGCGCGCGGTGCTCGCTCCGTACCACGCCCGGCTCCGTCACGAGCTCGAGCGGCACGGCGGCACCGTGGAGAAGTTCATCGGCGACGCCGTCGTCGGCGTCTTCGGCGCGCCGGCGGCGCACGAGGACGACCCCGAGCGCGCGGTGCGCGCGGCGATCGCGATCCAGGACGCGATCGCGGAGCTGAACGAGGCCGACCCCGGGCTCGCGCTCGAGGTGCGGATCGGCGTCAACACGGGGGAGGCGCTCGTCGCGCTGGACGCGCGGCCGGAGCTCGGCGAGGGGCTCGTCTCTGGCGACGTCATCAACACCGCGGCCCGCCTCCAATCCGCTGCTCCCGCAGGAGGCATCCTCGTCGGCGAGCAGACGAGGCGGGCGACCGAGCGGGCGATCGAGCTCGTCGAGCACACGCCGATCGAGGCCAAGGGGAAGGCGCAGCCGGTCGCGTGCTGGCTCGTGGTCGGGACTCGGTCGAGCTTCGGCCTCGAGGACGATACGGTCGGCCGAGCTCCTCTCGTCGGGCGCAAGCGGGAGGTGTCGGTGCTCGCCGACGCGCTCGAGCGCGTGCGCAGCGACGAGCGGCCACAGCTGGTGACGCTGGTGGGCGTGCCCGGGATCGGGAAGAGCCGGCTCGTGCAGGAGCTGCGCGGCCTCGTCGAGGCGGAGCCGGAGCTCATCACCTGGCGGCGGGGGCGGTCGCTGCCGTACGGGGAGGGAGTGGCCTACTGGGCGCTCGGCGAGATCGTCAAGGCGCAGGCGGGCGTTCTCGAGTCCGACACGGCGGAGGTCGCGTCGTCGAAGCTCTCCCGCGCGGTGCGAGACCTCGTCGAGGACCGGACGGAAGCGGTCTGGATCGAGCGCCATCTCGGCGCGCTCGTCGGGCTCCCGGGCAGCGCGGGCGAGCCAGCGCGCGCCGAGGCGTTCGCGGCCCGGCGACGGTTCCTCGAGGCGCTCGCCGAGCGCGGGCCGGCGGTGCTCGTGTTCGAGGACCTGCACTGGGCGGACGACGACCTGCTCGACTTCATCGACGAGCTGACGGAGCGGCTCGACGCCGTGCCCCTGCTGATCGTCTGCACGGCTCGGCCCGAGCTCCTCGCGCGGCGCCCGGGCTGGGGTGGGGGCAAGCTGAACGCCGTCACGCTCTCGCTCGCCCCGCTGTCGGACGAGGAGACCGCGCGCCTCTTGCACGGTCTGCTCGAGCGAAGCGCCCTCGCGGCGGCGACCCAGGCCGCCATCGTCGAGCGCGCCGCCGGCGTTCCGCTCTTCGCCGAGGAGCTGGCGCGGATGCTCGACAGCGGCGAGGTCGGCACCGCGCTGCCCGAGACCCTGCAGGGGATCGTCGCTGCGCGGATCGACGGTCTCGACGCAGCCGAGAAGGCGCTCCTGCAGGATGCAGCCGTGCTGGGCAAGGTGTTCTGGACGGATGCGCTCGGAACGCTGTCGGGTCTCTCCGACGACGAGCTCGACGACGGCTTGCGCTCGCTCGAGCGGAGGGAGTTCGTCCGCCGTGAGCGCCGCTCCGCGGTCGAGGGCGCGCGCCAGTACGTGTTCCTGCACGCGCTCGTGCGCGACGCGGCGTACGGGCAGATCCCTCGCGCTGCGCGCTCCGCGAAGCACCGGGCGACCGCCGACTGGATCAGGGGGCTGCCGAGCGACCGCGCCGAGGACCGGGCAGAGACGCTCGTCCACCACCTCGAGGCCGCGATCTCGTACGGCGAGGCCGCAGGTGTCGACGTGAGCGACCTGAGGCCGCTCGCCGTGTCGGCGCTCCGCGATGCGGGCGATCGCGCGACGGCGCTCAACATCGACACCCGCGCCGCCCGCCACTACCGACGGGCGCTGGAGCTGCTGCCCGACGGGGAGTCGGATCCCGAGCTGCGCTTCCGCTACGGGCGAGCTCTCATGTGGGCCGAGGGCGTCGGTGCCGACCCTTCGACCGACCTCGAGAGCGCGATCGACGGCCTCGTCGCGGCGGGAAAGCAGGAGCTGGCGGCGATCGGCATCGTGACCCTCGACCGCTACCTCTGGAACGCCCAGACACCCCGGCCGGAGCTCCACGACCGGGCCCTGGAGCTGGTCGCGGACGTCGGGCCGACTGCGGCGCGCAGCGAGGTGCTCTCGACCGTGGCCGTGCGCATGGCGATCATGGGGCGACCCGAGGAGGCGCTGCCGCTCGGCGAGGAGGCGGTAGCCATCGCCCGCGCGCTCGGCGATCGTCGTGCGGAGGCGCATGCGCTCAACTCGCTCAGCGTCGCGCAGGCGAACGCCGGTCGGCTCGAGCAGGGACTCGCATCGGTGCGGCGCGCCCTCGAGCTCGCGCTCGAGATCGGCTCACCCGACACGCCGCGCTGCTACGTCAACGTCGCATCGCTCGAGTGGGAGCGCGGTGAGCTGCTGACCGCCTCGCGGTTCCATGCCGACGGGCTCGCCCTGGCACAGCGCCTCGACAACACGGCGTTCACGGACTGGCTCCAGCGCGAAGTCGTGATCGATGCCGCCATGCTGGGGGAGTGGGACGACGCGGTGCGCATCGGGCGCGAGTGCCTGGCTGCGAGCAGCGAGCGGGGCGTGCCCCACTACATGGACGTCCCGGTGCTCCTCGCCGACGTCGAGATCGAGCTCGCCCGCGAGGGCACGCTGCGCTCGGCCGACGTCGACTGGGCGCTCGACCAGGCGAGGACGATCGGCGACCCGCAGGCGCTGCAGCCCGCGCTCGCTCATGCTGCGCTGCTTCTCGCCGACGTGGGGCGCGCCCAGGATGCGCGGGATCTGCTCGACGAGATCGCGCGCTCGGAGGGCTACGGCGGCCACTGGGTGCTCGCCATGTCGCTCGGATGGGCCGTCCTGCGCGACGATCCCTTCCCCGAGGCGCTCTTCGGTCTCTGGGAGACGCCGTGGACGGAGGCGGCAAGGCTGATCCGCCACGGCGACCCCGGCGCAGCGGCGGACGTGCTGCGCGCGATGGGTGCCGTCACCCCGGAGGCGCGCGTCCGGCAGTTCGCGGCGACCTCGCTCGCCGCGTCTGACCCTGCGGAGGCCCTCCGTCAGCTCCAGCTCGCGGCGGCGTTCTACCGCGCGGTCGACGCCACCGCGCAGCTGGCCCGGATCGACGAGCTCGCCGCGACGCTGCGCCGAGCGGCTTCCTAGCTCAGACGGCGGCCGCGCGGTCGCGCGCGAGCCAGTCGAGCAGCCCGCCGACGGCGACGGGGCGCGCGTCGTACCCACGCGAGCTGAGCACGCTCGCGGCGATCGCGGCGCGCGGGCCGGTCTCGCAGACCGTCACCAGCGTGCGGTCGCGCGGGAGCTCGGCGGTCCCGGCGAGGCGGTAGGGGACGTTCTCGCTGCCGGGGATCGCCCCGATCGCGAGCTCGTCCGGCTCGCGGACGTCCACGACGAGCGCGCCCGCCGCCACGAGCGCGTCGAGCTCGTCCACCGAGACCGGGTCGATCCGCTCGGGGCCGGTCCCGAGCACGTAGCCCGGCAGGTCGAAGAACGCGACCGAGCGGAGGCCGGCGGCTGCGCGGAGCGCTTCGTCGTGGCTCTCGGCGAGGATGCAGGTCGGCTGCGTCGCGTCGAGCACGAAGCCTGCCTTCGTCGAGAAGCTGGTGCCCGAGACGGGGACGTTCAGCGCGCCATGGACGTGGCCCGCGAGGAACGCGTCCACCGACCTGACGTCGAGCAGCTGCGCACCGGCGGGCGGGTGCGCGAGCTCCTGTACGACCGGGAGGCTGCCGAGGAAGGGCCCGCGATTGACGTCCACGATGCGCCCGAGGTTCGGCGGCTTCGGCGCGGCGATCGACGCAGACTCGGCGACGAAGGCGTTGACGTCGGAGAACGCGAGCATCGGGTTGAAGCGGCGCTCGAAGCCGATCGTGGTGGAGCCCTTCGAGCTCATCGCCTTGCCGCACAGCGAGCCCGCCACGTGACCGGGGTAGACCTCGACGCCGTCGTTCAGCTCGAGCAGCCGGGCGAGGGAGTGGAAGAGCCCGGCTGCGCCCTCCTGCGCGCCCACCGCGAGATCGGGCCGCGCCGCGTCGCCGACGAACAGCGAGTCGCCGGTGAGAAGCAGCCACGGCTCCTCCGCTCGGGTGTGGTCGATCACCGCCAGGCAGCAGTGCTCGGGCCGGTGGCCCGGGGTGTGGATGCAGCGGAGCGTGACGTTGCCGACCGTCACCTCGGCGCCGTCCTCGAGCGGATCGCTCGGATAGGCGACCTCGGCAGCGGGGTGGATGCTGACCGGGATCCCGTGCTCCAGCGCGAGGCGGCCGTGGCCGGAGACGTGGTCGGCGTGCGTATGCGTCTCGATCACCCGGACGATGCGCACGTCGTGCTTCGCCGCCGCCTCGAGCAGCGGCTCGACCGCATAGGGCGGGTCGACCACGAGGGCCTCGCCCGCGCCCTCGCACCCGACGAGGTAGGACGCGCAGCCGAGATCCTCGTTCAGGAACTGCAGGAACAGCATCCGCCGCGACGGTACCACTCGCCTCCGCTTTCGCGCGTGAAGTGTCGAGGAGCGGGCCGGGCATGCCGGGCCCCTACGGGAGGTGGTCAGCGTCGGTGCGCCACCCGATTCGCGGCCGGAGGCCGGCTTCGCCGGCCGGGAGGCCACGTGCGGTCGATCCGTGCGGTGCGCGGGAGGAGGGGGTTCGTGGGGGACCCAGGGGTTCCCCCAGTCAGAGGTCGAGGTGTCGCGCGATCACCATGCGCTGCACGTCGTTCGTGCCCTCGCCGATCTCGAGGATCTTCTGGTCGCGGTAGAGGCGCGAGATCGGCGACTCGTCCACGAACCCGTAGCCGCCGTGCAGCTGGAGCGCCGCGTCCACCACTCGATGCGACATCTCGCCGGTGTAGAGCTTCGCCATCGCCGCCTCGAGCGCGAACGGCCGCCCGCGGTCCTTGAGCCACGCTGCCTGGAGCACGAGTCGCCGCCCCGCCTCGATCTCGACCGCCATGTCCGCCAGCCGGAACCGCACCGCCTGGAACGAGGCGATCGGCCTCCCGAACTGCACCCGCTGCTTCGCGTAGGGCGCGGCGAGGTCGTACGCGCCCTGGGCGAGGCCGACCGCCATCGCGGCGACCGAGATCCGTCCTCCGTCGAGGATCTGGAGGAACTGCCGAAAGCCGGCGCCGCGCTCCCCGAGCAGGTGGTCCTCGGGCACGGAGCAGTCCTCGAACGTCAGCCCACGTGTGTCCGAGGCCCGCCAGCCGAGCTTGTGCAGCGGCTCGGAGAGCTCGTAGCCGGGCGTCCCGTTCTCGACGACGAGGTTCGAGATCTCGTCGGTGCCGGTGCGCGCGGTGATCGTGACGCCCCAGCTGATCGGGGTGCCCGCGTTCGTGATGAACATCTTCGAGCCGTTCACCAGCCAGCGCCCGTCGCGCAGCTCGGCGGTCGTTCGCGTCGCGCCCGCGTCGGAGCCCGCGTCGGGCTCGGTCAGACCGAAGGCAGCGAGCCGTCGGCCGCTCGCGAGGTCGGGCAGCCAGCGCTCGCGCTGCTCGTCGCTGCCGAAGAGGAGGATCGGCATCGTGCCGAGCGAGGTGTGCGCCGCGAGGGTGATCGCGACGGACGAGTCGATCCGCGCGAGCTCCTCGATCGCGAGCGCGTACGCGACGGTGTCGCTGCCGCCCCCGCCGTAGCGCTCGGGGATCGGGATGCCCATCAGCCCCAGCTCGCCCAGCTCGGCGACGAGCTCGAGCGGGAACCGCGACGTGCGGTCGAGCTCCTCCGCCACCGGCGCGACCCGCTCGCGGGCGAACGCGCGCACCGTGTCGCGGATCAGCTCGTGCTCGGGCTCGAGGTCGAGGTCCACGCCCGGCCGATCGTAGCGGCGGCGCGTGCGTCCCAGCGTCCTGCCAGCA
>CAZUVW010000158.1:0-6505 GCA_964623875.1 uncultured Gaiellales bacterium
ACGAAGGGCACGCTGTGGGCGCAGATCGTTTCGGATGCGACGGGCCTGCCCCAGGAGATCCCCGCCGTGACCATCGGCGCGAGCTACGGGGACGCCTACTTCGCGGGCATCGCCGCAGGCCTCGTCGGGCCCGACGAGGAGTGGTCCCGCGTCGCCGACGTGGTCGAGCCGGACCCCGCGGCCGCGCCCGTCTACGACGAGCTCTACGACCTGTACAAGCGGCTGTACGTCACGAACCGGGACGACATGCACCGGATCGCCGGTCTCCAGGAGCGCGGCGCGGCGAACGGTTGACGGCTCGCCCATCCGGGCGGATCCACGGGGGAGCTTCTTCCTGCCGGACTCGGTGGGCTGCACCGGTGAGGGTGGCGGTCTTGCGAGCGGAACGCCTCGCCCGAGTCGCATCGGGGAGATCGCGCTGCCGTCCACGACCCCGTCGATCCCGGAAGGAGGCGCCGAACTGCCGTCGCCCGAGCTCCCCTCGCCGTCGCCGCCGGACTGATCGTGTTCAGCGCTCGACACCGCGCTCGAGCCGCTCCGTTTCGAGGCGGCGGGTCGCTCGGGACCCGGGCCCGTGACGCAGACCCGAGGACGGGGGCGGCCGTCGGGTCGCTTCCCGGCGGGCGCGCCGCGTGTCGGTACCCACCCGTAGGATGTGAAGCGCATCAAGAGAGGCCCGGCGCAGGGCTGGGCCCGGCAACCTGGGACGGACACCCAAGGTGCCTCCGCGCGAGCGGGATGCGGCCGTTCGAAACGGCAACCAAGTGTCCGACGGCGCAGCGTGATCCGTCGGCTCGGCGGTCCGTGCGCGTCCGCGGCATCGGGTGTCCTCCGGGAAGGAGGTTCACCATGGGTCGTGACCGTGTCGCCGGTTCCGAGGGGATGTGGGTCTGCGGCGCCTGCGCCGGCCTGTACGGGAAGCCGCGCGACCTCGATCCCCGACGTGAGCGCGGGAGCCAGCGGTGCTCGTGCCGCAGGGATCCGAAGGAGCCCACGTGGGCTGGGTTCGACTTCAACCGGTACGTGGACCTGTGCGAGTGCTGCCTGAAGGAGGTCCTTGCGAGCGGCTCGAAGTTCAGCGTCTGGTTCTGCCGAGAGTGCAGCCGCCGCGTCGTCGAGCTGAACGACGAGCTCCGGGTGTGGTTGATCCCGGTCGGCCCCCACTCGTTCCAGGCCCGCACCTACGACCCCCCCGGCCACCTCATGCTGCCCGCGCAGGCCGTCCTGTCGCGCGAGCCGGCGGCAGAGGCCGAGGTCGAGCGGTTCCGCATCGGCATCCTCGGGTTGTTCTCCTCCATGGATCGGCTCCACGCGTGGTCCAAGGCTGCCCTGCTGCGGCACCTTCCCGAGCTCGGGTTCGGCCCCGGCGAGGACGTCCCCCTCCCCGAGTACCTGCGGCGCGCCCGCGCCCGGGCCGCGCGGGACGAGGGGTGCTCGAAGGCTGCCTCCTTCGAGCGCCTGAGGGACCACATGCTCGACGGCCGCGTGCCGGCGCGACCGATCTAGCCGGCGAGCGCCTCGTCGGCCTCGGGCAGGAACAGGCGTGCGTCGCACTCGATCAGGATCTCCCGGGCGCGCTCGAGCACCGCGCGGGGGTCCCGGCCCGCGCGAGCCATCGCGCGGCCGAGGTCGATCATGGCTTGGGCCGCGTAGACCCGCATGCCGAGGGCCTCGAGGTCCGCAACGGCGCCCTCGAGCAGCTCGACCGATCGGGCGGCGTCCGGCTCGAGCAGTCCGTCGACCGACCGGGCGTGGGCCCTCGTGTGGACCGACCCAGACGGCTCGATACGGTACCGCGCCGCCCGATCCGGGTCGCCCAGGAGCACGAGCCGGCGGACGCACTCGGGGATGAGCTCGGGGGCGTTGTCCACGTTGATGGCGAGCAGGAGCTCCGCGGCCTCGACGAAGCGCTCCGCCGCCTCCCGCACGGAGCCCCGCGCGAGGGCCAGGTACCCGTCGAACCATGGGAGGAACAGGTCGCTCTGCGGCTCCGGGTTCGCCGCCATCACCGGCAGGGCCTCGTCGCGGATCGAGGTCGCCTCGTCGATCCGGCCGCGCATCAGCACGACCCCCGCGAGCGCGAGCAAGCGCATCCCGAGCAGCGGTTCGTCGCCCACCCGCCGAGCGAGATCGACGGCCTGCCGCTCCCGGTCCTCGGCCTCCTCGAGCCGTCCGAGCAGCACCAGGGTGTCGCCGAGCGACCCCGCGATCCATCCGGCGTTCCCGATCGACCCGGAGCGGAGGGCCAGCTCGAGCCCCTCACGCAGGACCTCCTCGGCGGCGGCGGGCCCGGTGGCTGCGGTCCTGGCGTTGGCGATGTTGTTGTAGGCGCGCATCAGGTTCGAGTTGTCGCCGGCCTCCTTGGCGAGCCGGAACGCCTCCTCCATCAGCGCGATGAACTCGGAGGACCGGCCGAGGCTTGCCAGGCACACCGCGAGCGTCTGGGTCGCCTCGGCGTGCACGATCGCCTCGTCCAGGCGTGCCGCGATGTCCACCGCCCGGCGCAGCATGGGCTCCGCCTCCAGCTCGCGCCCGCGCCGCCACAGGAACCACCCGAGGGTGTGGAGCGCCTGCGCGAGCTCCGCGCTCTCCCCGAGCGGCTCCAGCAGCTCGACCGCCGTCCGTCCGGCGCGCTCGGCCTCGTCGTGGCGCGAGAGCTGCATCAGCGGCACGACGAGCCGGGCCTGCGCCCACCCGACGCCCAGGTCGTCGCCCACCGCGCCGGATGCCTCGATCGCCCGCCTCGCGACGCGCTCGGTCTCGGCCGTGGGGTCGCGGCCCCACGAGGCGTGGGTGTGCTCGCGGTGCAGCGCCGCACGCTCCTGGAGCGGGAGCTCGAGCGCGTCCGCCAGGCGCTCGGCCTCGCGGAACCAGCGGGTGCTCTCGGCGCCGAGCCACAGGGTCGCCGTCCGGCGCGCGGCCGCCCAGGCGTGCTCGAACGCGCTCCGCTGCAGGTCGGGTCGGGCCTCGCCGAGCTCCTCGAGGTACCGGAGCGCCTCGACCTCGTGGGTCGCGATCAGCTCGACGATCTCGTCGACGCGGTCGCCCGCACGCCGCTCGGCCCATCGCATGACGCCGACGTGCTTGTCCGCGCGCAGGGCCTTGGGGAGCGACTCGTAGGCACCGTCGCGCAGGAGGTTGTGGCGGAAGGCGAACTCGTGCTCGTCGGAGAACGACGACGGCTCGTGCGGCACGACGATCTCCTTGACGCGCAGGCGTCCGAGGGCGTCGCGCACCTCGGGCACCGGGCGGCCGGAGAGCTCGGCGACCGCGCCCACCCAGAAGACGCGCCCGACGACCGCGGCGTCCTGCAGGATCGCCTTCTCGTCATCGGGCAGGCCGTCCAGGCGGGCGGCGATCAGCCCCTGGACCGAGCGCGGCAGCTCGATGTCCCCGACGGGCTGGGCGATCTCCCAGCGCGAGGCCTCCGTCGCGCGGAGCACGCCGTCGTCGATCAGCTTGCGGACGATCTCCTCGACGTACAGGGGGTTGCCCTCGCTCCGCTCGACGATCGAGCGCTTGAGCTCCGGCGCGATCGGTCCCGGCAGCAGGTCGTCGAGCATCGCCTCGCCCTCGGCCTCCGAGAGCGGGTCCAGGTAGATCGACGCCGCGTTCCGCTTGCCGCCGCCCCACGTGGGCCGGGTCTCGAGCAGCTCGGCGCGGGCGGTCGCGACGACCATGATCGGGCCCTGCGCCCAGTCCGCGACGTGCTCGACGAAGTCCAGGAGCCCGTCGTCGGCCCAGTGGAGGTCGTCGAGCACGAGGACGAGCGGGTAGCGGGCGGCCAGGCGCTCGAGGAACCGGCGCCACGCCTCGAACAGGTCCTCGCGGCTCATCGCCCGCGCCTCGCCCGCGCCGACGAGCGTGCGGAGCGCCGGCACGACGCTGTCGTCGCCGAAGAGCTCGCGCGCCGCGGCCCCGGCCTTCTTGGCGGCGACCTCGGCCGGGTCGTCCTCGAAGATCTCGCACTGCGCCTTGATCGCGTCGGCGAACGCCGAGTACGAGGTGTTCCCGTACGCGAGGCACCGTCCGCGCCGCCAGTAGACGTCATCGGGGAGGCCGTCGACGAAGCGCTCGAGCTCGACGACCAGGCGCGACTTGCCGACGCCCGCGGGCCCGACGATCGTGACGAGCGCGGGCCGGCCCTCGGACTCCACCCGGAGGAGGGTCTGCTTCAGCACGGCGAGCTCCTCGTCGCGCCCGACCAGCCGGGCCTCCAGACCCAGCTGCGGCCGCTCGCCCCGCGTGCGGGCCTTGATCCGCAGCGCCCGCCAGGCGGGCACCGGCTCGGCCTTGCCCTTGAGGGTGAGCGGCGCCATGTCGCGGTACTCGATCACGTCCTTGGTGCTCGCGTAGACGCCGGGCCCGACGACGATCGCGCCGGGGTCGGCCGCCGACTGGAGCCGGGCCGCGGTGTTGACGGCGTCGCCGGTCAGCATCCGGTCGCGCGGACCCGAGACGCGCTCGACGTCGACCAGGACCTCGCCGGCCTCGATCCCGATCCGCATCTCGAGCGTGGGCTTTCCCTCGGCGGCGAACCCGCGGTTCAGCTCGGACAGGACGGCGTGCATCTCGAGCGCGGCCCGCACGGCGCGCTCGGCGTCGTCCTCGTGCGCGCGCGGGACCCCGAACACGGCGAGCACGGCGTCGCCCATGAACTTCTCGAGCAGGCCCTCGTACCGCGCGATCTCCTCGGAGAGGCGGTCGAACGTGCGCCCGACGACCGACTGCACGACCTCGGGGTCCTCGCGCTCCGCCAGCGCGGTCGAGCCCACCAGGTCGGCGAAGAGCGCCGTGGCGTACTTGCGCTCCTTGCGCCGGGGCTCGGCCTCCGCGAGCTCGGTCCCGCACCCGTTGCAGAAGCGGGCGCCCTCGGGGTTCTCGGTCCCGCAGGCCGGGCAGGTGAGCATGGTCCAACACTACGCCGGGAGACGCCCCGCACGCCCGGGCGAAGAAGAGTGACAAGACGGCCCGCTGCGTTTGACGGCGGGGCGCCCGGCACCGTATGGTTCCGCTCGAGGAACGGCTGGGGCCTTCGGGTTCCGGCCGTTCCTCACGTTCGGGGTCCGTTCGCGCGGGTCGAGGTGGGCCGGTCCGTCCTATCCTGGGCGACCGTGACGTCAGAGCGGTTCGACCTGGTGGTGATCGGCGCGGGCCCGGCCGGCGAGAAGGCGGGGGCCCAGGCCGCGTACTTCGGCAAGCGCGTCGCCATCGTGGACCGCAGGGCCGACCCGGGCGGGTCGGCGGCCAGCAAGACCGGGGTCCCCACGAAGACCCTGCGGGAGGCGGCGCTGTACCTCACGGGGTTCCGCCGCCGCGACCTGTACGGGGCCGGGATCGACCTCAGCCCCGACACGGTCCTCGAGCACATGCGCGCCCGGACCGCCGAGGTCGTGCGCCTGTCCGTCGACGCCGTCCGCCGCAACCTCGAGCGTCACGGGATCGGGTACGTGCAGGGCGAGGCACGCCTGGGGCCGGACCGCACGGTGCACGTCGCGACCCCCTCCGGCGAGCGGGTGCTGGCGGGCGAGGTCGTGCTCCTCGCCACCGGGTCGCGCCCCTTCCACCCGCCCGGGGTCCCGTTCGAGGACCCGGACGTCCACGACTCCGAGTCGATCCTCGAGCTGCGGCGGATCCCCCGCCGGTTCGTGGTCGTCGGCGGAGGGCCGGTGGGCTGCGAGTACGCGTCGATCTTCCTGGCGCTCGGCGCCGAGGTCACGATGGTCGAGCGCGGCCCGCGCCTGCTGCCGTTCGCCGACGCCGAGATCTCCGAGGCGCTCGGAGCGGTGTTCCAGGGTCACGGGATGCGGCTGCTCTCGGAGACCAGCGTGGAGCGCACCGAGCGCGTGGATGGGGACCTGACGCTCCGCCTCTCGGACGGGCAGACGCTGGTGGCGGACGCCGCGCTGTTCGCCTCGGGGCGGACCGGGACCACGCAGGGGATCGGCCTGGAGGAAGCGGGCGTCGACACCGACGAGCGCGGCCGCATCGTCGTCGACGAGACCTACCGCACGACGGCCGAGGGGATCTACGCGGCCGGCGACGTGATCGGCCCGCCCGGCCTGGCGTCCGCGGCCATGGAGCAGGGGCGGGTGGCCGCGTGCCACGCGTTCGGGATCTCGTTCAAGGAGACGGTGGACCCGCTCGCGCCGCTCGGCGTCTACTCGGTCCCCGAGGTCGGCATGGTCGGGATGACGGAGGAGGCCGCCCGGGAGGCCGGCCTCGACGTCGAGTCCGGGCGCTCGCCCTTCGAGATGAACGCGAGGGCGCGGATCGCCGGAGCGACGGACGGGCTCGTGAAGCTGGTCTTCCGCCGCGACGACCGTCGCCTGCTCGGCGTGCACATCGTGGGCGACGACGCGTCGGAGCTGATCCACATCGGCCAGGCGGTGCTCCATGCGGGCCTGACGATCGACCACTTCATCCACTCGACGTTCAACGTGCCCACCCTGTCCGAGGCCTACAAGTACGCGGCGTACGACGGGCTGCAGCGGCTGGCGCGGGG
>CAZUVW010000159.1:0-3689 GCA_964623875.1 uncultured Gaiellales bacterium
GTCGCCACGGCGACCGCCGCCGACACCTCGACGAGCGCGACGCGCCAGGCGGTCACGATCACGGCGGAGGACGGCACGCCGCTCGCCGCAACGCTCCTTCTCCCGCCCGGCACGCCGCCGGCCGGAGGCTGGCCGGGCGTGGTCTTCCTGCACGGGCTCGGCGACCGCAAGGAGGTCGTGCTCCCCGTCGCCGAGGCGATGGGGCTCGCCGACCGGTACGCCGTCCTCGCCTACGACGCGCGTGGCCACGGGCAGTCGGGGGGGACGATCGGGATCGACGGCCCGCGCGAGGTCGCCGACGCTCGATCCGCCTTCGACTGGCTCCGCAGCAGGAGCGACGTGTCCGACACCCGCGTCGGAGGGTGGGGCGTGTCCTACGGCGGCGGTGCGCTGCTTCGCTCGCTCACCCTCGGGACGCCATGGGCGGCGCTCGAGGTCGTGCAGACGTGGACCGACCTGCGCACTGCGCTCGCGCCCCAGGATCTCGTCAAGTCGGGCGCGGTGGTCGGCTTCCTCGGTCTCCTGCCCCCGGAGAGGGTCGACCCGGAGGTGCTCGCGATCCGCGATGCAGCGTTCGCCGGGAACACGGCCGCGATCGCGCCGTGGGCTGCGGCCCGCAGCTCGCTGCCCGCGCTGAAGGGCGTCACGACCCCGATCTACTTCATGCAGGGACGACGCGACTTCGCCTTCGGCCTCGACCAGGTGACCAGCGCCTGGCCGCGGCTCGCGGGCCCGAAGCGGCTCTGGATCGGCCTGCACGGCCATGCGCCGTCGACCTTCCCGGCCGCGGACACGCCCGCGATGCTCGCCGACGGCGTGCGGTGGTTCGACCAGCATCTGCGCGGCGTCGGCACGGTCGAGGCTGCGCGGCCCGTCACCATCGCGCCGGAGCGCGGACAGCCGGTGCGTCTGGCGGGCCTGCCGAAGGTCGTCTCGACGACGACGGCGCTGCCCGGGACCCGCGCGATCGCCCTGGGCGGAAAGGTGCAGCGGACGACCCGGCCGCTGGCGAGGGCGACCGAGGTCTTCGGCGCACCGGTCGTGCGGGTGCGCGCCACCGCCTCCGGGGGCTGGTCGCGCCTCGTCGCGGTCCTGTCGGCGCGCACGCCGGCCGGCAAGGAGATCGTCGTCGCCGGCGGCGGCGTGCCGACCCGGCCGGGGGCTCGCACCTACGCGATCCGCCTGGGCGACCAGGCGACGGTCGTGCCGAAGGGCTCTCGCCTGACGGTCACGCTGGCGTCGTCCTCGACCGCGCAGAGCCCCGGCAATCTGCTCTACGTCGACCTGCCGATGGCGCTCGGTGCCCGAATCACGATCGGCCCGGCGACGCTCCGCCTGCCCGCGCTCGCCAGGCCGGTGACACGGTGAGACGCATCGCGCTCCTGGCGCTCGTCGCGCTCGGCGTGACCGCAGCTGCGGGCGCGACGACGAGCGCAGATCCCGGCGTGACCGCCACGACGGTGCTGATCGGCGGCACGGTTCCGCTCTCCGGCGAAGCGGCCGCCTTCGGGTCGGTCGGCCCGGGGGCCAAGGCCTACTTCGACTGGGTCAACGCACGCGGCGGGGTCAACGGCCGCAAGATCGAGTACCGCTACTACGACGACGCCTACAACCCGGCGCAGACGGTGCAGCTCACCCGGAGGCTCGTCGAGCAGGATCAGGTGCTGGCGATCTTCAACTCCGTGGGCACCGCGAACAACCTCGCGATCCGCGAGTACCTCAACGCGCAGAAGGTGCCGCACCTGTTCGCCGGCGACGGCTCGGTCGCGCTCGGCTCGTCGCCCACGACCTACCCGTGGACGATCGGCTTCCTGCCGTCCTACCGGGGCGAGGGAGCCGTGTACGGCCGCGACCTCGCCAAGCGGCGCCCGAAGGCGAAGATCGCCGTCCTGTTCGAGAACACCGAGCTCGGCAAGGACATGACGCGCGGCCTCTCCCGCGCAATCGCCCGCAAGGGACCCCGCATCGTGGCGAGCGAGCCCTACGAGTACACCTCCGCCGACGTCTCGTCGCAGGTGGCGAAGCTGAAGGCGTCCGGCGCAGACACGCTCATGCTGTTCGCGACGCCGAAGTTCATGATCCAGGCGATCGTCGCCGCCCACAAGCTCGGCTGGCGCCCGCAGCTCTACGTCGCGTCGGTCTCGATCGAGCCGACGATCATGGGGATCGCCAAGGCGAACGCCCCGGAGCTGACGAAGGGCGCGCTCTCGATCGCCTTCGTGAAGAACCCGAGCGACCCGATCTGGGCGAAGGATCCCGCGGTCGCGCTCTACCGCTCGATCCTGAAGCAGCACGCCCCCTCGGCCAGACCGACCGACGTCTACAACTGGTACGGCATGACCGTCGCCTGGACGATGGTCGAGACGCTGCGCAAGGCGGGGAAGAGCCTCTCGCGCGCGTCGCTGCTGAAGGCCGCGCGGTCGCTCGACACGTCGCGCAACCCGTTCCTGCTCCCCGGGATCCGGGTGGCGACCGGGGCGCGCGACTCGTACCCGCTCGAGACGCTCTACCTCTACCGCTACGACAACGCGCAGTGGGTGCGCGTCAGCGGGCTGCTTCCGGCGCGGTGACGTGACAAGATCCCCTGACAGCCGTGCGACGGCGACGTCTCACTCCCCAGGACCCCACCACCCAGGAGGGACAATGAAGAAGGGCTACCGCAGCTGGGCGCTCGCGCTCGCGGCACTCGCCGCGCTCGCGCTCGCCTCGACGGCAGCGGCCGCGTACACGACGGCGAAGCTGTCCGTCACGTACGCCGGCACGACGACGCGCATCGTCGCGACGTCCGCCGTCGGCGACGACGCCACCGCGCGCGCCGCCATCGTGATCCCGAACGGCACGACCATCAACACGAGCGCGGCTCCCGGCACCAAGGTCGGCACCGCCAAGGCCCAGGTCAGCGCCCTGGCGCTCGGCGGGGCTCTGCTGCCGCTCGAGGGCGACATCATCGTCGCGCCGCCGGGCGCGGTTCCCGCGGCGTCGCAGGCCGCGTGCATCCAGAACGTGGTGCCGCAGGCGACGCTGCTCCTCGTCCTGCAGGCGGCCGGCCAGACGCTCAACCTCCCGGCGTACGTCGTCGCGAACTCGGGTGCGACCGCGGCGCTCGGGGCGTCGTCACTCGTCTTCTGCCTCCCGCCGCCGGACATCCCGGTCGACAAGGGCGGCGCAACGTTCGGCGCGAAGTTCCTGAGCGCCGACCTGACGCTGAACGGCGTCTTCTCCCCGGTCACGCAGGGCGCCTGGGTCGGCATCTGGACGCCGTGGCAGGCCGGCAACGGCCAGCTCAACGCGGCGGGCACCATCGCCTCCCCGGCCGTGATCGCACCAGGCGCGATCACGCTCTCGGGTCGGAAGGTCGCGGGTCGCAAGACCCTCAGCGGTCGCCTCACCCAGGGCGGCGCGGGCGTCGTCAACCGCATCCAGATCTGGGGCGCGGTGGGCAGGGCGGCGCTGAAGCCGATCCGTACGGTGACCTCGAAGCAGGGCACGGGTGCGTTCGCGCTGGTGCTGCCGAAGACCGCGAAGCAGACGGTCTTCCAGGCCCGGGCCGTCGTCGTCGGTCGCAACGCGCCGGCGCTGTGCTCGCAGTTCGCGAGCCTGCCGGTGCCGTGCGTGAACGCGACGGTCAACGGCTTCACCGCACGGTCGTCGAACGTCACCGTCCGGTAGGGAGAAGCGCCCGGGCGGGG
>CAZUVW010000159.1:3699-6411 GCA_964623875.1 uncultured Gaiellales bacterium
CACGGTCACCGCCTACACCCCAGGCTCGCCCCCCTCCCCGGGCGGGTCGGCCCCGGCGCCCGGGCGGGCCACCGCCCCCCCCGGGGCGCGATTCCGCTTCGCGGAATCGCGCCTAGCAAGACAAGCGCGCGCCAAGAGCGTGCGCCGGCTGGAGCGTGGATGCTCTCCTAGGTGCGAATCCGCGAAGCGGATTCGCACCCAAGCGTACGCTTGACGCGGTGGCTGCGACCGTCCGTATCGGCACCTGCTCCTGGGCGGACAAGGGCCTGCTCGAGGCCTGGTATCCACGTGGCGTCTCGACCGCCGAGAAGCGCCTGCGCTACTACGCGGAGCGCTTCGACGTCGTCGAGGTCGACTCGCCCTTCTACGCGCTCCCGGACCCCGCGGTCGCCGCGCGCTGGGTCGAGCGGACACCCGACGGCTTCACCTTCCACGTCAAGGCGAGCGCGGCGATGACCTGGCACGAGGCCGTGCCGACCGACGACGACTTCCGCGCGTTCCGCGCCGCGCTGGAGCCGCTCGAGCTGTCGGGCAAGCTCCGCGGCGTCCTGCTCCAGTACCACCCGCGGTTCACGAAGTCCGCGGAGGCGAAGGCAGACCTCGCCCGGGCGCGCGGGCGCCTGGAGCCGCTGGTGCCGCTGATCGAGTTCCGCCACCGCTCGTGGATGGAGGAGGACGAGCGCGCCGACACCCTCGCCTTCCTCCAGCGGCACGGCCTCGCCTACGTGTCGGTCGACAGCCCCCTCACCCGGGCCTCGAACGTCTCGCCGCGCGTCGCCGCCGCGACGCACCAGGTCGCGTACGTCCGGTTCCACGGCCGCAACGCGCAGACCTGGAACATCCGCGGCGCCCGCACCGCGGCCGACCGCTTCGACTGGATGTACGCGCCCGAGGAGCTCGCCGAGTGGGTGGAGCCGCTCCGCGGCTTCGCGAACGAGGCGCACGAGGTGTACGCCCTCTTCAACAACAACCGCGACGACTTCGCCCCGCGCAGCGCCACGATCCTCCGCGGCCTGCTGGACGAGGCCGGAATCGCGGCGACCGGCGCCGTCGAGCCCCCGCCGACCGAGCTGACGCTGTTCTGACCCGCCGCGTGCAGCCCGCCTCCGGGGTCGTCACACGACCCCGGAGGCGGGTCGGTCGGGATCAGCCCGTCTCCGCCGTCCCGTCGCCGTCCCAGCGGACTGCGAGCGCGTAGAGGACGATGATGTTCAGCGCCATCACGGTCAGCGCCCAGAGCGGATACGCGCTGCTGCCGACGAAGCCGAGCTGCGCGATCACGTTGAGCGAGACCACGACGATCGTGAACCAGCGCGCCCACCCCTGGCCGCCGAGCAGCGCGAGGCCGGCGAGCACGAGGATGATCCCCCAGATGAGCAGCACCCAGCCCCAACCGGTCAGGTCGATGACGAGGAACCCGGACTGCGTCGGGACGAAGTACTCGTCCTCGAAGAGCGCGATGAGCCCCTGCAGCGCGTCGAGCGCCCCGATCAGGACCATCATCACGCCGGCGAAGAAGATCCAGCCGGACATCGGTCTGGCGTTCATGAGTCGCTCCGATCTGTCGCTCGCTGCCGTCGCCAGGGAACGGTAGGACGCGGGACGGACGACACGCTCCTCGCGACTCCCGCCGACGCTCGAGGAAGTCGGTGCGCCGTGGTCCGCGGCGAGCGGCGGTTAGGCGGCGCAGGTCGGATCGTGCTGCGACCGCTCGCGCAGCTCCGAGCAGTGGTCGACGACCCTCGACGCGATGGCCTCGGGGATCGCGCCGTTGAACCACAGGCCGACGGAGTAGTCCTCCTCGAGGCCGAGGACGCGGGTCTTCCCTCCAGGGAGCGTCCCGTAGAGGAAGCGATCGATCGCGTCCGTTACCGCGACCTCGACGTCGTGATAGGCGAACGCGAGCAGCCGCTCGCGCTGCCTCGCGCCCATCCGCTCGCCCTCGTCGTCGCCGATCCCCCAGACGTTTCGGGTGCTGGCGACGGTGAGGGCTCCGAGACCGCAGCGGCCCGCCAGCGACACGACGACGTCGGCGCCGGCGTCGATCTGCTGATTGGCGAGCGTCTCGCAGGGCAGCGGATCCTCGCCGGCCGGAACGTGGCCGACGAGCACGTCCACGGAAGGGCCTGTCTGCGCCAGACCGCGTCTGAACCCGCGAACCGCGCGAAGCGTGTCGCGCGTCGGTGGGCCGGCGACGATCCCGACCGTGTCGATGCGAGCCGTCGGCGACGCGCTGAGCGGGGCGGATAGCCCCGTGAGGAGCCCGGTCAGATCGCTGGTCTCCTCCTTCGCGAAGCGGATCGCCGACGCGTTGGGCACCCCGGTGAGCCCGACCTCGTCCAGCGATCCGTCGACGTACACGAAGGTCGTCGTCGGCAGCGCGCGGACGAGCGGCGCGAGCGCGCTCGCCGCAGCCCCGTCCCCGAGCCAGACGACGAGACCGAAGGCGCCGCTGCGCAACCGATCGGCGAACCGCTCGAGCGCGGCCCGCCCGGGAGCGACGTCGTCGAGGACGACCGTCTCCACCTCCCCCACGTCGAACAGGCCGTGGTACGTCGTCGTCCTCCGCTGTGGCCTCGAGATGCGCCGCCGGGGGACGCTCGTGCCCCCCGGCGGCGCAGCACGTCCCACCGCCCGCAGCTCGGCACCCGCGCGCTCGGCCGGCGATACAGTGCCTCGCCGTGCGCGTCCTCTCGGTCACCCACGAGCCCG
>CAZUVW010000160.1:0-6395 GCA_964623875.1 uncultured Gaiellales bacterium
CCAGGACGAACGTCGTCATCGCTGACCCCTCTTCGCGAGCTGTCTCGGCATCGGACTGCCCGAGCCTACGAGATCACCCGCGTCTGCGCGAGAGCGCCGACCGCTCGTCGTGGCCAGGGCACCGTCCGTCAGTGCCAAGGCAAGCGTGCGCACCTGAGGTCGCGGGCTCGAGTCCCGTGGCTCCGTCTCACGCCCGCGACAGCGCCGGTGCCCCCGACGCGCCCGTACCACGTCGCCCAGAGCATCGTGTACGTCCTGCTCACGGCAGAGCGCGGGTGGAGCGAGCAACAGGTCGTCGACTGGCTCTGCGCGACCCTGCCGACCCTCCTGCTCGACAGCCGCGACTGACGTCGCGCGACGGGTCGTCGCCGGTCTCGCACGCAGAGCCTTGTTACGAAGATCGAGATCTGTCAGACGGATGCCTACACTCTGTCCGACCGCAGGCGACCTCTGGAGGACACCGATGGACAGACGCACGCTCGGGACGACAGGGCTCACCGTCTCCGCGCTCGGCCTCGGCTGCATGGGCATGTCCGACTTCTACGGACCCGCCGACGACGCGGAGTCGATTGCCACGATCGGGGCCGCGCTCGACGCGGGCATCGAGCTGCTCGACACGGGCGACTACTACGCAGCGGGGCACAACGAGCTCCTGATCCAGGAGGCGCTCAGAGGACGCGACCGCGAGCGAGCGGTCGTGAGCGTCAAGTTCGGTCTCATGCGCGGCCCCGACGGGCAGATCCTGGGGAACGACCTGCGACCTGCGGCCGTCAAGAGCTTCCTCGCCTACACCCTGCGCCGGCTGGGAACGGAGTACGTGGACGTGTACCGGCCCGGACGGGTCTTCCCGGACGTCCCGATCGAGGAGACGGTCGGTGCGATCGCAGAGCTGATCGAGGCGGGGCACGTGCGTCACCTCGGGCTGTCCGAGGTCGGTGCGGAGACGATCCGCCGCGCGCACGCCGTGCATCCCGTCGCGGACGTGCAGATCGAGTACTCGCTGCTCTCTCGAGGGATCGAAGCGGAGATCCTCCCCACCTGCCGAGCGCTCGGGATCGGGGTCACCGCCTACGGCGTCCTCTCCCGCGGCCTGCTCTCCGGGCGCTGGTCGCGCGAGCGAGAGGCATCCCTCGCGCGCCACGACTTCCGCGCCTCGGCACCCCGCTTCACCGGCGAGAACCTCGAGCACAACCTCGAGCTCGTCGAAGCCCTGCGCGACCTCGCAGAGCAGAAGGGAGCGACGGTCGCCCAGCTCGCGATCGCCTGGGCGCTCTCTCGCGGCGACGACGTCGTGCCGCTCGTCGGGGCCCGCACTCGCGAGCAGCTGGCCGACGCGCTCGGCGCGATCGACGTCGAGCTGACCCCGGACGACCTCGCCCGCATCGAAGCGGCGATCCCCGCCGATGCGGCTGCCGGGGAGCGCTACCACGCCGAGCACATGGCGATCCTCGACAGCGAACGACGTTAGCGTCTCGCACGACAGTGGCCACGGCGACCATCACCCGGGAGCGCATCCTCGTCGCAGCGGAGGAGGTCCTCCGCCGCTATGGCCCCGCCAAGGCGAACGTGATCGACGTCGCCCGCGCTCTCGGCGTCAGCCACGGCAGCGTCTACCGCCACTTCGAGAGCAAGGCGGCGCTCCGCGACGCGGTCACCGAGCGCTGGCTCGAGAGCATCTCCGGCCCCCTCGAAGCGATCTCGACCGAGGACGGGCGAGGCCCGGAGCGCCTCGGGCGCTGGCTGGACGCACTCGTCCGGGCCAAGCGGAGGAAGGCGCTCGACGACCCCGAGCTCTTCGCCACCTACGTCGAGCTGGCAACCGACGCCCGCGACGTCGTGAGAGCGCACGTCGACACCCTCGTGGGCCAGCTCGCCCGGATCGTCGCCGACGGCGTCGCCAGGGGCGACTTCGCCGTCGGCGACCCCGCGGCCGCAGCGCGTGCCGTCTTCGACGCGACGAGCCGTTTCCACAACCCCGCGCACGCGGCCGAATGGGCTGACCCGCAGATCGACGCCGCGTACGGCGAGGTCCGCTCACTCGTCCTCCGCGGCCTGGCAGGCGCCCCGCCCGGACCGGCGACGAAGCCCGTCCGTCGCAGGAGCGGGTGAGAGACGCAGCGGCTCGGCGGCGACGAGCCCGTCGGGCGAGCGCTGCACGGCGCGCGCGACGTACTGACCACCGACAGCCTGGGGTGGCGCCGACGTCGCCACCCCAGGCGTCTCGCGTGCTACGACGCCCACCAGGGGCCGCTGCCGCCACCCCGGCCGCCCGCCGCCGTCCCGCTCTGCGCGGCCTGGAAGGCCGCGAGATGCTGCTGCGACGCGGAGCGCAGGTTGCCGTACACGCGATCGAGCATCGCCTCGTCGGTCTGGCGGATCGCCACGGCGAGATCTGCGATGTCGAGCCGCTCGATCCGGACGCCGACGGCCAGCGCGGCCGACTGCGATGACCGGCCCTTGGCGACGAGCTCGTCGTAGAGCTGCTGGAATCGCTCGGACGGGAACGCTCCGACCGCGTACCCGTCGGTCGGGTCGGCGATCGCGTAGACCCCGAGCATGCGCTCGACCGCCTGCTCGTGACGCCGCTCGGACGCGGCGATACGAGCGAAGACCTGCAGGCCCGTCTTCGCGCCGAGGGCGAGGTAGACGTCGTGGGCGAGCTTCTCCTCCTCGCGCATCGAGAGCAGCGTCGCGCGCTCGGTCGCGTCGAGGCCGGCGGCTGCCGGGACGGCGGACACGGCGACCCCGGCGAGCACGACCGCGGCGAGCGCGGTGACGAGGGTGCGAGCGGAGGCTGACATGGTGTCCCTCCCTTTCGTCGTTGGTGTCGATCGCATCCGATCACCCACGGCTGAGAGACCGCTGAGATCCGCGTAAGCATTCCGTGGCGGCCGCCGCCTGCCCCGAGGTGCGCTGCGGCCCGGTGGCCGCGTGCTTTCATGGACGGATGCCGTCCGTCCCGCTGCGGGTGCTCGTCGCCGCGCTCCTCGCTGGCCTCGCGCTCGTCGTGGGCGGCTGCGGCGGGAGCGCGTCCGCGACTGCGGCCGAGCCCGAGACCCAGGCAGAGGCAGGCGCAGGCGCCCCGGCGGTGACGCTGCTCGCACCGGACGAGGCGCAGGAGCTGATCGCCGACGAGGACGTCCGCGTGCTCGACGTGCGCACCCCCGAGGAGTTCGCGGAGGGGCACGTCCAGGGAGCGACGCTGATCGACTTCTACGAGCCGGACTTCGCCGAGCGGATCGCCGCGCTCGACCGGGACGCGACCTACGTCGTCTACTGCCGCTCGGGCAACCGCAGCGGTCAGGCGACGGTGCTCATGGCCGAGCTGGGGTTCACCGCGGTGCACGACGTGGACGGCGGCGTGCTCGCGTGGGAGGCCTCCGGGCTTCCGCTCGCGCGCTGACACGCCGCCCCGACACGCGGGTGGCGCGCCCTGCCACACTGTCCCGGTGAGCGACATCGAGGAGACACCGCTGCCCGGGGTGGGCGTCCGCTACTCGTTCGCGACCGAAGGGGGCCAGCGGCTCGGGGTGATCGTGCACCGGGACGGGCACCGCGAGCTGCTCGTGTACGACCGACGCGACCCGGACTCCTGCTCGGCTGTGCTCACCCTCGACGACGAGGACGCGCGCACCCTCGTCGACCTGCTCGGCGGCTCCGAGCTGAGCGAGCGGCTGGACCTCGCGCTGCGCCAGACGATCGAGGGCCTCACCCTCGAGTGGGTCTCGATCCCGCCCGGCTCGGTCGCAGTCGACACTCCGATCGCGGGCCTCGGTCTCCGAACGCGCACCGGCGCCTCGATCGTCGCGGTCGTCCGCGCGGGCGAGACGGTGACGTCGCCGCGCGGGGACTTCGTCCTCCACGCCGGCGACACGGTGGTGCTGGTGGGATCGCGCGAGGCGATCGACCTCGCGGTCGAGACCCTGCGGCGTGGCTGACGCCCTCCTGCTCGCGGCAGCGGGCGGCGACATCGCCCCCGTCTTCCTGGAGCTCGGGGCGGTGGTGCTGGCGCTGGCGGTGGTCGCGCGCCTCGCGTCCCGCACGGGGTTCTCGCCGATCCCCGGCTACCTCCTGCTCGGCCTCGCCGTCGGCTGGCTCTCGCCCAGCGAGCTGACCGGGGACTTCATCGACGTCGGCGCGCAGATCGGCGTGGTGCTGCTCCTGTTCACGCTCGGGCTCGAGTACACGGGCGACGAGCTCGTGCGCAACCTGCGCTCGGGCGCTCCTGCGGGAGCGGTCGATCTCGTCGCCAGCGGGGCCCCGGGGGTCGCTGCCGGGCTGCTGCTCGGGTGGAGCTTCGAGGCCGCTCTCCTGCTCGGCGGCGTGACCTACATGACGTCGTCGGGGATCGTCGCCAAGCTCCTCTCCGACCTCGGCCGTCTCGGCAACCGCGAGACGCCGGTGGTGCTCTCCCTGCTCGTGATCGAGGACCTCGTGATGGCGTTCTACCTCCCGTTCGTCGCCGTGCTCCTCACCGGCTCGGGGCTCGCCACGGGAGCGGGCTCGATCGCGATCGCGCTGACCGCCGCGGTCGGGACGCTCGTGATCGCCGTCCGCTTCGGGCCACGGCTGTCGACCATCCTCGGGCACGAGTCGAACGAGGTGCTGCTGCTCACCGTGCTGGGGACGGTGCTGCTGGTCGCCGGCGCAGCGGAGTCGATCAAGGTGTCCGCGGCGGTCGGGGCGTTCCTCGTGGGGATCGCGCTCTCCGACCAGGTCGCCCACCGCTCGACGGAGCTGATCATGCCGCTGCGCGACCTGTTCGCAGCGGTGTTCTTCGTCTTCTTCGGGCTCCAGATCGACGCCGCGGCGCTCCCAGGGGTGGCGCTCGTCGCCATCCTGCTCGCGGTCGTGACGGCCGCCACGAAGGTCTGGACGGGGTGGTGGGCCGCCGCCAGGGCGGGAGTGGGCGTGCCCGGCCGCGTGCGCGCGGGGACCGCGATCGTCGCCCGCGGGGAGTTCTCGATCGTGATCGCGGGGATCGCGGTCGCGGAGGGCGTCGAGCCCGACCTCGGTCCGCTCGCCGCCGCGTACGTCCTCCTGCTCGCCGTCACAGGACCGTTGCTGACCCGGTACGCGAGTCAGCTGGCGCGCCTCGCGTGAGCGCGTCGTCGCGAGTGGGCGCCACGGCCAGCGGCCGGGCGGGGCAAGCCCCGCCCCTACGACGGCGGAGCGACCTGGAGGCCGCGACGGGCGTCGGTCGGCGCGAACCTCAGACCGTCGGACGACCGGGCGCGGGCCGACGGAGCCACCAGGGCACCGTAGGGGCCGGGCTTGCCCGGCCCGGGCACAGCGCTGGAGCGGCCTAGTAGTACGAGCCGGTCTGGTAGCGCTTCTGCGCCGGCTTGGCCGCGTACGTCGCGATGTCGAGCGCGATGCCGAGCGCGATCAGCAGGTAGTCCCAACCGCCGTCGATGCCGACGATCGGCGACCACGCAGCGATGTAGAACAGCGTCGTCCACGGCAGCACGAGCCAGCCGAGGAACCCGACCACCCAGTTGTCGTCGAAGACCTGGTCGGGCTTGTCGCCGAAGATCCACCAGACGAGCAGCGCGATGCGCGGGCCGAGACCGGTGGCGAGGAGGGCGAGACAGCACATGCCGGAGGCAGTCTCTGCCCCCGGCAGGCCGATGTCAAGCGGGATCCGTCCGGCCGGTCGGTCAGGCGAGCCCGCGGGCCTTGCGGCTCGTCGCCTGCTGGCGCTTCGAGCCGGACAGCTCCGTCTTCCGCAGACGGATCGCCGAGGGCGTGACCTCGACGCACTCGTCCTCGCGGATGAGCTCGAGCGCCTGCTCGAGGGAGAGCGGTCGCGGCGGGATGAGGCGCACGAGCTCATCGGCGGTCGACGAGCGGACGTTCGTGAGCTTCTTCTCCTTGGTCGCGTTGACGTCCATGTCCTCGGCGCGCGCGTTCTCGCCGATCACCATCCCCTCGTACACCTCGACCCCGGGGCCGAGGAAGAGCTGGCCGCGCTCCTGCAGGTTCAGCAGGGCGAAGGTCGTCGTGGTGCCCCGCCGATCGGCGACGAGGCTGCCGGTCGGCCGCGTCCGCAGCTCTCCGAACCACGGCTCCCAGCGATCGAAGACGTGGTGGAGGACGCCGGTGCCGCGCGTCTCGGTGAGGAACTCGGTGCGGAACCCGATCAGCCCGCGGGCAGGGACGAGAACGTCCATCCGCACCCAGCCGGTGCCGTGGTTGACCATGCTCTCCATCCGGCCCTTCCGGAGCGCGAAGAGCTGAGTCAGCACGCCGACGTACTCCTCGGGCACGTCGACCGAGACCCGCTCGACCGGCTCGTGCACCTTCCCGTCGATCTCGCGGACGACGACCCGCGGCTTCCCGACGGTCAGCTCGAAGCCCTCGCGGCGCATCAGCTCGACGAGCACCGCGAGCTG
>CAZUVW010000161.1:0-6328 GCA_964623875.1 uncultured Gaiellales bacterium
CCTTCGGGTCGCGGATGTAGGCCTCGGTCGCCTCGCGCGCCTCGTCGTCGGGGATCTGCACCGGCGGCGACTTCTTGAAGTACGAGGACGGCGCGATCAGCGCGCCCTTGAGCTGGTGGTCGAGCCCGAGCTTGGCGCAGCGCACGGCGTCGATCACCACGCCGGCCGAGTTCGGCGAATCCCACACCTCGAGCTTCAGCTCCAGGTTGAGCGGCACGTCGCCGAAGGTCGTGCCCTCCATGCGGATGTGGCACCACTTGCGGTCCTTGAGCCACGGGATGTAGTCGCTCGGGCCCACGTGGACGTCGTCCTCCTCGAGGCCGTAGGGGATGATGCTGGTGACCGCGGAGGTCTTGGAGATCTTCTTGGACTCCAGCCGCTCGCGCTCGAGCATGTTGAGGAAGTCCGAGTTGCCACCGACGTTGAGCTGCATCGTGCGGTCGAGGTGCACGCCGCGATCGCCGAAGAGCGTGGTCAGCACGCGATGGGTGATCGTGGCGCCGACCTGCGACTTGATGTCGTCGCCGATGATCGGCACGCCCGCCTTCTCGAACTGCTTCTGCCAGTAGTGCTCGCGGGCGATGAACACGGGCATGCAGTTGACCATGCCGACCCCCGCCTCGAGGATCTTCTCCGTGTACCACTTGGTCGCGGCCTCGGAGCCGACGGGCAGGTAGTTGACGACGACGTCGGTGCCGGTCTCCTTGAGGATCGACACGATGTCGGCCGTCTCGCCCGGCGCCTTCTCGACGACCTGCGAGAGGTACTTGCCGAGGCCGTCGTGAGTCATCCCACGGGAGACCTTGACCCCGGTCTTGGGCACCTTCGCGAACCTGATCGTGTCGTTCGGGTGCGCCCAGATCGCGTCGGCGAGGTCCTCGCCGACCTTGCCCTTGACGACGTCGAACGCCGCCACGAACTCGATGTCCGAGATGTGATACCCGCCGAGATCGACGTGCATCAGACCGGGCACCTCGTGCGAGGGATCCGCGTCCTTGTAGTACTCGACCCCCTGGAGCAGCGAGTTGGCGCAGTTGCCGACGCCGATGATGGCGACGCGCACCTTCTCCTTCTGGCGGGAGCCGCCGTTCTTCGAGCCGTTGGTCTCGGCCATGGTGTCCTTTCCCGGGGACCGTCCCCGAACGGGGCTCATCCCCCGCGTGGATCTGCGATTGCTTGCGAATGGCACGCCGAGCCCGTCCGCGAGCGCGCGGAGGACGACGTCGTTGACGGTGCTGGCGCGACGCGACGCCTCGGCCTCGAGCTCGTCCTTGAGCTCCTCGGGCACGCGGAGCAGCACGACCGGGCTCGAGCCCGGAAGCGGGCTGCGCCGACCCGTGGGCGTGTAGGCCACCGCGAGATCGTCGGCGACGATCCCGCACGCGACGTCGTTGAGGCTGGTGCCGCGTCGGGCAGTCTCGCGGACGAGCGCCGCCTTGATGTGCGGCGGCATCCGGACGAGGACGCTCCTGCGCGAAGTGCTAGCAGTCAAAGTGCTATCAGCATAGCGCGGAGGGCGCGGTGCCGCCGGGCCGGGCAGAGCCCGCGCCTCTACGAGGTGGGCGAGCCCGGCGCCCCTGCGAGGTTGACGAGCCGTGAGGTGCCTCGTGTAGGGGCGGGGCTTGCCCCGCCCGCGCCCCTGGGTATGGCCCCGTCGGGCCGAGCCCGCCCGACCCTACGAGCCGGTCTCGGCCTGCTCCGCGATCTCGCGCAGCTGGCGGCGCACGAACAGCATGCGCTGCACGACGGTCACCCACGCCATCGCGGCGAGCAGGTAGATCGGCCACTGCAGCAGGCCCCAGGGAGCGAGCCCGAGGCCGACGGAGACGATCACCACCCGCTCGAGGCGCGAGCCGAAGCCGACGTCCCCGCGCAGCCCGAGCATCTCCGCCTTCGCGCGCGTGTAGCTGACGAGCAGCGAGCCGATCACCGCGAGGAACGTGGCCACCAGGGCGACCTCGTTCGAGTCGCGCATGAACACGAGCCCGATCGCCGTCAGCATCGCCGCCTCGCCGAGGCGGTCGAAGGTCGAGTCGAGGAAGGCGCCGAAGACGGTGCCCTTCCCAGCTGCCCGCGCGAGCGCGCCGTCGAGGATGTCGGCGACCGAGCCGGCGATGAACAGGATGCCGCCGAGCCAGAAGAAGAGGTACTCGTTGCGCTGCTCGAAGCCGACGAGGACGGCGCCTGCGACGCACAGGGCGAGCCCCGCGATCGAGAGCATGTCGGGCGTCAGCTTCGTCTTCGCCACGCCCTGCATCGAGCGGCGCAGGATCTCCCGCGCGGCCGCGGTGTACTCGGCCTTGACGCGGTCGAGCTGGTTGACCTTCGCGCCCGGCTCGGCCGGGGGCTCCGTCACGTCCTGACCGCCGCCCGCACGAGCGGGCGGAACCGCCCGCGCAGCAGCGCCCAGCCGGTGAGCACGGCGAGCACGAACCCGGCCGCGCAGTCGAGCCAGAAGTGGTTGCCGGTGCCGATCACCGCGAAGCACACCCATGCCGGCCAGGCGAGCCACAGCACCCGGGCGAGCAGCGACCGGCAGAGCGACGCCATCACCAGGCCGACGATCAGCGCGTCCATCGCATGCAGGCTGGGCATCGCCGCGTAGGGGTTCGCGGCGAACGCGACGCTCGACTGATCGACGCTCGCGTGCTGGGCGAGCGTGTCCACGAAGCCCCACTCCGGGAACATCCGCGGCGGCGCCGTCGGCACGAGCACGTACCCGACGAGACCGAGGAGGTTCGCCCCGATCAGCCAGTTGCGGTAGTCGGCGAACGCGTCGTGGTGGCGGAAGTACACCCAGAGCAGGGTGGCGCCGACGACCGCGAACTGCGAGAGCCAGTACGTCAGCGAGGTCGCGGTGATGAGCAGCTGCGAGCCTTCCACGACGCGCTGCACGGCCGGCTCGAACAGCAACCCGAGCTTGTTCTGGAACTCGATCACGAGCGTGCCGTTCCAGAACGCCTCGCCGACGCCGCGGTCCGCAGCACCGCGGGCCGCCTGGTAGGCGACGTAGAAGCCCATCCAGATGGCGAACTGGAGCGCGAGATGCACCCAGCCGCGTGGCAGCCCGCGCGGCTGCCTGGACTCAGCGTAGCCCTCCACCACGACCGATTCTACCCCTCTCGCCGAACGGCGCCGCCTCGAGGGGTCAGTCGCCCAGCCGCGTGCTGTACGACGTCAGCGCCCGCATGTACTGGGCGCGCTCGAAGGCGCCCGGGTCGGGGCACGAGATCTGGCTGAGACTGCCCCGCGCCTGCTCGACCGACACGTACTCGCGCTCCGCGAGCCAGGCGGCGAGACCGCCGACGACCTCGGTGACGTGCTGCGGCCCACGGCGTAGCAGCGACGAGGCGAGCATCACGACGTCGGCGCCGGCGAGCACGAGCTTGACGACGTCGTCGGCGGTGTGCGCACCCCCGGTCGCAGCGAGGTCGAGCGCGACGCGCCCGCGCAGGATCGCGATCCAGCGCAGCGGCAGTCGGAGCTCGTCCGACGTGGAGAGGCGCACGCCGGGCTGCACCACGAGCGTCTCCAGGTCGATGTCCGGCCCGAGGAAGCGGTTGAAGCAGACGACGCCGTCCGCGCCGGCCTCGGAGAGACGCTGCGCGACGTTGGCGAACGCCGTGTAGAAGGGGCCGACCTTCACGGCGAGCGGCACGGAGACCGCCGCCCGGACCTGGGCGACCAGCTCGAGGAGGTTGCCCTCGACCTCGACGGACGTGCGGCTCGGGTCGGCCTCGACGGCGTAGGCGTTCAGCTCGATCGCGTCCGCGCCGGCCTCCTCGGCGAGGCGCGCGTAGCGCAGCCACCCGCCGGGCGAGGCGCCGTTGAGGCTCGCGATCACCGGGATGCGCAGCGCCGCCTTCGCCGCCTCGAGCCGTTCGAGGTACGCGCTGGGCCCGGTCGGCACGTCGTCGATCTCGGGGAAGTAGGTCAGCGCCTCGCCGAAGCTGTCGGCGCCGTGCTCGAGCGCGTGGTGGAGCTCCATGTCCTCGTGCTCGATCTGCTCCTCGAAGAGGGAGGGGAGGACGACCGCCCCGGCACCGGCGGCCTCCAGCTCGCGCAGCGTGTCGAGCTCGCCCGTCAGGGGCGACGCCGACGCGACGACCGGGTTCCGGAGCTCGAGCCCCAGGTAGACGGTGGACAGGTCGACGCTCACGTCGCGCTCTCCTGGTCGCCGGGAGCCTCGCCACCGGGGCTGGACTCGCCGGGCTCTGCGGGAGCCTCGTGCTCGTGCTCGACCTCGGCGAGCTGCTCGTAGACCAGCCGGCGCTCCTCGATGTCGTGCTGCGCGAGGCCCGCGAGCCGCTCCGCCTCCTGCGGCTTCGAGCGGGCCAGCACGGCGAACCGGGTCTCGCGGTCGGTGAACTCCGACAACGGGATCTTCGGCGCGCGCGCGTCGAGGCGGAGCGGATGCTCCCCCGGCCCGACGTGGCGGGGGTCGTAGCGCCACAGCGGCCAGTACCCGGAGTCGACCGCGCGCTTCTGCTGCTCCATCCCCTTGGCCATGTCGATCCCGTGGGCGATGCAGTGGCTGTAGGCGATCACGAGGGACGGCCCGTCCCATGCGTCCGCCTCGGCGAGCGCCTTCACGGTCTGGACGTTGTCCGCCCCGAGCGCGATCTGGGCGACGTACACGTGCCCGTACGCGGAGGCGATCTGGCCGAGGTCCTTCTTGCGCGTCTGCTTGCCGCTCGCGGCGTACTTCGCGACGGCGCCGCGCGGCGTCGCCTTCGAGGCCTGGCCGCCCGTGTTCGAGTAGACCTCGGTGTCGAGCACGAGCACGTTGACGTTCTGGCCCGAGGCGAGCACGTGGTCGAGGCCGCCGAAGCCGATGTCGTACGCCCAGCCGTCTCCGCCGACGAGCCACACGCTCGTTCTCACGAGCGTGCGCGCAAGCGCCTCGAGCCGGCGGGCACGCGGGTCGGTCAGGGCCGCAAGACGCTCGCGGAGCGCAGCGAGCCGCTCGCGCTGGGCGGCGATCTCGGCCTCGGTCTCCTGCGGCGCTCCGAGCAGCTCGGGTGCCAGATCGGGGGCGAGCTCCGCGACGAGCGCCTCGGCCTGCGCGCGCTGCGCGTCGAGCGCGAGCCGCATCCCCAGCCCGAACTCGGCGTTGTCCTCGAACAGCGAGTTCGACCAGGCCGGGCCGCGGCCGTGCGCGTCGGTCGTCCAGGGGGTGGTCGGCAGGTTGCCGCCGTAGATCGACGAGCAGCCGGTGGCGTTCGCGACGAGGAGCCGATCGCCGAACAGCTGGGTGAGGATCTTCAGGTACGGCGTCTCGCCGCATCCCTCGCACGCGCCCGAGTACTCGAACAGCGGCTGGAGCGCCTGCGAGCCCTTGACGGTCGCAGGCTCGACGAGCGTGCGGTCGAGCTCGGGGATCGTGAGGAAGAAGTCGTAGCGCTCGCGCTCGACCGCCAAGTGGTCGGCCTTCGGCTCGAGGTTGATCGACTTGTGCCGCACCTCCTCCTTCGCGTGGGCCGGACACGTCTCGACGCAGATCCCGCAGCCGGTGCAGTCGTCGGGCGCGACCTGGATGGTCATCTTCATCCCGGGCAGGTGCCGGTCGCGCCAGTCCTTCGCGAGGAACCCCTCGGGCGCTCCCTCGAGCGCCTCGGGCGGGAAGACCTTCATGCGGATCGCGGCGTGCGGGCAGACGAGCGCGCACTTCGCGCAGTCGATGCAGATCGAGGGATCCCAGATCGGGATGTCGAGCGCGATCGAGCGCTTCTCGATGCGGGTGGTGCCGGTCGGGAACGTCCCGTCGACCGGGAGCGAGCTCACGGGAAGAGCGTCGCCGCGGCCTCGCAGCATCGCGGCGGTCACCTCACGGACGAACGGCGGCTCGCCGTCGAGCGCGAGATGCTCTGTCGCGGCGCCCGCGGTCACGGCCCCCGGGACCTCGACGGGGTGCAGGCCCTCGAGCGCCCGGTCGATCGCCTCGAGGTTGCGCGAGACGACCACCTCGCCGCGCTTCCCGTACGCCTTCCGCGTCGCGGCCTTGATCGCCTCGATCGCCTCCTCTAGCGGCAGCACGCCCGCGAGCGCGAAGAAGCACGTCTGCAGCACCGTGTTCACCCGCCGGCCGAGACCCGCCTCTCGCGCCACGCTCGTCGCATCGACGACGTGGAGCCGCAGCCGCTTCGCGATGATCTGCTCCTGCACCGCGGCCGGGAGGTGGTCCCAGACGTCGTCCGGCCCGTAGGGCGCGTTGAGGAGGAAGGTCGCGCCCTCCTGGGCGACGCCGAGCACGTCGAGCGTCTCGAGCAGACCGAACTGGTGGCAGGCGACGAAGCTCGCCGCGCCGATCAGGTAGGTGGAGCGGATC
>CAZUVW010000162.1:0-2305 GCA_964623875.1 uncultured Gaiellales bacterium
ACAAGCTTGACGGGGGTCCCGTGCGCGCTGAACACCAGATGGACGGCGGAGCGCGATTCCTGGGCCACCTTGTTCAGCGACTGCCGGATCAGATCCACAATGGCGGAAATGTACAGCGGATGGTCACAGTATTCCTCGACGATTCCGACCTCAAGATGATTCGCCCCGGCCGAGGAGACGACCTCCTGGCGGAAGCCGGACTCCATCCAGGCGACCGCGCGCGCGAGCTTCGGGTCGACGCCGTACCGCGCCGACCAGCGGTCGAGCGCGGCGCGCACCGCATCGGTGGAGGCCGGGGCGCCGACGGAGGCCGACGTCGGCGCAGACGACGGAGCCGACGGCGAGCGCAGCACCTGCGCGCGCGCCGGCAGGCGGAGCCTCTGCCCCGGGACGATCACCGCGGCCAGGGACAGCGCGTTGCGGCGCGCGAGCTCGAGCGGGCTGACGCGGTACAGCTGGCCGATCGAGAAGAAGCTCTCCCCGGGGCGCACGCGATGGATCGTGAGCGGAGCGGCCGCCGGCTTCTCCGGACGCTGCGTCGCGCGGCCGGTGCTCGTGCCGCCGAGGGCCCGGAACGTCGCAGCGCCGGCGATCCCGTCCGCGGTCAGACCATGCGACCGCTGGAACCGCCGCAGCGCAGCGGTCGTCCTCGCGTCGAACAGCCCGTCCACGGCGCGAGCGGGGAGCCCGTGGCGCACGAGCTGGAACTCCAGCGAGGCGACATCCCAGCCTGCGGCGCCTGCGGCGAGCTCCCGCTGCCCGAGGAGCGGGCGGCCGAGCCGGCCGAGCGCAGCGCGCGTCCGGTCGTCGACCGTCCCGTCGCAGACGATCCCGGCCCGGCGATGGAGCGCCATGAGACCGGCCTTCGTCTGCGGACCGTCGAGCCCGTCGATCGGGCCCGCATAGAGCCCCTGTGCGCGGAGCGCGACCTGGAGCGCGGCGACCGACGGCGTCGCAGCGGCCGCGGCGGGACCTGCGAGCGCGAGCGCTCCGACCACCGCCATCACACGAACGAGGTACCTCATGAGGGGGTCATCGGCCGCTCCACGCAGGACCTGAGCCCCGTTTACCGACGCCTAACAGGCGCACGACGCGCGGTGCGCCGACGCTACACTTCTGCGGCTCCTTCCCCGGTAGCTCAATTGGCAGAGCATCCGGCTGTTAACCGGAGGGTTGTTGGTTCGAGTCCAACCCGGGGAGCTACCACCAGTGCCGTGCCGGGTCGAGACGCGTGGGTGCCCGGCGCCGGGCACCCACCCGGGACACGAGCGGGCTCGGCGAGCAGACCCCCTACGAGACGCCCCTGGCGGTCGCCAGGCAGGCGGCGGCCCGGCCATCTTCACGTTCGGCGGCGACCGGGAGGTCTCGGTCGCTGCGCCCGACCCCACGCTCGTCGATGACGAGGTCTGGCGCTTCGGCTGGAGGTGAGGCACGCCGCCCGGTGCTCGGCGACCCGCGCACGTCCCGCGGCGAGTGCCGTCGGCGGCTCGAGCCGGGTCGCTGCACGCTGCGCGACCGGGTGATCCGGGTCGCGCCCGTGCGATGAGCTGCGCGCGGTGGCACAGTGTGCGGACGATGGTCGTCTTCGAGGTCGCCGGCTCGACATGGCCGCTCGACGATCGCACGGCAGAGACGCTGGCCGTGGCGCTCCGCGTCGGCGCGACGGCACCTGGCGATCCGGCCGGCCCGGCGTGCGTTCCGCTCGCCGACGCGATCGAAGCCGCGCTCGTCGCGGCCGCCGCGCAGCCCATCGCCGTGGACGAGGACGGCGCCGAGGCGCTGTTCCGGCAGCTCAACGCGATGCTGCGGAACCCCGATGCCGTGGACCCCGCATACGGCCTCTACCTCGAGCTGCGCCGATTCCTGGGGCGACTCTACGCCTGAGGCTCGAGCACGTACACGCGCACCTCACGTCCGGCACGCTCCCGATAGCCCGCGTAGCCGGGGTAGATCGCGTCCGCCAGCGGCCAGAGCCGTCGCTCCTCGTCCGTCGTCGCCCGGCGCGCGCGCATCGGGCGGATGTCGCCCTCGATCGCCACGGCTGCCTCAGGGGTCTCGTCGAGGTTGAGCGCCCAGGCTGGGTGCGCTCGCCGGCCCCAGTTGGACGCGAACAGCGCGATGTGCTCGCCGTCGCGGACGTAGAGCAGGGGCACGGTGCGCCTCTCCCCGCTCCGGCGCCCGGTGGTCGTCAGGTAGCAGAGCGGCAGCCCCGTGCCGAAGCTCGTGACCGACCGGCGGCGACCGGCGAAGCGCGCGTCGAGCGGCGGCAGCACGCGGGAGGCGAGCCAGCTGAAGCCGCGCGTCC
>CAZUVW010000162.1:2315-6324 GCA_964623875.1 uncultured Gaiellales bacterium
GATACGGGTTCACGCGAGCTCGGCGAGCGCCTGACGGACCTTCGCGAGGTGCGCCTGGAGCTCGGTCGTGCGCGCGTGGTCCGCCTGCTGGAGCTCGCGTCGCAGACGCCGTTCGCGCAGCCGCAGGATCAGCTCCCTGCCCGTGCGCTCGTCGAGCGCGTCGCGCTCGGCTCGCGCACCGAGCTCCGCCCGGAGTGCGACGAGGTCGTCGTCTTCGGGAGCCGCATCCACCAGCACGGCCCGGAAGCGCCGATGCAGCTCGGAGTCGAAGCTCTCCGCGGAGAGCGCCTCGAGCTGCGGCAGGAGCCCCGGATGGGCGACGCAGGCGGCGAGCGCGTCACGCTCGAGCCGCTGTCCGGCCTCCAGGAGGCGCGGCGGCTCGGCGGGAGCGGGACGCCCGCCGGCGCCCGCCCCGCCGGCGCCCGCCCCGCCGCGCGCCGGAGCGATCCCGGAGAGCGTCTCCTTGGGCAGGTCGAGCCGGTCGGCGAGCAGGCGCAGCGCCTCCTGGCGCTCGGGCGAGTCCTCGGCCGCCTGGAGCACCTCCCGCGCGCGCACGAACGCCTCCTGGCGATCGTCGGCCCGCTCGATCTCGATGCGCACCCGGTGGTGGAGGTAGCTCTCCGCCCCACCGAGCCGCTCCACGAACCGGTCGGGCGCGTCGGCCGGGTCCTGCCCCTGCGGAAGCGAGACGACGCGCACGTCGAAGCCCTGCCCGACGGCGAGCGACATCCCCCGCAGCGTCGCCTCCTGGCCCGCCGCGTCCGCGTCGAAGCAGAGCACGATGCGCTTCGTGAGGCGGCCGAGCTCCCGGAGCTGCTGCTCGGTGAGGGCCGTGCCCATGGAGGCGACGACGGGCTCGAACCCCGCCTGGCGCAGCGCGATCACGTCGGTGTTGCCCTCGACCACCACTGCCCGGTCCTGCTTCGCGATCGCGGGGCGCGCGAGGTGGAGCCCGTAGAGGACGGCGCTCTTCTTGAAGAGCTCGCTCTCGGGGGTGTTGACGTACTTGCCCCGGAGCGGGTCGTCCTCGCGGAGCTTGCGCGCCTGGAAGCCGATCACCCGCCCGCGCGCGTCGGCCAGCGGGAACATCAGCCTGAACGGGAAGTAGTCGTTGCCGCGCTGGTTGGCGAGGCCCGCCGCGCGCAGCTCGTCGATGCCGAAGCCGCTCTCGCGGGCCTTGCCGACGAGCCCGTGCCCCTGCGAGAGCCCCAGGCGGAACTCCCGTGCGACCGGCTCCCGCAGCCCGCGCGAGGCGAGGTACTCGCGCACCGGCGCACCGGTGTCGGTGTCCCAGAGCAGGCGCTCGAAGTACGCGGCCGCCTGGTCGAGCACGCGGTAGAGGCGGTCACGCTGCTCGCGCGCGCGCTCTGCCGCCGGGGAGACCTGCTCGTACTCGAGCGTCACGCGGAACCGCTCGGCGAGCCACTCGATCGCCCCTGTGAAGTCGAGGTTCTCGGTCTCCTGGACGAACCGGACCACGTCGCCGCCCTTGCCGCACCCGAAGCAGTAGTAGAGCTTGTTCACCGGGTCGACCGAGAAGCTGGGCGTCCGCTCCTCGTGGAAGGGGCACCGCCCCGAGTACCGGGCGCTCGAGGCCCGCCGCAGCGACGTCCGCTGCGACACGATCTCGACGATGTCCGCGGCCGCCTTCACCTCGGCGACGCTCGCGTCCTTGATGCGCGCCACCGGTTGACCCTACAGCCGAGCGGCGTAGTCGAGCGCGAAGCGGTCGGTCATGCCCGCGAGGTAGTCGATCAGACGGTCCTCGAGCCGGCCCTCGCCGGGCGGGATCCGCTCGGGCTCGGAGAGGAGCGCGTCGAAGACGACCTCCACCACCTCGCGTGCGTGCCGGTGCTCGGGCTCGACGTGCGGGCCGAGGTAGACACGGTCGAACATGAAGGCGCGGAGCGAGAGCATCGCGTCGCCGATCTCGGGGCTCTGCCGGATCTCGCCGGCTGCGGTCGAGGCCTCGACGATGTCGTGCACGAGCGTGTCGATGCGCGCCGACCCGGTCGGCCCCAGGAGCGCGATCTCGTCCCGTGGGAGGTCGCCCTGCTCCAGGATCCCGTAGCGGATCGCGTCGTCGATGTCGTGGTTGATGTAGGCGACGCGGTCGACCAGCCTCACCACCGCGCCCTCGAGCGTCGCCGGCTCCTGCGCGCCCGTGTGCGTGAGGATGCCGTCGCAGACCTCGTGCGTGAGGTTGAGCGCGCACGCGATGCGGTGCGACTGCTCGTTGTGCCGGAACCGACGCCCGAGCCTCGCGCTGGCCACGTCGTCGAGCGCCTGCTCGCCCGCGTGGCCGAACGGCGTGTGGCCCGTGTCGTGGCCGAGGCCGATCGCCTCGACGAGGTCCTCGTTGAGGCGCAGCGCTCGGGCGACCACACGCGAGATCGCCGTCGTCTCGAGCGTGTGCGTCAGGCGGGTGCGGTAGTGATCGCCGCGAGGATCGATGAACACCTGCGTCTTGCCCTTGAGGCGCCGGAACGGCTTCGAGTGCACGAGCCGGTCGCGGTCGCGCTGGAACTCCGTGCGCACGCCGCACGGCTCCTCGGGCTCCGCGCGCCCGCGCGTCTCGTAGGAGCGCACGGCGAGCGGTGAGAGGTGGGTCGCCTCCTGGGCGCGCACGTGGGCCGCGAACGAACCGGCTGTCGCTCGTGTGGCCTCCATCCACTGACCAGGGTAGACGGACGACCGGCGCCGAGACCGGGGCCGCTACCCTCCGGCGATGCGGGGGAGCTCCACGGCGTCGGCGTTCCTCCGCGCCGCCGGAGCAGTGGTCACCGTCGGCGCGCTGCTCGTGTCGCTCGGCTGCGGCGGGGGATCGGCGGCCGACGACGAGACGTTCGGCTACGACGACGACGCGCCGCTCGGGATCGACGACCGCGGGATCGTGTCCGAGGCGGACGGGGTCGTCCTGCGCGACCTGTCGTTCACGACGCCGACCGGGACGATCGAGGCCCTCGTGGTCGCGCCGAGCGCTGCCGAAGGCCTGCCCGCGGTCGTGATCGGGCACGGCTCCGGGGGCGACCGGACGTCGATGATCGCACCGGCCGCGTGGCTCGCCGCACGCGGCGCGGTCGTGCTCACGCTGACGCTGCCGTCCTCGTCGACGCCGCCCCCGAGCAGGCTCGACGCGGCCGAGCGCCTGCGCTGGTACCGGTCGATCGAGGTCGGAGACGTGGTCGCAGTGCGGCGCGCGGTCGATCTCCTCCAGTCCCGGGACGAGGTCGACCCGGAGCGGATCGGCTACCTCGGCTACAGCGCGGGTGCCCGCACCGGGGCGCTGCTGGCCGGGAGCGAGTCGCGCCTCCGTGCGCTCGCGCTCCTCGCGGGCGGTGCGGCCGACGTCGAGGCGTTCGTCGCGGCCGCGCCGGAGGAGCTGCGCGACCAGCTGCGCGCGACGATGAGCGAGGTCGACCCCCTCCGCTGGATCGCGCTCGCCGACGGGGAGGGGCTTCTGCTCCAGAACGCGAAGGACGACGAGGTCGTCCCGCGGGAGTCCGCCCAGGCGCTCGCCGACGCGGCGCCGGAAGGGACGGAGGTCCGCTGGTACGAGGGTGGGCACGGGCTCAGCGCGACCGTCTACGCCGATGCCCTCGACTGGCTCGAGCAACGGCTCCCGATCGACGGGCCCGCCGTGCCGGGCGCGCCCACCGGCCCCTGAGCGGCCGCTCCCGCACGCGGAATCAGAACGCGTGCGACTGGCCGCCGTCCACGACGACGCAGGCGCCGACGATCCAGGACGCGCGAGGCGACACCAGGAACGCGATCGCATCGGCGACCTCCTCCGCAGTCCCGAAGCGGCCTCCCGGGATCTCGCGCTCCACGAACGCCGCCATCCCCTCGGGGTCGGCCTCGACGCGCCGGTCCCAGCTGCCGCCGGGATGACGGATCGAGCCGGGCGCGACGCTGAGCACGCGGATGCTCGAGGGCGCGAGCTCGCGCGCGAGCGTCCCCGCGAGGTTGATCGCAGCTCCCTTGGCGACGTTGTAGCTCGGCCCGCCAC
>CAZUVW010000163.1:0-6095 GCA_964623875.1 uncultured Gaiellales bacterium
GGCGGTCATCGCGACCCAGGTGCAGGGCGCGGTCACCGACCTGCAGACGTTCCTCGACGCAGCCTCCGACCCTGGCAGCGCCGCGAGCGAGGTCGTCGACGCGATCGCGCAGAGCGACGCCTGCTCCGAGCTGCGCGGCTCCGGCTCCTGACGCAGCTCCTCTGAGGGTCGCCACCGTACGCCCGGCCGGCCGCATGCCAGTGGCGGCGGCCGGCCGCTACTCGATCAGCTGGAGCATGCGGAACATCGGGAGGTACATCGAGATGATGATGATCCCGACCATCACGCCGACGCCGATCATCATCAGGGGCTCGATGATCGAGGTGAGCGCCGTGATCGCGGCGTCCACCTCGTCCTCGTAGAAGTCGGCGACCTTCCCGAGCATCTTCTCGAGCTCGCCGGTCTCCTCGCCGATCTTCACCATCTGCGAGACCATCGGGGGGAACACCGCGGAGTCGACGAGCGGCTGCGCGATCGTGGCGCCCTCCTGCACCTTGATCCGCATGTCCATCGTCTCGTCCTCGACGACCCAGTTGCCGGAGGTCTGCGCCGTGATCTCGAGCGCCTTGACGATGTCGACGCCCGAGGCGACGAGGGTCGAGAGCGTCCGCGACCAGCGCGCCATCGCGATCTTGTTGACGACGCTGCCGATCGACATCGGCATGCGGAGCTTGAACACGTCCCACTTCTGCCGCCCGGCCTCGGTCTTCTTCCAGCGGAAGAAGCCCCAGATCGACAGGCCGACGACGGGGAAGATGATGAACCAGTAGTCGCGCAGGCCGTTCGAGGCCTTCACGACGTACTGGGTGAGCATCGGCAGGTCGCCGCCGAGCGTGTCGAAGATCTTGACGAACACCGGGACGAGGAACATCAGCATCCCGATCAGGACGAGGGTCGCGAAGGCGAAGACGACGAGCGGGTAGATCATCGCGCCCTTGACCCGGCGCTTGATCTTCTGCTCCTTCTCGATCTGCTCGGCGACGCGGTCGAGCACCACGTCGAGCACGCCGGCGGCCTCGCCGGCCTCGACCATCGCCACGTACAGGCGGTTGAACGCCTCGGGATGGGAGGCCATCGCCTCCGAGAGCAGCGCCCCGCTCTCCACCTGCTCGCGCACGTCGACGATCACCGCTGCGAGCGCCTTGTCCTCCGTCTGCTGCTCGAGGATCACGAGCGCGCTGACGACGGAGAGCCCCGCCTCGATCATCGTCGCGAACTGGCGCGAGAAGATCTGCAGCGCCTTCGGCTTCGGCTTCAGCGGCTTGCCGAGGATCCCCTTCGGCACGGACTTCGCCGCCGCGCTGCCGCCGCGCTCCTCGATGTGCTGGGCGAGCAGGCCCTGGCCGCGCAGCGTGTCGCGCGCGGCTGCGAGATCGGGTGCCTGGAGCTCACCCGCGAGCTCGATTCCCTGAGCGTTGATGGCGCTGTACGCGAAGGAGGGCATCGTCTCGGACTCCTATCGGCGCGCGTGCGGCGGGACCTGAGCCGTGCTCACGGCGCGGCCGGCTCCGTGGTCACCGCGGCGTCGTCGGCGGCCGCGTCCTCGGGAGTGAACGCGGCCGTCTGCTCGGGGGAGGCCCCGGTGTAGAGGAGCTGGAGCGTGTAGCGGGCGCCGGTCGCGGTGTTCACCAGCGTCAGCTTCTTGCCCATCACCAGCTTGACCGTCTCGCCCTTGGCGAGGCTGCCACCGGCGATCCCGATCCTGGCGCTGCGCTCCTTGAGGGAGGCGAGCACGAACATCGGCTCGTCCTTCGGGAACGTGTCCTTCAGGCCGACCGACTCGGGCTCGCCGCCCACCGAGATCGATGCGAACGCGAGCGTCGGCGCGGCGGTCGTCCCGCCGCCCGCGGCGGCCGACCCGCCGACCACGGCGCCCCCCTTGTCGACGGCGGTCTTGTCGCCGGTCTTCGTCGCGGTCGTGCCGGTGCCGCCGGCCGTGGTGGACGTGCCCGGGACGGGCTCGACCTCGATCTGGGGCACGAACGGGTCCTTCGTCTCGAAGAGCGAGAACGACGCGAGCTGCGTCTCGCTCGCCACGGGCGTGACGGCGTTCGTCAGCGTCGCCGGGGCGGCGGGCACGGCTTCGGTGGTGACGGCCGTCCCGGGGACGGCCGCGTTGGGGTCGGCCACGGTGGCGGTGCCATCGGTCGTCGCCGCGGTGTCGGTCGCGGGCGTCGCGGCCGTCGCGCCGCCGCCGCCCATGATGCGGGGCAGCTGGATCGCGAGCACGGCGACGAGCACGATCGAGAGGACGATCAGGATCTTCTTCTGCTTCGCCTGCTTCGCGGCGTCGTGGTCGAGTGTCTTCGTGGCGGCCATCAGGGGGTGGCTCCTGCTGCGACCGTCCCGTCGGGGGGCGGCGTGGTGGACGTGGACGGATCGGTCGCGACCGGCGGCGGCGGGGCAGCGAACGCGTAGGCGTTCAGCGTGACCGTCGCCTTGACGACCGGGAAGGTGACCTTGTCGGGCGCGCCGAGGTCGACCTGCGAGACCGAGTAGGTGCGGCCCCGCGCGTCGAGCAGGCCGCCGTCGCGCACGCGCACGAGCGTCCGTACGTCGCGCAGGAAGCGCGAGACGGCGGAGAAGCGGCCCTGCACGGTGACGACGATCGGCAGCGAGACCGAGCCAGTCCCGAGCACGCCCGGCTGCGGGGTGATCGAGGAGAACGTGAGGTCGTTCTGCGCGGCCAGCCGGTTGACGTCGAGCAGGATCGCCGGCATGTCGTTCGTGTCCGGAAGCGCCTTCGTGAGCCGGTAGAGGTCGCTGGCGCGCACCTTCACCGCCGCCGACGGGCTCGCGAGCGCCGCCTTCTTCGCCGCGAGCTCGACCTGCTTGGCGGCGACGTCCTGTTCGAGCGCGGCCGCCTCGTCCCGCTTCGGCGCGACGAGGAGGAACCACCCCGCGACGAGGACGAGCGCGAGCGCGCCTGCGCCGGCGATGAGCGCCAGCTTCGGATCCTGCTTCAGGCGGCTCACTGGGCACCTCCGTTGCCGTCGATGTCTGCGACGATGGTGAACCCGATCGCCGTCTTCTTGCCGATCTCCCGCTTGTCGCTCGAGCCGAGCGCGACGTTCGTCAGGCTCGGCACGGTGCCGAGGCGCGCGAGCAGCAGCGCGACGTCCGGCAGGCTGTACGTGTAGCCCTGGATCGTCACGCCGGTGGGGGTCGGGGCCACGGTCGGCACAGCCGCGGGCAGCGCGGCGGTGGACGGCGCCACGGGGTCCGGCGTCCGAGCGCTGAAGCTCGTCAGCCAGACGTTCTCGGGCAGGACCCGCGAGAGGTCGCCGAGCACGCGATCCCAGGCCAGCCGCGTCCCGAGCACCGACGCCAGGGCGGCGGCGCGCTGCTGCTGCTCGACCGCGAGCGAGGCGTCGATCACGGGCTTCGTCGGCTCCGGCAGCGCGTCGATCTCGGCCTGCACGGCCTGGAGCGAGCTCTGCTGGTCGGAGACGTCGCCGTTCGCCTGGAGGAAGAGGAAGCCCATCGCGGCGAGCGGGACGGCGGCCGCCACCGGCAGGGCGACGGACAGCGCGCTCGGGCGCTTGCGCCGCTGCCGACGCAGCTCCTCCGGCAGGAGGTTGACGCTGCGGGCCGCGTCGTCCGCGATCGCGAGGCCGATCGGCACCGCGAGGGAGCCGATCGAGCGGCGGAGCTCCTCGTCGAGCGGATCGGTGACGTGCACCCGCTGCAGCGGATCGCCGACCCGGACGGACACGCCGATCATCTGGTGCAGCGCCTCGGCCAGACCGTGGAGATGCGAGGTGCCGCCGGTGATCACGATCTCGCCGATCCCGAGCGACCCGTCCTGGGCCTGGTAGAACTGGAGCGAGCTGACGAGCTCGCGCGCGAAGGGCGTCAGCCGCATTCGCACCGCGTCGAGGGCGCGGACCCGCGTCTCCTCGTCGAGACCGGTGTGCCCCTCGCCCGTGAGCGAGAGGCCGTGCAGGATCGCGGCCGCGTCGGCGGTGTGGAGGTCGAGCTCCAGCGCGATCGCCTGCTGCAGCGCCAGGCCGCCCCAGTCGAAGACGCGCGTGAACTCGCACGCGCCACCGCCGGCGACCAACAGGGTCGTCGACTCGTGCCCGATCGCGACGACGACGGTCGCCGTGTCGGTGGAGGCGCGCGTGCCGAGGGGCTGTGGCTCGACGAAGGCGCGGAGCAGCCCCAGCGCCTCGAGGTCGATCCCGGCGAGCTTCAGCCCGACGTCCGTGCAGGCGGAGGCGAACGGCTCGACCTGGTCGCGCGGCGCGACCACGAGCAGCACCCGGCGGACGACGTCGCCCGTCTCCGTGACGCGCTCCTCGACCACGCGGTAGTCGAGCACGGACTCGCTGACCGACACCGGCAGCACCTCGTGCGCCTTGAAGCGGACGGCGTTGTCGAACCGCGCCTCGTCCTCGATGCCGGAGAGGTCGACGGTGCGGACGCCGATGCGATTGCTCGCGACGCCGACGCGGACTTCCTTGCGCGGCAGCTTGTGCTCGTCGAAGAACGACCTGAGGGCCTCGCGCAGCGCCTCGCCGTCACGGACCTCGCCGTCGACGACGATGCCCGGCTCGAGGGGCCGGCGGGCGAGCGCGACGAGGTCGTGCCTGCCCTCGCCGGGCGCGATCACCGCGGCGGCGATCTGCGAGGCGCCGATCTTGAGGCCGACCACCTTGCGACCGCCCTTGCCGTTCCGCGAGCCGCTCGACTTCGGCGCCGGCTTGGCGCCGCCGCGACGCGACCGGATCGACGAGCGCTTCCTCGACGCCCCGGCTGCGGCGACGACCTCGGGCTCGAGGTCGGCTCCGGGCTCGCGCTCGTGCTCCGCCTCGTCCACCTCGAGCGGTGCGTCGGCCGACGCGGCGACCGGGAGGTCGTCGACCTCCGGCGCCGCGTCGGCGGTCGACTCCTCGACGGCCTGCTCGTGCTCGCCGGACGGATCGTCCGGCAGGTTCTCGTCGCCTGCGGAGACGACCTCGTCGTCGGCTGCGTCGGACGGGTCGCTCGGTGCCGCGAAGCCGATGGGGATGGCGCTGGTCTCGGTCTCCGCCACGACGTCGGGGGCGGTCACGTCGCCGTCGGCGACGGAGGGCGCGATCTCGACCTGGTCGTCGCTCGCCTCGTCGGTCGCCTCGTCGCTCACCGCGACGGGCTCCGGCCTGCGGCGGCGCAGCGTGATCTCGCGCTTGTAGAAGGGCACCTTCTTCTCGGTCTCGACCTTCTCGGTCTCGACCGGGGTCTCGTCGGCGGGTGCGTTGTCGCGTCCGGCACCGGGTGGCGACCACGACGTCGCCTGGCCGACGCCCAGGTCGCCGGCCGAGGCGCCGGCACCACCCTGAGCGGGCAGCTCGGCGCGTGGAGCGACGCGTGCAGCCAGCGGCGTGCGACGGAAGGAGAGCTCGGTCACGAACAGCGGCGCGGGAGCGGCGAAGCCGATCGGCGCGCGAGGACGCGGTGTGTCGTCGACCGGCGCGTCCGGGCGCACGTCCGCGAACCCGATCGGCAGGGACGTGCCGGAGGCCTCGGGCGAGACGCTCGCGTGCGGGCCGGTGTGCGTGCGGTGGAGGAACGACCTCGAGTGCATGGCGGCTAGCTCCCGGCCACCCGCAGCCCGCCGCCGAGCGTGGGCGACGAGACGGGTGCGCCGTCGGTGGACATGGTCGGGACGGGGATGCCGGCACGCTCCAGGGCGGAGATCAGCGCCTCGGGCCGGCTCGTTCGGGTCATCGCCTCCTGCACGGTCACCACGCGCTTGGAGACGAGCTCCATCAGCGACTGCTCCATGGTCTGCATGCCGCGGCGGGTGCCGGTCTGCATGTACGAGTAGACCTGCTCGATCTTCCCCTGGCGAACGAGGTTGCGGATCGCGTCGTCCATGAACAGGATCTCGAGCGCGCACACGCGGCCGCTGCCGTCGGCCCGGGGCAGCAGCGTCTGGGTGACGACGCCCTGCAGGGAGTTGGCGAGCTGCATCCGCACCTGGTCCTGCTGGGCTGCCGGGAAGACGTCGATGATGCGGTCGATCGTGCTCGGCGCGCTCTGCGTGTGCAGGGTGGCGAAGACGAGGTGGCCCGTCTCGGCCGCCGTCAGCGCGGTCGCGATCGTCTCGA
>CAZUVW010000164.1:0-6073 GCA_964623875.1 uncultured Gaiellales bacterium
AGCGTGGCGAGCCGGGCGACGACCGAGGTCGAGGCGTCGCCGATCAGCGCCTCCTGCGTGCGGCGAGCCGAGCGCAGGAGATCGAGGGCGAGCGCCGCCTGGTGCGCGAACTGGGTCAGCAGGTTCATGTCCGAGAGCCCGAACGGCCGGTCGGTCGGCCGGTCGAGCACCTCGAGCACGCCGATCACGCGCTCGTCCACGACCAGCGGCACCGCGACGAGCGCATGGGGCACGTAGCCGGTCTGCTCGGCGGTGGCGCGCGCGAAGCGGGGATCGGCCGCCAGGTCGTCGACGACCAGCGGCTGGCCGGTGACGACCACCCAGCCGGCGATCCCGGTCGAGGACGGGAAGCGCATCCCGACGAGCTCCTCCTGACCGGTGCCCGAGATGGCCTCGAAGACGAGCTCGTCGGTCTCGTCGTCGAGGAGGAGCACCGATGCGGCCTCTGCGCCGAAGATGGCGCGGGCGACGTCGACCACCGACTGCAGGAGCGCGCGGTGGCCGCCCTCGGAGCCGAGCGCACCGGCGGCGGCGGCGGCGTCGAACGCGTCTCTGGTCATTCGCTTCCTCCGGTGTTGTCGGCGGTCAGGTAGAGGACGTTCTTGAGCTGGAACGGGGTCAGCTCGGGGTGCTTGGCGAGCACGAGCGCCGCGATCCCGGCGATGTGCGGCGCGGCGAAGCTGTTGCCCGTGCAGCGCATGGTGCCGCCTCCGGGCCAGGCGACGTCGACGTCGATCCCTCGCGCGAAGAACTCGACCGGGGGGTCGGGGTTCGCGAACCAGGACAGCGGCTCGGTCCCCTCGTGGCTGCCGACGGAGACGACCGAGGCGAACTTCCACGGGTAGCTCTCGACGGGCATGTTGTGCGCCGACGCCACGAGCACCGTGCCCTGGAAGTACGCCTCGTCGGCGAGGTCGTGGAGCAGCACGGCGAGCTGGCGCTTCGTCGTCGACAGGCTGAGGTTGACGACCGCGTACCCCGACTCGACGGCGTGCCTCAGCCCCGCGAGGATCAGCTCGCCGGTGCCCGTCGCACCGGCGCCGAGCACGCGCACGGAGTGGATGCGGCAATCCGGGGCGAGCGACCGCACGATGCCGGCGCACGCGGTCCCGTGGCCGCAGACGTCACCCTGCTCGTCCGGGACGATCGTCGCTCGGCCCTCGTCGTCGAACACCGCCGCGACGGCGCTCTCCAGCCCGCCGATCAGGGGATGGTCGGCATCGACGCCGCTGTCGAGGATGCACACGTCGACCCCGTGCCCGGTCGATCCGCCGAAGGCCCAGTCGCGCGTGATGCGGTCGGGCCAGGTCGGTGCCACGGCGATGTCACGGGCCGCCTCGGCGGGCAGGCTCCAGGCGGGCAGCAGCCGGTCGCTCATCGCGGTGACACCGCGCCCACCGCTGCCGCCGCGCGCGTGGAGCGGACGTCGCCCGGGAGCGTCGTGAGGTTCGTCTCGACCAGGACGGCGGCGCCGCGGGCGGCGGCGGCCGCGAGCTCGCGCGCGACCACGGCGTCCGGGCGGACGTCGGGGCGGCCCTCCGCGGCCGCCAGCGCGGCGAGCTCGGCGACGTCGGCAGCCGCCTCGGCGATCGCGAGCGGTGCGTCGGCCGCGAGCCCGAGCGCGCGACCGAGCCGGGCGTCGCGGTCCTCGCCGGGGCGAGCGGGCTCCCGCAGAGCTGCGAGCGCCGCCGCGAAGGCGGTGACGTCCTCGTCGGCCAGCTCGAGCAGTCGGTCGCGCAGGATCGCGGCCTGGGCTGCGATCCCCGGCGCCTCCCGCCAGACGGGCGAGGCCCGGGCGACGAGGCCGACCAGCGCGGCCGCGAACGCAGCCACGACCGCGGCAGCCGAGCCGCCGGCCGCCGACGGCGCCGAGGCACCGAGCTCGTCCACGAGCTCGGTGACCGTGAGCTCCGGAATCCGCCGCGCCTCGCTCACGGGATGAGTCGTCGACGGAGCAGCCCGACTGTGCCCGCGCTCGGCGTGACTCCCGCACGGGCGAGAGCCTCCTCGAGGTCGGCGACCACGCGCGCGCGGAAGGCGGCGTCCGCGCTGGCGCGCGCGACGAGCTCGTCGATGCCGGCCCGGGCGGCCGGCAGCTCCCGGGCGGCCTCGAGCCAGCCCGCCGGGGGCGGCGGCAGCAGCCGCAGCAGCCGGGCGATGCGCTCCTCGTCGTGGTCGGTCGATGCGTCCATCATCCACTCGACGCGGTCGTGGCTGCTTTTCTTCCCTCGTCCTCGCCCGTGAGGACGGATCGGAGCCGCATCAGACACCGCGAGATGCGGCTCGCGACGGTGCCGGCCGGGAGGTCGAGCGCTGCGGCGATCGTGCGGTAGCTCTCGTCGCGGCAGAAGAAGCGGTCGAGGATCTCGGCGCAGTCGTCGGACAGCGACGACAGCGCGAGCCGGACGTCGAGCGCCTCGTCGAGCTCGGCCAGGGCGTCGTCCACGCTCGCCTCGTCGTGCAGCTCGGCTCCGCCCTCCCGGGGTCGAGCCCGGACGCGGTCGACGCAGCAGCGCCGCGCCGTCTGTGCGATCCAGGGTCGCAGCGCGTCGGGGTCGCGCAGCGTGTCGAGCCGCTCGAACACGCGGGCGAAGACCTCCTGGAACGCGTCCTCCGCCTCGTCGCCCTGCAGGCCGTAGCCTCGGACGGCGATCGCGTGGACGTACCGGCCGAAGCGGTCGACGAGCTCTCGCCAGGCGGCCTCGTCACCCGCGCGGCAACGCTCCACGAGCTCCGCGTCGGGCACCGCGAGGCCCATCGGCCCGCCCGCGCGCTACCGCGCCTGGCTCGAGCGGAGCCGTTCGGCGAGGATCTCGAGCAGTCGCCAGGCGACGTCCGGTCGCACCTCGACGAAGCTGCGGAAGCTCCACACCGGGAGCGCGAACGTCAGCATGTCGGTGGTCGCCGTGATCGTCGCGGTCCGGGCGGCCTTGTCGACGAGGGCCACCTCGCCGAAGGAGTCACCGGGGCCGAGTCGCCCGACCTCTTCCCCTCCGACCGTGACGGTCGCCTCGCCGGACTCCACGACGAAGAAGTTGAGGCCCGTCTGGCCCTCCTTCGCGATCTCCGTGCCGGCCGGGAAGTCCCGCTGGATGAAGTCGCTCGCCAGCTTCTCGAGCGTCTCGTAGTCCACGTCCGAGAAGAGCGGGATGCCGACGAGGAGGGCTGTCGATGGGTGCGCCATGCGGGCGACTCTACAGGGTGCCCGGGTCGCTGTCACGGCGTGAGAGCTCCTCGATCCGCAGCTCGGCGGCGTCGAGCCGTCGAGCGCACGCGAGGTACAGCTCCTCGCCACGCCGCCACAGCTCGATCGCCTCGTCGACGCCGACGTCGCCCTGCTCCAGTCGGGCGACGATCCCGTCGAGCTCGAGCTGCAGCGCCTCGATGGGGACGTCCTCGCCGATCGGCTCCCCGACAGCCCCGCTCACGGGTGGACCTCGTCCACGGTGGCGTCGAGCGCGCCGCTCGCCAGCTCGATCGCGATCTGCTGACGGGGCGCGACGTCGAGCGCGCTGCGCAGGGCCGTCCCGTCCGCGCGCACGATCGCGTAGCCCCGCGCGAGGGTCGCGTGCGGCGCGAGCGCCTGCAGCCTGGCACCGGCCGTGTCGAGCATCGCCCGTCGCCGCTCGAGCATCCGCTCGGGCGCCTGCCGCAGCCGCGCATGACGCCGCTCGAGGGCCTCCCGCTCGCGCTCGAGCCTCCGGCCGACGGCAGTGCGGGCGCGCGCGCGGCGTGACGCGAGCCGGTCCCGGTCGCGGTGCAGCCGGCTCCGGACTCCGCCTGCGAGGCGCGCGCGGGCCGCGTCCAGGCTCGCCCGCAGCTCGGCGAGGTCCGGAACGACCAGCCGCGCTGCGGCCGTGGGCGTCGCGGCCCGGACGTCGGCCGCGAGATCGCAGAGCGGGGCGTCCTGCTCGTGCCCGACCGCCGAGACCACGGGCACGGGACAGGCTGCGACCGCGCGCACGACGCGCTCGTCGCTGAACGGCAGCAGGTCCTCCAGGCTGCCGCCACCCCGAGCGAGGACGATCACCTCGACGTCCCCGCGCGCCGCGAGCGCTCCGAGGGCCGCGACGATCCCGATGGCGGCGCCCTCGCCCTGCACGCGAGTCTCGGCGATCACGAGGGTCACGGCCGGGCAGCGCGCGCCGATCGCCGCCACGACGTCCCCGCGGGCCGCGGCATCGGCACCGGTGAGGAGGCCGACCACGCGCGGGAACCGGGGGAGCGCGCGCTTGCGCGCCTCGTCGAAGAGGCCCTCGGCGGCGAGCTGCCGCTTCAGCCGCTCAAGCCGGGCGAGCAGGTCGCCGGTGCCGACGGCCTCGATGGCGGTCGCCCGGAACACGAGCTCGCCGCGTGCTTCCCACAGGTCGACGTCGCCCCGCACCTGCACGCGTGCGCCCTCGACGGGCGGGGTCGGGAGCGCGTCGAAGCGCGTCCGTCGCATCTGCACCGGCAGCGTCGCCCCGGTCTCGCCCTTGAGCGTCAGGAAGACCGTCGCCCAGGCCTCGTTGCGGCGCAGCCCGCTGATCTCTCCCTCGACCCAGACGCCGCGGACGCGCTGGACGTAGCCCCGCAGGCGCGCGTTGAACGCCTCGACGGGATAGACGGTGCGCTCGCTCTGCTCGTCGGTGCTCACGCGCGGAAGCCTACGCCCTGGCGTGTCGTGACCTGGTGCCGCAGCCAGCGGGCCGGGCGAGCCCGGGCCGCTACAAGAGGATCTCGGTCGCCGTCGCCGGGCTGCACCCCTGGCGCACGAGCTCCACGCACGTGTGGAGATCTGCCTCGCTCACTGCGAGCCGCTCGGCGAGCGGGAGGGGGAAGCCGGCTTCGATGAGGACGTGCAGGCGCCAGCTCTCCACCTTGGACTGCTCGTCCTCGCGCCACACGGGTGTCTCGGTCGCCTCGGCCATGGTGAGCGGGTGATTCGTGCTGGATCGGACGATCCCTCCCGGCAGAAGTTGGCTCGCCGTCACGCGAGACGGCGGCGACTCGGCGGCTCTCAGACCTCGTCCAGCCGCCGCGCCAGCTCCTCGTGCGCCAGCAGCTCGACGGTCCGGTCCAGCTCTCGCTGCAGGCGGGACACCGCATCCTCACGCGCCTCTCGCAGACGCTCCTCGACCTGGAGCAGCCCGATCTGGACGTGGCGCTCGACCTCGCGCTCGAGCACGCGCTCGAGCCGCTCCGTCTGGCGCTTCTCCCATTCGACCAGGATCACGTCGAGCCGCGCGCGGACGTCGACCTCGGCCTCCTGCAGCGAGGCCGCGATCGCGGCCTCCCGCTGCCGCAGGCGCTCGGTCGTCTCCTCGACGGCGCGCCGGCGCTCCGCGGTGCTCGACTCGAGCTCGTCGAGCGCCTCGCTCACGGCCTGGCTCGCGGCGCGCTCCACCTCCTCGCGCAGGCGCAGGACCGTCCGCCGCTGCTCGTCCGCGGTCGAGCCCAGCGCGGCCGCATCCGCCTCGATCCGAGCCTCCACCTCGGCCAGCGCCTGGCTCTGATGCTGCGCGAGCCGCGCGAGCTGTTGCTCGAGGTGGCGCTGGGCGCGCTCGAGGTCGTCGGTGAAGCCGCGCAGGCGCTCCTCGAGTCGGCGCTCGGTGCGCGCGAGCGCGTCGGCCAGCTCCTCGCCGGCCCGACGCTCGCGCTCGAGGAAGGCGACGCGACGCTCCTCCCCCAGCCGCCGCTCCTCCTCGACGAGCCCGCTGATCGACGCTGCCCGCTCCCGGGCGAGGACGCGGCGCATCTCGTCCGCGTGGAGCGCCGCCTCCTGGTGCACGACGGCGCGGACCGACGCTCGCGCCTGCTCGACGAGTCGGTCGGTGTCGGCCGCCTTCGCGCGTGCCCGCCGGAGGGCGACGAGCAGGGCGAGGACGAGCGCGAGCGCCGCCACGAGGCACGCGGCGAGGATCCACACGGTCACGGGCGGATCGTAGTGGCTCGCCTCGCCGGGACGAGAGCGGGCGACGCGGGGCGCCCTACGCGAGCCGGAGGGCGACGAGCGCTGCGGCGAGCAGGATCGTCGAGGCAGTCAGGAGCTGCAGCGCCGCCTCCGGGGCTGCGACGAGTCGGGCAGCGTCGA
>CAZUVW010000165.1:0-6023 GCA_964623875.1 uncultured Gaiellales bacterium
TGCTCGAGCGCGTCTGGGGCTACACCTTCGCGGGCGACACCCGCACCGTCGACGTGCACGTGCGGCAGATCCGCAGGAAGCTCGGCGACGCGTCCCCGATCGTGACGGTCTGGGGCGTCGGCTACAAGGTCTCGACCGAGCGGTCGTCCACACCAGCGTGAGGGGCTGTGGCACTTCCCGCGCTCTGCGCGGGAAGTGCCAGGATTACGCTTCGCGCCAATGACCGGCTCTCTTCGGTTTCGGCTCCCGGCGCTGCTGATGATCGGGATCGTGCTCGGCGGTCTGGTGGCGGCCGTGATCGCCCTCCGGCTCTTCCAGGGGCTGACGCGCGACGAGTCGCTCGAGGAGCTGACCCGCGAGGCCAGCGGCATCACGCAGCTCTACTCGGACGCCGCGCTGCGGGCTGCCGAGGAGGGGGCCGACGCCCCCGACTTCGCGCCGCTCGCGCTCGAGGAGGCGACGGGCGACCGGCTCTTCTACGTCGGCGCCCCCGCGTTCCCGGGCCAGGAGTCGGGGCTGGAGCGCCTGCCCGAGTCGTCGCTTCCGCGGGAGGTGGTCTCGTCGACCGGGCCGGAGACCTTCACCTTCACGCCCCCGGGCGAGAGCCGGCCGTTCCTCGCCGCGTCGGAGCCGCTGCGACTGGAGCCCGATGCGGCGCCGCTCGGGCTGATCGTCGTCGCGAAGCCCGAAGCGACCCTCCGAGATCAGTGGGTGCCGCTCCTCGAGCGGCTGCTCGTGGCGCTGGGCCTGGGCTCGCTGCTCGCCGGCATCGCGGGATGGTGGATGTCGCGACGGATCACGGCACCCGTGCTCGCACTCGCGCGCGCGTCGGACGAGATCGCCGGCGGGAACTACGGCGTCCGCGTTCCCGTGACGAAAGGGCCCGACGAGATCACGCACCTCGCCGAGCGCTTCAACGAGATGGCCGTGCGCCTCGGCGCGGCCGAGGAGCGCGAGCGGCAGTTCCTGATGTCCGTCTCCCACGAGCTGCGGACGCCTCTGACCGCGATCCGGGGACACGCGGACGCGCTGCGCGACGGCCTGATCGACGAGCCGGACCTCGTCGCTGCCTCGCTCGACGTCGTCGCGGCCGAGGCCGTCCGGCTGGAGCGGCTCGTCGGTGACATCGTCGATCTCGCGAAGCTGCGCGCACACCGGTTCACGGTGCAGGCGGAGGAGGTGGACATGGAGCGGCTGGTCGAGCAGGCGCATGCGACGTTCGCCGAGGAGGCGCGTCGCCGCGAGCTCGACTTCTCGGTCGAGTGCGTGGACGACGTCACGATCGTGACGGACGGCGATCGGGTCCTGCAGGTGATCACCAACCTGCTCAAGAACGCCTTCCGCTGGACGCCCGAGGGGGGTGCGATTCGCGTGCGCCTCGCCCGGGACGTGCACGACGTGACCGTCGAGGTCGAGGACTCCGGGCCCGGGATCACCGACGAGCAGCGTGAGCGGATCTTCAGCCCGTTCGTCTCGGCCGACCTGCAGGGCACGGGGCTCGGGCTCCCGATCGCCCGGGAGCTGGCAGGCGCCCTCGGCGGGTCGATCGAGCTGGAGAGCGCACCGGGGCGGGGAAGCCGGTTCCGGCTGCGCCTCCCGCTGCGCCGCGTCGCCGCTGGTCCGCGCGCGTGAACCTCCTCGCGCCTGGCAGGAATCGCACCCGTGTGCGGTCCGGATCCTCGCGTGGGCGCGACGTCAGGCGGTGGCGGCGGCCGGCTGCTCGGAGCGAAGCGGCACCACCTCGGCGTGCGAGGGCGACTCGAGCCGCTGAAGCCGCGCGTCCACACCCTCCCAGCCCGATGTGATCAGGGCGACGAGCACCGCGAGGTCCTCGATGCGGGCGTTGCGCTCGGCGAGCAGCTCCTGCTCGAGGCGCTCCAGCCGGCGGATCGCCTGGTTGAGGAGGCCGCGGATCTCGGCCAGGCTCCTGCTGACCGGCACCACCTCGCGCGCGAGGCCCTCGCGCACCGCGACGCCCACGCGATCGGGCAGCGTGGACTCGAGGTCCGCCGCTGCGCGGGCGAGCGACTCGATCTCCGCACGCGAGCGCTCGAGCGCCGCGTCCATGCGGGCGGTCGCGAGCCCCCCGGAGCGGGCCTCCTCGATCCGCCGCCTTGCCTGTGCGAGCACGTGTTCGTCCATGGCGGCAAGGCTACGCTCGGCGTCGGATGAGATCGTCCGAGCTCGACTACGACCTGCCCGACGAGCTGATCGCGCAGCGGCCGACCGACCGGCGGGACGCGTCACGTCTGCTCGTGCTCGATCGTGCGACGGGTGCGATCGAGCACGCGACGTTCGCCGACCTGCCCGCGCTGGCGGGAGGCGCGCGGGTCGTCGTGAACGACACGCGCGTGGTGCCGGCACGTCTGCGGCTTCGGCGCGCGACGGGCGGCGCGGTCGAGCTGCTGCTCCTGGAGTCGCTCGGCGACGGCGTCTGGGAGGCGCTCGCACGGCCCTCGCGGCGGCTGGCGGTCGGCGAGCGGCTCGGCCCGGTGGTGCTGCTGGCGTCGCTCGGCGAGGGTCGGTGGCGCGTGCACCTGCGCGGGGCTCCCGACGGGGAGGTGCCGCTGCCGCCGTACGTCCGCGAGCCGCTCGCCGACCCCGAGCGCTACCAGACCGTCTTCGCGAGGGAGGACGGCTCCGCCGCCGCGCCCACCGCCGGGCTCCACTTCACGGAGGAGCTCCTCGCCCGCGTCGAGCACGAGCGCGTGACGCTGCACGTCGGACTCGACACGTTCCGCCCGGTCACGGCCGCGTCGCTCGAGCAGCATCGGCTCCACGGGGAGCGCTACCACGTCGAGCCCGACGCGTGGGCGCGGATCTCGGCAGCCGGGCGAGTGCTCGCCGTCGGCACGACGACGACGCGCGTGCTCGAGACGATCGCGCGCGGGGGCGACCTGAGTGGTCGCAGCGATCTCTTCATCACGCCGGGGTTCGCGTTCCGGCGAGTGGACGCGCTGCTGACGAACTTCCACCTGCCCCGCACCACGCTGCTCGCGTTGGTGATGGCCTTCGCGGGGATCGAGGCGACTCGCGAGGCCTACAGGGTCGCGGTCGCCGAGCGCTACCGGTTCTTTTCGTTCGGCGACGCGATGCTCGTCCGCTGACCGATCCGGTGGCCGACCCCGGTGCGGCACGCCCGCTCACCAGGCGCAACACGCGCTTGAAACGCCGGTCGGCGCACCCGTACGATGGCCGGGACGGTCAAGCCGACGACGGAAGAGGTTCACGCATGTCCGAGAAGATGTGGGGCGACGAGCCGTACTGGGGCCTGGGCTACGACTGGGACCCGGACTGGGTGCTCACCGACCGGCAGAAGGAGCTCCGCACGACCCTGATCGAGCTCTGTCAGAAGGAGATGCGCGCGAACGCCAAGCGCTCCGACGACGAGCTCCTGTTCCCGCGCCGGAACCTCGAGCTGCTGGGCGAGCACGGCTTCCTGGCCCTCTGCGTGCCGGAGGAGTGGGGAGGTCTCGGCGAGAACCACGTCGGCTTCGCGATGGCCGCCGAGACGATCGCCCGCTACGGCTGCGCCTCGACCGCGATGTGCTGGGTGATGCACATGGGCGCGGTCGCGGCGCTCATGCTGCGCCCGACGGACGAGATCGTCGAGAAGTACATCAAGCCGCTCAACAGCGGCAAGATCGGCACGCTCTCGTACTCCGACCCGGAGACCGGCTCCCACTTCTGGTACCCGGTCTCGTCGCGCGCCGAGCGCCAGAACGGCGGGTACAAGATCAACAAGAAGGCGTCGTGGACGACGTCCGGCGGGTTCGCGGACTTCTACGTCCTGCAGACGACCAGCCCCGACTTCAAGGGGTACGACGACCTCTCGGTGTTCGTCGTCGACGCAGAGCACTGCGAGGCGCAGCCGTCGCTCTGGGACGCGCTCGGGCTTCGGGGCAACCAGTCGGGGGCGATCTCGTTCACGGACGTCGAGATCCCCGGCACGCAGATCGTCGGCCCGGAGGGCGACGGCGCGACCTCCAACGACGAGGCCGTCGACCCGTGGTTCCTCGTCGGCTCGTCGTCGTGCTGGAACGGCCTCGCGCTCGGGGCGGTCGACATCGCGAAGCGCCACACGACCCGCAAGCGCCACGTGGACGTCGGGATGCGCGTCGCGGACTACCCGACCATCCAGGACTACGTCGGGCAGGCCGTGATGGAGACGAACGCGGCGCGGATGTTCGTCTACTCCGTCGCCCAGGCGTTCGACCAGGCCACCGAGAACAACACGAAGCAGCTCGAGCCGGGTGAGCTCGCCCGCGGCAACTTCCTCCACTGGGCCTGGCAGATCAAGTTCGTCGCCGCGCAGAACACGGCCCAGGTCGTCGACAAGATGCTCCACGCGTGCGGCGGCTCGGGCTACAAGCGCGACATGGAGCTCGAGCGCTACCTGCGCGATGCGAAGGCCGGCTGGGTGATGGGCCCGACGAACGAGGTGCTGCGCCAGTTCGTCGGCAAGGCCGTGCTGCTCGGCTTCGAGTCGCTCGACTACTGGAACCAGAGCTACAACCGCCGCGCCGTCGAGAACGAGGTGAAGAAGCTCGACGCGGCAGCCAAGCGGGAGCTCGCGGAGCAGCTCCTCGCCCAGGCCGAGCAGGACGAGGCGAAGCAGCCGGCCTCGGCCTAGGAGCGCCGCGTGGCCGTCGCCTCACGACCGCGGCTGCTCGTCCCCGGGCTGATCCCGTACGACCCGACGAGGGAGACGTACCGGGTCAGGCCGGGGGCGGCGACCGCCGTCGCGCTCGGCCCCGACGACCGCGTCACGATCCGCGACCTCCAGGGGGGTCAGCGCGCCGAGGTGACCGTGCTCGCCACGGACGGGCGTGAGGACTTCGCCGCGCTGGCCATGCCCGCCCCCGACACCGACGCGACCGTCCTGCGGTCGCTCGTCGACACCGGCGCGGACGGGGCGGACGCGCTGATCGCCGGTCTCGCGGGACGCGGCGCCGACCCGACCCGGGCACGTGCGCTGGCCCTGTTCGGCGAGAGCTCGCTCCCGGGTGCGGAGACGACGTTCCGAGCCGAGCGCGATGCGGTGCTCGTGGTCGGCGCCCCGGGGCGGGGGCGCGTCGTGGAGGGCGCCCTGCCCGCGTCCGACCTGCAGCTCGAGATCGCCCGCGCCCGACCGCCTCGCGACGAGCTCGAGCCGCGCCTGCCCGAGCCGCTCGCCGAGCCGCGGCTCGACTTCCAGGTCGACCGCGCGTCCGCGCTCGCCTACGAGGTGAAGGCCGGCGAGTGGATCCAGATCATCGACGTGCAGGGTCGCCAGTGCTCCGACTTCCTCGCCTTCGACTGGCACGAGCTCCAGGCCGGGCGCGAGCGCGGTCTCGACGCCACGGCGACGCGCTCGCTGGTCGGAAGCGCGTATCCGATGCCGGGGCTCTACTCGAAGTACTTCACGGTCGACCTGAAGCCGCTCGTGGAGGTGGTGCGGGACACCGTCGGCCGCCACGACACGTTCGGCCTGGCGTGCACCTCGAAGTACTACGAGGACATGGGCTACTTCGGCCACGTCAACTGCTCGGACAACTTCAACGCCGAGCTCGATCCGTACACGATCGAGCGTCGCAAGGGCTGGCCCGCGATCAACTTCTTCTTCAACACCGCCTTCGACGCCCACAACGTCTACGTGGTGGACGAGCCGTGGTCACGACCCGGTGACTACGTCCTGCTGCGCGCGACCACCGACCTCGTCTGCCTGTCGAGCGCGTGCCCGGACGACATCGACCCGGCGAACGCCTGGAACCCGACGGAGGTGCACGTGCGCGTCTACCCCGCGAAGGAGCGCTTCTCGGCGGCGATCGCGCACCGCGTCACCCCCGACGCCGAGCCGAAGCTGACCAGGGAGACCGGCTTCCACGAGCGCACGTCGGCGCTCACGGGCCGGATGACGGAGTACAACGGCTACTGGCTGCCGACCGCCTACGACAACCACGGCGCCGTCGCCGAGTACTGGGCCTGCCGCGAGCGCGCGGCGATCATGGACCTCTCCCCGTTGCGCAAGGTCGAGGTGGTCG
>CAZUVW010000166.1:0-5902 GCA_964623875.1 uncultured Gaiellales bacterium
CCACCAGAAGTCCAGCGCGTTGTTCGCGAGCGCGCCGACATAGGCCTGGGCGAAGTTGTGCTCGTAGCCGTCGGAATCCATCAGATAAGCGGCATGTCCGAGGAAGCAGTCTCTCGTGTTTACAGTGTTCAGGTACTCCCGCATGGCCGACCTCCCCCCTTCGTTCATGGGCATGAGCACAATCTCGGACGGCCGCACTCTGGAGAATTCGGCCGTGGTCCCGTCCTCGGAGAGCACGTAGCCGATCACCTGGTCTCCAGAGAGCTTGAAGATCCTCCAAACCAGGTTCTGGTCCGTGTAGATAGGCAGCAGGGCGAGGTCGGGGAGGTCGAACAGTTCCGTGCCGTCAATCAGCGCTCTCTCCTCGATGTCCGCCTCCGGGTCCGTCTTCCTGGCCTTCCTGACGATCTCCCTCGATGGAGTATTCTGAGCCACTCGGCCTGTCTCGGCGAAGGTCAGGAGCCGGCTCAGGCCGATCATGTCCGTCAGTTCCTCCTGCAGCAGTCTCGCCGCCTCCCTCACTGACGAGAATGACTGGGCCGTCCAGGTGGCCCTGCAGTTCCTGAGGAAGTCCGAGAAGACCTTTCCTGCCGCCGCCTGCTCCGCCCTGAGCCTCTCCTCGCCATGAGACTCCAGCACGCTCCTTGCCAATCCCTCAAGGTCCTCGCCGGAGAGCCCGATCCCTCTGCAGGAGAAGTTGGCATTGATCTGTATTCGCCAGCCCACGAACACGTTTATTGGGAAGAGCCTGCAGAAGTGCGGGCGGTCCTCGTATATCCTGCATCTCCTGCCCTCCAGGAAGTAACATGCTCCATGGGCGCCTCTCAGCTTGATGGCCGCACCCTTCACATCGGGGGAGACGTGCTTCCCGGTCACTCCTTCCGCCAGGTAGTCCTTGGACATGAAGTACGCCTTCTCATCATCCAGCAGTTCGGGCTGGCAGAGGCAACACAGCGCGCAGCCGTCAATGCACCTGTAGCTCCTTCCCCTCACCTCGGAGAGGTCGATCTCGACGTCCAGGTAGTGGTCGCGGAACGAGTGGTTCTGGGCGGGGTCGAGCACCTCGAGCAGCGCCGCCGACGGGTCGCCGCGCCAGTCGGCGCCGACCTTGTCGACCTCGTCGAGCAGGATGACCGGGTTCATCGTCCCCGCGTCGCGCAGCGCGCGCACGAGCCGGCCGGGCAGCGCGCCCACGTAGGTGCGCCGGTGACCGCGGATCTCTGCCTCGTCGCGGACGCCGCCGAGCGACATCCGCACGAACTCGCGTCCGAGCGCCTTGGCCACCGACTCGCCGATCGAGGTCTTGCCGGTGCCGGGTGGCCCGATCAGCGTGAGGATCGCTCCCGCCTTGCGGTCGGCCTCGATCCCGCGCTCGGCGCGGAGCTTGGCGACGGCGATGTACTCGACGATGCGCTCCTTCACGTCCTCGAGCCCCGCGTGGTCCGCGTCGAGCACCTCGCGCGTGTGCACCGGATCGAGCCGCTCCTCGGAGCGCTGGCCCCACGGCACGGCCAACAGCCAGTCGAGGTAGCTGCGGATCATCTGCGACTCTGGCGATGACTCTCCCATGCGCTCGAACCGTCCGAGCTCCCGCTCGGCCTGCTCGCGCACGGCCTCGGGCATCTCGGTCGCGTCGATCTTCGCCCGGTACTCGTCGACGACCGAGGCCTCGTCTTCGCCGAGCTCCTTGCGGATCGAGTCCATCTGCTTGCGGAGGAAGAACTCCCGCTGCTGCTTCTCCATGCCCGCGTTGACGTCCTCGCGGATGCGGCGTCGGATCTGCATCATCGAGAGGCGCTCCCGCTGGAAGGCGAGCGCCAGCTGGAGGCGCTCGGTGACGTCGGTCGCCTCCAGCAGCTGCACCTTCTGCTCGAACGTGAGGTCGGGGCTGTAGCCCGAGGTGTCCGCCAGCGCGCCCGGCTCGGCGATCGAGCGCACGAAGGCCTGGATGCGACCGTCGTCGCCGCGCAGCTCGAGGATCTCGTCGACGACCGCACGGTACTCGACCTCGAGCTCGCGGATCACGTCGCCGGTCGGCGTCACGTCCGGGCGCTCCTCCACCTCGACCAGCAGGCGACCCTGCACGTCGGTCTCCGCAGCGCCGGCGAGCCCGCGGTGCAGGCCCTCGAGCGCGACGGCGGAGCCGCCGCCGGGAAGTCGCACGCGGTCGGTGACGACGGCCACCGTGCCCACGGAAGCGTACGCGCCGTCTCGCTTGGGGACGAGCAGCACGCGCTCCTCGTCGCCGACCTCGACGGGCAGGGTGACGTTCATGTTCGGGAAGACGACGACGTCGTCCAAGGCGACGAGCAGCAGCTTGCTCACGCGGGGTTCACGCTCCTCGGGCTGAGACCGAGTCGGCTCGAGGCGAGTCGGCTCGGCGGGATGTAAGGGGTATCAACTACAAAAAGGATACCGGTATTCCCCGACCTCAGGACGCGCTCGTGCGCTCGGGTCAGCCGCGGAAGCGCTGGAGCGCGAGCGCCGCGACCTGTCCGGCGAGCACGTCCGAGGAGGGGCCCGCGCCGGCCGCGCGGTACGTCATCACGGCTGCGACGAGCACACCCCCCTCCCAGACGACGAGACCCGCATCGTGCCGCGCGTCGTCGACCCAGCCCGCCTTGTGCAGCACGGCGATGCCTGGCATGCCGCCGACCCGGCGGTCGAGCTTGCCGGCGTCGCGGACGTGGGCCAGGAGGTAGAGCAGGTAGCGGGCCTCGGCCGGCGTCACGTCGAGACCCCCGGCCCGGACCGGGCCGAGACCTCCGCTCGCGAGCCACACCGCGCGGACCAGCCGCGCGAGGTCGTGCGCGGTCGTGGCCTTGCCGATCCCCCACGACGGCTGGTCGGTGACCGTCACCGGGATCCCTCGGCGTGCGGCCAGACCGCGTGAGACGTCGAGCGAGGTGCCCACGACGTACCCGCCGTACATCTCCGTGCGCTCGAGTCCGATCGAGCGCATCGCCGCGTTGACGAGCGCCGACCCTCCGCTCGTCGAACCCCCGAACAGCGTCTCGAGCCGGTTCGCCGCCGCGTTGTCGGACTGGACGAGCATCGCCCGGAACAGGTCGTCGACGGACGACCCCGGCCGAGGAGGCCCCTCGATGCGGCTCAGCGCCGTGAGCGCGATCGCGAGCTTCAGCGTCGACGCGGCCGGAAAGGTCGAGCCGGCGTTCCACGCCGCTCCCGCTCCCGACGTCAGGCTCTGGACGTAGATCCCGGAGGTGGGCCCGAACGAGCGCGCCAGCCGGACGACTCCCTGCTGCAGCTGGTCGTCGAGGCGACCGAGCCGGTAGCGGGGTCGGGCGGCGCGCGGTAGGACGAAGACGTGCCGGACGACCCGGCTCGAGGTCCGGCCCCCGGCGCCGCTGGTCTCGATCCCGATCGCGCGCTCGCCGACCGGCAGGTCGAGGTCGATCGTGAACGCGCGCCCCTGCAGGGTCGTGCGGTGCGCGATCCTCCCGTCCACCCTCACGACGAGACGACGGGCGCCGGGCGGCGCCGTGCCGCTGACGAGTCCGTACGAGACCTGGTGCGAGACGGGTCGCGTGATCGCCGGCGGGGGCAGCGGCGGCGGTGGTGTGGAGACGACCACGGTCGAACCGTAGCCTTCACCCGTGCCGGTTCTCGCGCATCTCGACCTCGACGCGTTCTTCGCCGCAGTGGAGGAGCTGGAGGACCCTGCCCTTCGCAGCCGCCCGCTCGTCGTCGGAGGCGATCCCCATGGGCGTGGCGTCGTCGCCACCGCCAACTACGTCGCCCGGCGGTTCGGGATCCGCTCGGCCATGAGCTCCGCCGAGGCGCTGCGCCGCTGCCCCGAGCTCGTCGTCGTCCGGCCGCGCCACGCCTTGTACCGGCAGTACTCCGATGCCGTCTGGCGGTCAGTGGCCGAGGTCGTGCCTCGGCTCGAGCGCACCGGACTCGACGAGGGCTACCTCGACCTCGGCGCCGTCCTGCCCGGGTTCGAGCGCGCCCGGGAGCTCGCGGAGGCGGTGCAGCTCGCCGTGCGGGCCGCGACGTCGCTCTCGTGCTCGCTGGGGGTCTCCACTTCGAAGGTCGTCTGCAAGGTCGCCTCGGACCGACGCAAGCCCGGCGGCATCACCGTCGTCCCGCCTGGACGCGAGGCCCGCTTCCTCGCGCCGCTCGCGGTGCGACTGCTCCCGGGGGTCGGTCCGCGGGCGGAGGAGCGGCTCTCGGCGTCGGGCGTGACCACGATCGGCGAGCTCGCTGCGCTCGGCGACCTCGAGCTCCGCGCAGTGCTGCCGGGCGCCGTCGGCATGATGCTGCGCGACCGCGCACGGGGCATCGACCCTCGCGACCTCGACCTCGAAGCCGAGCGCGTGTCGATCTCCACCGAGGAGACGTTCGATCGCGACGTGGTCGAACGCGCGGTGCTGCACGCCGAGCTGCGACGGATGGCGACGGACGTGGCAGACCACCTCCGACGGTCCGGGCTGTCGGCACGCACGGTCACGGCCAAGCTGCGCTACGGCGACTTCACGCTCCGGAGCCGATCCACGACCCTGGCGGCGCCGATCGACGAGGCCGAGCGGATCGGTGAGCTCGCGTGCCGACTGCTCGACCGCGGGCTGCGCGACCGACCCGGTGCGCTGCGCCTCGTCGGGGTCGGCGTCTCCGGGCTGAGCGATCATCGCCAGCTGACGCTGCTCGACGAGACCTGACGAGGGCGCCTGCCTGTCAGCCCGGCCTGCCAGGAGCTGCTGGCAGGAGCTGCTGTCTCCCCGGGGAGACAGGAACGCGCTCGAATGCGTGCCGAGACGCGCACGGGAGCGTGCCGATCGCTCCACAGGTGCTCGACCGACGCCCTAGCCCGGCTCAGCCGCGCAACAGGGGTCGGGTCAGGCAGGTCGGCCCGCCGTCCCCCTTGCGCGAGATCTCGTCACCCCGGTAGGTGAGGACCTCGACGCCCGCTCGCTCCATGCGCCGGCGCGTCTCGTCGTTCCCCTCCAGCACGAGCGCTCGCCGCGGCCCGAGCGCGAGCACGTTGGCGCCCATGGTCGCGAACTCCTCGTCGGGCACCTCCACCACTTCGACTCCGCGCTCGGCGAGCAGCCACAGCAGCCGGGTGGGCGCGATCCGCGGGTAGACCAGCGCGAGGTCGCGGTCGAGCGGCGAGACGAAGCTCATCAGGTGCATCACCTCACCGGCCCCGTTCCAGTGCGGCAGGTCGAACGCGATCACCTCCACGCCGGGGAACGCGAGCCCGAGCGCCTCGAGCGCCGCACGGTTCGTCCGGTAGCCGATCCCGACCAGCAGCGTGCGCTCGTCGAGCCAGACCGTGTCGCCGCCCTCGACCGTCGCGGGCGACTCGATGCGCCCCACGACCGGAACACCGGCGCGCGTCAGGGGGGCGACCGTCGCCTCCGGCTCCGCGCGTCGACCCTCCTTGCCCGGCAGGAGAAGCACTGCTCCGGCCGCGCCGACCAGCGTCGGGTCGTACGTGTAGATCGCATCCGGGTTCCCGGGATCGTGCTCGGAGACCACGACCTCGACCCCCTCCGACTCGAGCAGCCCGCAGAGAGCCTCGTGCTCCGACTGGGCCGCCGCGACGTCGGGTGGTGCGTGCCAGCCGTACGCCTGCCAGGCTTCGGCGTCCTCCGGCAACGGCCGTCTGACGAGCACGCGACGGAGCTCGCCCCACATCGATGCGCTCCCGTAGCCGGCCACGGCGGCTGAGGCTACCCGCTCCGAGCGGGCCCGGCGGTCATCCGAGCAGTGCCGACAGCCGGTCGACGACGGCGACCCACCCCCGGTGCCCGGGGTCGATGACGTGGAAGTGATCTGCGTCGTCGAGCTCGAGCAGCTCGACGCGCTCGCCGAGCGCCGCGGCGGCGCTGGCGAGGGCGCGGCTCTGCTCCACGGGCACGATCGCGTCGAGCAT
>CAZUVW010000167.1:0-5865 GCA_964623875.1 uncultured Gaiellales bacterium
TTCGACGACTTTTCGAGCGCTGCGGCGTCGGAGAGGACGTCGGTCGCCCAGACGTCGTCGGCGAGGCGTGCCGGCTGGCCGACCGCGGCCACGCCCCCGAGCTCGCGCACGTCGTCGAGCTCGTCCGGCGTGGGCTGCCGGGAGGTGACGACGGTGATCGGCGTCGCCGCACCCGGCTCGCCGCGCTCGGCGAGCGCCTCCTGGACCTGGCGCGCGCTCGCCTCCTCGGGGAGGACGCCGGCGTCAACGCCGACGAAGCTCGTGCCGAGCGCCGGCAGGGCGAGCAGCACCAGGACCGCGGACGAGGCGAGCGCGACCCGGCCGGGCCGCCGCATCACCCAGGCCGCGAGCCGCGCCCAGCGGCCGGTGGAGGGCGCCTGCTGCCATCGCCTCGGCGACCAGGCGTTGACGCGGGGGCCGAGCACGACGAGGACCGCCGGCAGCACGACGAGCGCCACGGCGGCCGAGGCAAGGGCGACGAAGATCCCGCCGATCCCCATCGAGTAGAGGAACTGCTGCGGGAAGACGAGCAGCGAGGCCATCGCCGCGGCCACGGTCAGGCTCGAGAAGAGCACGGTGCGGCCCGCCGTGCGCACCGTCGCGCCGATCGCGGCCGCAGGGTCGAGTCCACGGCCGAGCTCCTCACGGAAGCGCGAGACGACGAACAGGCTGTAGTCGATCGCGAGCCCGAGCCCGAGCGCGGTCACGAGGTTCAACGCGAACACGCTCAGGTCCATCACCTCGGAGATGAGCCTGAGACCGAGGAACGTCGTGCCGATCGAGATCATCCCGACGAGCGGGGGCAGGAGCGCTGCGACGCCGCCGCGGAAGATCCAGAAGGAGAGCAGCAGGATGATCGGCAGGGCGAGCAGCTCTGCCCGGGCGAGATCCTCTCCGACCGTCTCGCCGACCTGCTGTCCGGCGACCTCGGCGCCGCCGAGCAGCACGCCCGGATCGTCGCCGAACCTCGTGGTGATCCGATCGACGGCGTCGGCGGTGGCCGCGGCATCGCCTGCCCGCATGAAGGCGAGCACGGTGTCGCCCTCGACCGTCACCCGACCCACACCCGGATCGGCTGCGATCGCGTTGCCCACGTCCTCCGCCGACCCATCCGAGACGACGGCGACGATGCCCGGCGCCGGCTCGACCCCTGTCGCCTGCTCGATCGCGGCGGCAGCGCGGACGGACTCCGAGCTCGGGTCGCCGAACTGCCGGTTGTCCGCGGTGAGCACCTCGGCGACGGTGCCGCCGACCGCGAAGGCGGCCACGGTGAACACGGCGGCACCGACGAGGATCCAGCGCCGCCAGCGGATGATGAAGCACGTCACGGTGAGCCTCCTTGGTCGATTCGGGTCGTCGTGCGTGGTGGGGGTCAGGCCGCTTCGGGCGCGAGCTCGGATCCGACGGCGCTCGACGCTGCCGCGCGCGACCGACGCGCCGGGATCGCGAACGCGGCGAGGGCCCCGAGCCCGACGACCGCCGCGCCGACGTAGACCGCCACGACCGTGCCGTCCGTGAACGCCGCGGCGGACTCGTACCCGCCGACGCGGGAGAAGACCGAGGCGAGCACCGCCACGCCGAGCACGCCGCCGAGCTCGCGAATCGCGTTGTTCGCGCCGGAGGCCTGCCCCTCCTCGACGGGTCGCACGGCCGAGAGCACGAGGTTCGCCATCGGCGCGAAGAACAGCGCCATGCCGACGCCAGCGAGGACGAACGGCGCGACCAGCTGCGCGTACGGAACCGTCGGCGTCGAGACGGTGGCGATCCACGCGAGCGCCACCGCCTGCAGCGCGAGCCCGGTGCCCAGGATCAGGCGCGGATCGATGCGATCCGACAGCACGCCTGCGACGGGCGCGACGAACATCGGCGCGAGCGTCCACGGGAGGATCCGCAGGCCTGCGTCGAACGGCCCGTACCCCTGCACCGTCTGGAAGAACTGCGCGAGCAGGAAGATCGAGCCGAACATCCCGAAGAACATGAACAGCGACGACACGTTGGCGAGCGCGAAGGCTCGGCTGCGGAAGAAGCGGATCGGGAGCATCGGCTGCGGCGTCCGCCGCTCCCACGCCACGAAGGCGACGAGCAGCAGGAGGCCGAGGCCGAGCGAGACGACGATCTCCGGGCTCGTCCAGCCCGCGCCGTTGCCGCGCACGAGGGCCCAGACGATCCCGAGCAGGCCGGCGCTGGCCAGGCCGACGCCGGGCAGGTCGAGGCGGGTGGCGGGGCCGTGGCTCTCGTCGAGCCGTCGCAGTGCCAGCGGGACGAGCACCAGCCCGATCGGCACGTTGAGCCAGAAGATCCACTGCCAGGCGAGCCCCTCCACGACCGCGCCGCCGACGAGCGGCCCGAAGGCGATCGCGAGACCGCCGATCCCGCCCCACGCGCCGAGCGCGAGGCCGCGGCGCTCGGGCGAGACGGCGGCGCTGAGGAGCGTCAGCGTGAGGGGCATCACGATCGCGCCACCGGCGCCCTGCAGCGCGCGTGCGAGGTTGAGGAGCTCCACCGTCGGCGCGATCGCCGCCAGCACCGAGCTGAGCGTGAAGATCCCCAGCCCGACCGCGAACATGCGCCGCCGCCCGAACCGGTCGCCGAGCGCGGCACCGGTCAGCAGCAGCACGGCGAACGTCAGGGTGTAGGCGTTCACGGTCCACTCGAGCTGCTCCAGCGAGGCGTCGAGGTCGGTCCGGATCACCGGGATCGCCGTCGTCACCACGAGGTTGTCGAGGGACACCATGAACAGCGCGATCGAGGTGATCGCGAACGTCCACAGCGTGCTGCTCCGCGTCGTCATCGTCGTTCCTCCCTGTTCTTTGACTTGTGACTGCTCACTATCCATTGATCCGAAAAAAAGGGCACGCCTGGTCGTCAAGCCTCGTCCCACGAGGCGTTGGTGCTGCAGCCCTCGACGAGGTGGTCCGACCAGGGCTCGGGGCGGGCGAACACGTCCATCCCCTGGAGGACGGCGAGCAGCACGCCCTTGGCGAAGAACCCGGCGACGACCTCGCGCGAGGCGCCCGAGCGCTGCTCGACGAGGTCGACGAGGTCGCGCCAGGTCTGCCGTACGAGCGCGCACACGTCGGGGTCGTCGCAGGACGCCCAGCACTTGAGCTGCATCTGGAGGCGGTCGCGATCCTCGAGGATCTCGTTGTAGGCCTCCCCCATCGCGTGGAGGGCCTCGGGCCCGCTCTTGCCCCGCGAGGCGCGCTCGAACACGGCGTACAGCGACTCGGTCGTCTCGCGGGCTGCCGCGAGGTAGAGCTCCTTCTTCGTGCCGAACAGGCGGAAGAGGTACGGCTGCGAGATGCCGGCCGCCCGAGCGATGTCGTCGGTCGAGGCGCCGTGCAGCCCCTTCTCGGCGAACTCGCGCGTCGCCGCGACGAGCACCGTCGCGCGGCGCTCGTCGGCGGTCTGACGGGTGGCGGTCGAGCTCATGGTTGTGATTGATAACTCACAAACGTCGATCTGTCAAGGGAGCCCATGCGGGCCGTGCCCAGACGGGCCAGGTCGCCCCGCGGGCCGCGTCCGGATGCGGAGGCCCGGTGTCAGACACCGGATTTCGTCAAGGGCGCAACTGTGCCAACCTCGTGCCAATCGCTCCACAGGGGGCTGCGGCGTCAGCGACCGACGTACGTCGCGAGCGCGGCGCACACGCGATCGACCTCGTCCTCGGTGGTCGTCGCTGCGAAGGGAAGCGCGAGCGCGCGCGCGAACGCCTCGTCCGCGCCGGGGAAGACCCCGCGGTCCCGGTAGGCGGCGAGCCGGTTGACGGCGTAGGTCCCGATCTGCGCCTCGATCCCCTGCGCGCGCAGGCCCGCCAGCGCCTCGTCGCGCCGGTCGAGCGAGACGACGTACGCCTGCCACCCGTGACGGTCCCCCTCCTCGGCGCCCGGGGTGGCGACCAGGTGTCCCAGCCGCTCCTCGTACCAGCCCGCGACCCGCTCGCGGGCAGCGAGCAGCGCCTCGAGCCTCGAGAGCTGCGGGAGGCCGAGGGCGCAGAGAACGTCCGGCAGCCGGTAGTTGAAGCCAGCGGCGTCGATCTCGACCATGCCGTCCCTCGTGGCGATCCCGTGGTGGCGCAACCGCCTGACGGCCCCTGCGAGCTCGGCCTCGTCGGTGGTGACGGCGCCGCCTTCGCCGGTCGTGACGATCTTCCGCGGGTGGAACGAGAGACAGCCCAGCAGGCCGAGCGCGCCGCACGGCGTGCCTCGGTAGCGCGCGCCGAGCGCACCCGCCGCGTCCTCGACGAGCGCGACGTCCTGCGGGACGACCGTCTGCACCTCCTCCCAGGCGACCGGTCGGCCGAAGAGGTGGACGGGGATCACGGCGCGAGTGCGCGGCGTGAGCGCGTCGCCGACGAGCTCCGGCCGCACGAGGAACGTCCCCGGATCGACGTCGACGAGCACGGCGCGTGCGCCGGTCAGCTCGACGGCGTTCGCCGTCGCGGGGAAGGTGTAGGCCGGCACGATCACCTCGTCGCCGGGCCCGATGCCGAGCGCGAGCAGCGCGAGGTGGAGCGCAGCCGTGCCCGACGAGACCACGACCGCATCCGCCGTTCCGACGGCCCCTGCGACGGCGCACTCGAGCTCGCCGACGAGCGGCCCCATCGTCAGCTGGCCGGAGGCGAGCACGCCGGCGACGGCCGCGAGCTCCTCCTGGCCGACGTCGGGTCGCGCGAGCCTGATCGGGTCGGTCACGCCGCCGCTGCGCCCAGCCGGTCGCGATACCAGGCGATCGTCCGAGCGAGCCCGTCGTCGAGCTCGACCTCCGCTTCGAAGCCGAGCAGCTCGCGAGCCTTGGCGACGTTGGGGATCCGCAGCTCGACGTCCGTGTAGTGCAGTGGCTGGAAGACGATCTTCCCCGGGCAGCCCGTCAGTCGCTTGATGCGGGTCGCGAGGTCGTAGATCGTCACCGCCGAGCGCGCGTTGCCGATGTTGAAGCTCTCGCCGACCGCACGTGGGTGCTCGAGCGCGAGCAGCAGGCCGCGCACCATGTCGTCCACGTACGTCCAGGCGCGGATCTGCGCCCCGTCGCCGTGGATCACGAGGTCGTCGCCCGCGAGCGCCGTCTCGATGAACGCCCGGATCGCGCCGCCGCCGATCTGCCCCGGCCCGAACACGTTGAACGGCCTGACCGACACGATGGGGAGCCCGAGCTCGTCGTGGTAGGCGTGCGCCATGTGCTCGCCGGCGAGCTTCGACACCGCGTACGTCCAGCGCGCCTCGCCGACCGAGCCGATCGTGCTCACGTGGCCCTCGCTCACGTTGAACGCGTGCTGGCCGAACACCTCGCTCGTCGAGAACTCGACGAAGCGCTCGACCGTGTCGCGCGTGGCGATCGCCGCCTCGAGCGCGTTGTAGGTGCCGATCACGTTGACCCGCATCGTGCGCACTGGGCTCGCGAGCACGGTGTCCACACCGGCGATCGCCGCAGCGTGGACGACGTGGGTGCAGCCGTGCACGAGCGCGCGCAGCCGCTCGAGGTCGAGCACGTCCCCCTCCTCGAACCGGAAGTTCGGGTGCGAGGCGAGCGTCGTCCCCGACAGCGCGTCGCGGTGGAGGTTGTCGATCGCCACGATCGCGTTCGCATCGACGAGCCGCTGCGCCAACGTCGTGCCGATGAAGCCCGCGCCGCCGGTGATCGCGATCCGCTTGCCCTCGAGTGGCACGCGGCGAGTCTAGCGCCGGACTGCGCTCGCACACGCACGCCACGGGCCCCACGAGGGCACACTCCGGTGATGCCCCTCGTCTCCGCCCGCGTGCGCGTCGCCGCGGTCGCGCTCGGCGCGACCGCGCTCGCGCTCGCCGTCCCAGCGGCGGCGCCCGGAGCCGGTGCCGTGACACGCCCGACCATGCTGCGGATCGCGTA
>CAZUVW010000168.1:0-5865 GCA_964623875.1 uncultured Gaiellales bacterium
GGCTCGCGGTCGAGTCGCTCCAGCCGATCCGCGGTCGGCTGGCCGTCGTCGATCGGCACCACCGTGCGCGCGGTCGCCGGTTGTCGCTCGACGACACCTGGCGGCTCGTCAACGCGCCGATCGATCCCGACGGCGCGGAGATCCTCGGCGTGCTCGCGCTCGCGGTGGCGGGCGACGCCACGCAGCGCCAGCTGCTGTCGTATCTCCTGGACGTCGATCGGCTGCGCGACGCGACGCTCGAGGACGCCGAGGCGGCCGGGCGCGTCGCGGGGATCCTCCGCTGGTTCGGGCTGCAGTACCCGGGCGTCGGCGGTGTGACCCTGGAGCGCGCCGCCGCCCTCGAGCAGGCCGCCGCGGAGCGGGTCGTCGCGCGGCTCCAGGTGGAGGTCTCGGAGGGGCGGATCGGGCGCTGTCGCAGATGCGGGAGCTCGTGTCCGCCGTGGTATCCGCTCTGCGACCGGTGCGCGCGGATGCGGAAGTGATATGAAGGGCGGCGTGACCCGCGACGAGATCCGCGCGATCCCGCTCTTCGGCGACCTGTCGGAGGCGGGAGTCGATCGTCTGCTCGCGTCGGCCGCCGAGCTCGCCGCGCCGTCGGGTCAGGTGCTCGCGCTGCCCGGCGACCACGCGTCCGGGATGTTCGTCGTCCTCGACGGCAGCGTGGTCGTCGAGCGGCGCCATGGGCCGGTCGAGGTCGGCGCCGGCTCGTTCTTCGGCGAGCTCGCGCTGCTCGTCCCCGACGCCGAGCGCGTGGCGCGCGTGCGCGCGGCGGTCGACGCGCGCGTTCTCTGCATCCCGCGGGACGACTTCCTCGCGCTCGTCGAGTCGGAGCCCCCGCTCGCGCTCGCGCTGCTCCGCGGGCTCGCTGCGCGGCTGCACGCGTCCGAGCTCGAGCCGTAGTCGCCCCTACACTCCTGGCGTGGCCAGGGACGACAAGGGAACGAAGACGATCGCCGACAACCGGCGCGCGCGACACGACTACCAGCTCCTCGAGCGGGTCGAGGCCGGTCTCGCGCTGACCGGGACCGAGGTCAAGGCGCTGCGCGAGGGTCAGGTGCAGCTCGGTCAGGCGTACGCCGAGATCCGGCGGGGCGAGGCGTGGCTGGTCGGCGCCTCGATCGCCGAGTACGCGCAGGGCAACCTTGCGAACCACCGTCCCGAGCGCGACCGCAAGCTGCTCCTGCACCGGCACGAGATCTCATCGCTCGACGGGAAGGTGCGGGAGAAGGGGCTGACGCTCGTGCCGACGCGCCTCTACTTCAAGGACGGGAAGGTCAAGGTGGAGATCGCCCTCGCCCGGGGCAAGGAGCGCGTCGACAAGCGGCGCGACATCGCCGAGCGCGACGCGAAGCGGCAGATGGAGCGGGCGCTCCGCCGACGGCGCTGAGGTGGCACGCTCCCGTCGCTCGACTGCGGCGGCCGTCGAGGAGCCTGGCTGAAGCCAGGCACCGGGGCGAGAGATCGGACGGGCCAAGACGCTTGGTGCCTGGCTTCAGCCAGGCTCCCTGCGTGACGCGACGGTCGACCTCAGTCCGCGGCGTCGAGCATCGTGTGGAGGACGATGCTCCCCGGCTCCGGCACGTAGCCGTAGCGCTCGTTGAGCCTGCGGATGGGGTGGTTGAGCTCGTGGTTCGCGGTCACGAGCCGCCGGTAGCCGTGTGCGGCCGCCCAGGCGATCTGCGCGCGCTTGAGCGCACCCGCGATCCCGCGGCCCCGCCAGGCGCGCAGCACCCCGGTGAGGTCGTGGTAGGCGGTGTCGCCGCCCTCCTCGGGCAGCGAGAGCTTGGCGAAGCCCACGACCTGCTCCCCGGCGAAGGCGGCGAACACGGCCTCCGGCGAGTCGCTCGCTCCCTGCATGTCGTCGGCGAGCCACTCCTCGAAGCCGGGGAGCTCGTTGTGCTCCTCGTCGGGGATGTCCGGCTCGGCTTCGCAGTAGACCGCGTACAGCCCGCGCTCGATCCCCGGCCGCTCGGCCCACGTGGCGATGGCGATGCCGGTCGGCGGGTCGACGACCGGCGGGTCGATCGCAGTCAGATCCAGCACGAGCCGCGTGCTCCGCCCGATCCCGCGGAAGCCGTGGCGCTCGGCCCACGCGAGGCTGACGGGATCGTCCTCGTCGACGGCCGCGCGGAGCTCGATGCAGCCCCGGTCGGACGCCCAGCCGGCGAGCTCCTCGAAGACCCCGGTCGCGATCCCACGTCCCCTCGCCTCCGGGAGGGTCCAGGCCTCGACGAGCGCGACGCCGGGCTTCGAGTGCCAGCCGATCACCCCGATGCCGCCGCCGACCGGTCTGCCGTCGTCGAACGCGAGGATCCAGGCGGTGTCCGACGCCTGCCGCCGCCAGTCCAGCAGCCCTGTCGCGGTGGTGTGCTCACGTGGCCGGATGGCGTTCCGCACCTCGACCAGCAGCCCCAGCTCGTCCTCGCCGATCTCCCTGATCTCCACGAGACAAGCCTACTTCCCTTCCGGAGGGCGGAGGAGTAGGATCCTCGCGGGTCTGCGGCCGTCGAGCTTCTCCCGGCCCGCAGCACGTGCTGCGGGCCGGTGAGTCTAGATCGCGACCGGGTTCTCGAGCGCGTCGGCAAGCACAGCGTCTGGCGTCTGGTCGCCGATGCAGATCAGTCGGTGCCGGAGCACGAACGGCGCGATGTAGCGCACGTCCTCCATCGTGACCACGTCGCGCCCTTCGAGGCGCGCGTTCGCCTTGCTCGCGCTCGTGAGGTGGATCGCCGCCCGCGAGCTCGCGCCGAGCAGGACGTCCGGCACTTCGCGCGTCCGGCGCACGACGCCGACGACGTAGCGCGCGACGTCCTCGGGCATCTCCGTCGCGTCGAGCTCGATCCGCGCCTTGTCGAGACCCACGACGCCGAGCAGCGGCATGATCTCGCCGAGCATGTCCGGCGTGACGCCCGTGTGCGGCAGCCGCAGCATCTCGACCTCGTGCGCGGCGTCGCAGTAGTCGAGGTAGACCTTGAACAGGAACCGGTCGAGCTGCGACTCCGGCAGCGGGAACACGCCCTCCTGCTCGTACGGGTTCTGCGTCGCGATCACGAGGAACGGATCGGGGAGGCGGTGGACGCGCCCTTCGACGGTGACCGACCGCTCCTGCATCGCCTCGAGCAGCGCCGACTGGGTGCGCGGCGGGGTGCGGTTGATCTCGTCCGCGAGCAGCACGTTCGTGAAGATCGTCCCCGGGATGAAGTGCGGCTCACCCGCCCGCATCACGGTCTCGCCGACGATCTCGGTCGGTGTCGTGTCGGGGGTGAACTGCACGCGCCGGAAGTCTGCGCCCAGCACGTAGGCCGTAGCCCGGCCGAGCAGGGTCTTCGCGCTGCCCGGCGGGCCCTCGAGGAGCACGTGGCCCCGCGCGAGCGCTGCGACCAGCAGCAGCTCCACGGCCTGGCCCTGGCCGACGACGACCTTGCCGACCTCGTCCTTCGCTCGCTCGCGCAGCTCCGCGAGGCTCTCGTACGGCGTGATGGCGTCCTTCATCGCTCTCATGCGTCTGACGATACTCAGGGCATCGGCGCCTGTCGCCCCCTCGAAGGTCGAGAGTCGCCGGCTACACTGCGAGGCGAACACACATACGGGGGCGATCAGGTTTCGACGTGGTCGGTTCTCCGGTCGAGCTGCGAGCCGAGGTCGCCGGTAGGCCTCGCTAATCAACCGGCACCAACGCAAGTGCGAAGAACGATCTCGCACTCGCCGCCTAGTCGACTCTAGGTCTGGCGACGTCCCCCTCCGCTTCGCCCGAGGTGGAGGACGGGGCGCCAACGATCGGGCTCAGCGCCAAGGGAGAGCCAATCGCCCCTGACGTGACCTTCTAGGATGGCTGGCCCGTCGGGTGGTCGTCCGGGAACCGTCCCGGCGGGCGAGACGAAAGCCCGGACTACGCTCGTAGACGCTCTCCCGGTGCGGTCGCGGACGCGGGTTCGATTCCCGCCGCCTCCATTTACCCCTCATTTGCAGGGGTTTTAGGGCTCACCCGTGCGGCATGGTCAGCTCTCGACGACCACGCCCGCCGAAGAGCTGGCCAAGGGAGATCCGCTTCCCGCCTCTCGACGCGTGCCACGAGGTGGAGCAGCTACTGCGGAGGATTGGGAACGTGTGCGTTCTGCTCGCTCGGCGGGGTTGGGCCCTGGATGCCGGGCCACCGAGCGCGCGACGCCTTGGCTCGGGCCAGCGCGGGAGCGCCTCGTCTGTCGGCTGCTCGGCCTGGACTCGCTGGCACCGAACGGGCCGTGAGTGCGCCTGACCCCACGCGATGCCGGCTCTGCGGAACCACCGCACCCGCTTTGTGGCTGACACCGATGGCGAGGGGACATCCAGGCGCGAGGATCGGGGGTGGTCGGAGCCGGACACGAGCGCGAAAGGCGCTCACAACGACTCCTGTTGTGGGCTCGCTGGGCGCGGGGCTGGCCTTGCTAGAACTTCACCAGCGCGACGCCCGGTGCGTCCACTGAAGGTGTGATCCACCCTGGGTCTGGTGGAGGCTCTGTTAGGTGGCGGCCACCATTGTCGTGTTGTCTGTGTTGATATTCATCTGCTCGTACTCGGCGGGCGGCAAGTCACCGAGTGCTTCGTGCAGTCTCTCGCCGTTGTAGAAGCCGATCCAGTGGAGGACCTCGTGCTCGGCATGCTCGAAGGATGGGAAGCGGCGACCGTCGACGAGCTCTGACTTGAAGGTCGCGACCCACGCCTCGGCCATCGCGTTGTCGTACGCGTCGCCTTTCGAGCCGACCGAGGGTGCGGCGCCGAGCTCGTCGAGCCGTTCGGTGTAGCGGATGCTCGTGTACTGACTGCCTCTGTCCGAGTGCGCGATCAGCCCGGCGCCGGGTCGGCGGAGGCCGTTGGCCATCTCGAGCGCGTCGAGCACGAGCTCGGTGCGCATGTGGGCGGCCAGCTGCCAGCCGACGATCATCCGGCTGTAGCAGTCGAGCACGAAGGCCAGGTGGCAGAATCCGTTCCAGGTGCGCAGGTAGGTGATGTCGCACACCCACTTCTCGTTCGGCCCGGTCGCGGCGAAGTCGCGCTGCAAGAGGTCGCGGGCACGCTCGATCGCGGCCTCATCCGGGATCGTCGTCCGATAGGTGCGGCCACGGAGCTTGCCCTGGATCCCGTGCGCTCGCATCACGCGGGCGACCTGATCACGGCCGACCTCGACCCCGCGCCGACGCAGCTCGAGCCAGGTCTTGCGCGCGCCGTAGACGCGCCGATAGCCGGCGCGGGCAGCCTCGATCTCGAGCAACAGCTCACGATCGTGCAGCTGGCGGCGAGAAGGCTTCCGGGATCTGCGCGCGTAATGCGTGCTCACCGGCACCTCGAGCACACGGCAGATCGGCTCGACCCCGAAGACCTCCCGCCGCTCCTCGATATAGGCGGTCACCTTCGCCGGGTCGGGTCGAGCTCCGTCGCGAAATAGACGGAGGCATCCTTCAAGATCAGGTTCGCGCGACGCAGCTCAGCGTTCTCCTTGCGCAGCCGCTTCAACTCCTCTCGCTCGCTCGTCGCCAGCAGCTCGGGACGGCGGCCCTGGTCGGCCTCCGCCTGCCGCACCCACTGCCGCAGCGCTTCCTTGTGGACGCCCAGGTCGCGGGCGACGTGCGCGATTGGACGGTCCGACTCGAAGTAGAAACGGACGGCACGCTCACGCAACTCCTCCGGGTACTTCCTCGGTCTGGCCATCGCTGGAGCATCTCCTTCCCCCAGGACAGAGCCTGGCGTCGGAGCCTCCACGAAACCCAGGGTGGATCAGTGGCGTTTCGATGTTTGGACAGGATGCATCATGACCAAGAGGCGAAATATCCTGGTGATCGTGACCGATCAGGAATATGCCCACCAGTCTCTGCCGGCGGGATTTGTCTT
>CAZUVW010000169.1:0-5775 GCA_964623875.1 uncultured Gaiellales bacterium
TTCCCGATCGTGCTCGAGACCTACCGCGAGTGCCTGCAGGACGTCTTCGACCTGCCGGCACTGCGCGCGATCCTCGACGGCCTGCGCTCGCGGACGCTCGACCTCGTCGAGGTCGAGACGCCGTCCGCCTCGCCGATGGCGGCCTCGCTGATGTTCGACTACGTCGCCACCTACATGTACGAGGACGACACGCCCGCCGCGGAGCGCCGCGCGCAGGCGCTCTCGCTCGACCGCGAGCTGCTGCGCGAGCTGCTCGGGCAGGACGAGCTGCGGGAGCTGCTCGACCCCGCAGCGCTCGCGGACGTGGAGGCCTCGCTCCGTCCCAGGCCGCGCAACGCCGACGAGCTGCACGACCTCCTCCGCCGCGGTGGCGACCTGCGCGTGGGCGAGCTCGACCCCGGGTTCTGCGAGACGCTGATCCGCGAGCGGCGCGCGCTGCGGGTGCGCGCCGCCGCAGGCGAGCTCGTGATCGCCGCCGAGGACGCGGGCCTCTACCGCGACGCGCTCGGCGTGATGCCGCCCGGCGGGCTCCCCGAGGCCTTCCTCGCCCCGGTCGAGGACGCGCGCGAGCGCCTCGCGCTGCGCTTCGCGCGCTCGCACGGGCCGTTCACGACCGACGAGCTCGCCGCGCGCTACGCCCTTCCCCCGGGTGAGGTCGAGTCGCTCCTGGCGGGGCTCGAGCAGCGCGACCTGCTCGTCCGCGGCGAGATCCGGCCCGGTGGGCGCGAGCGGGAGTGGTGCGATCCCGACGTGCTGCGGCGCATCCGCCGTGCCTCGCTCGCGGTGCTGCGTCGCGAGGTCGAGCCCGTCGATCAGGTCGCGCTCGGTCGCTTCCTGCCGGCCTGGCACGGGATCGACCGCCGTGCCACGCTCCGCGAGGCGCTCGTGCCGCTGCAAGGGGTCGCCCTGCCCGTGGCGCTGTGGGAGTCGGAGGTGCTGCCGCGGCGCGTGCCCGGCTACCAGCCCGCCTGGCTGGACGCGCTCACCGCCTCGGGCGAGGTCGTGTGGGTCGGCGCCGGGCTCGACCGGGTTGCGCTCCTGTATCGGGAGGACGCGCCCGTGCTCGGCCCGCCCGCGACGTCGGAGTCGCCCGAGGGCGAGGCGGCTGCGGCGATCCGCGTGGTGCTGCAGCGCAGCGCCGAGTTCTGGCCCGACCTCCTCGAGGCGAGCGGGCTCGACGCCGCCGCTGCGCTCGCGGCGCTGTGGGAGCTCGTCTGGGCGGGTGAGGTGACGAACGACGCGTGGGCGCCCTTGCGCGCGCCGCGCCGCTACGGCGTGCCGCAACCGGCGACGGGCAGGCCACGACGCTTCTCGCGCTCGCGCGCCTCGGGGCCGAGCGCCACCGCCGGCCGCTGGTCGCTCGCGGCGCGGCTCTTCGGCGAGCCCGACGCGGGCAGAGTGCCCGACCGACGCGCGCTCGCCGAGCTGCTGCTCGAGCGACAGGGGATCGTCACCCGCGACGGCGTCCGCGCGGAGGGAGTCCCGGGGGGCTACGGTGCGGTCTATGCCGACCTGAAGGCGCTCGAGACGATCGGGACCTGCCGCCGCGGGTACTTCGTCGAGGGGCTCGGCGGGGCGCAGTTCGCCCTCCCCGGCGCGGTCGAGCGGCTGCGCGAGCTGCGCAGGCTCGAGGACGACGACCCGCTGGTGCTCGCCGCCGCCGATCCGGCGCAGCCCTACGGAGCGGTGCTGCCGTGGCCTCGGCGGGCAGGCTCTCGCGCGGCGCGCGTGGCGGGAGCCCACGTGGTGCTCCTCGGCGGCGAGGCGGCGCTCTTCGTCGAGCGCGGCGGGCGCACGCTCGTCCCGTTGCGCGACCCCGACCCCGCCTGGCTGCGTCCTGCGCTCGCTGCCCTCGCCGATTGGGTGCGCGCCGACCGTGGACGCCGGCTCGCGGTCGAGCGCTTCGACGGCGAGCCGATCGTGGGCAGCGAGGTGCTGGCGCTGCTCGTCGAGGCAGGCTTCCTCGCAGGGCCGAAGCGGGCCGTCCTGCGGCCGTAGCGCTGTGCCACGAGCTCGACCCGGCCCGACTCCCCGAGCGCTCGCGTGACGACGACCGTCTGGGTCCTCGGCGATCAGCTCGACCGCGAGCACGGCGCGCTCGGGGACGCCCGGCCCGGTGAGACGACCGTGCTCCTCGTGGAGAGCGAGTCGCTCCTCGCCCGGCGGATGCACGTCCAGCGCCTCCACCTCGTGCTCGCGGCCATGCGACGCTTCGCTGACGAGCTGCGGCGGGAGGGGTTCACGGTCGACGTCCGCCGCGCACCGACGCTCGCCGCCGGCGTGCGGGCGCACGTCGCCGAGGCCCGTCCGGATCGCGTGCGGGTGACCGAGCCCTCGTCGAAGGCGACGCTCGCTGCGGCGCGGCGTCTCGGGTGCGAGGTCGTCCGCTCGGAGCGCTTCCTCTGCCACTACGAGGACTTCGCGGCGTGGGCAGCGGGGCGTCGCATCACGCGGCTGGAGGACTTCTACCGCTGGCAGCGCCGCCGGCTCGGCTACCTGATGGACGGCGACGAGCCGGCGGGCGGGCGGTGGAGCTTCGACGCGGACAACCGCCTTCCGCCACCCCGTCAGGCCCGCGCCTGGCCGCGCCCGCCCGTCGAGCCGCTCGACGACCTCGACGCGGCGGCGCTCGCCGACCTCGAGCGGCTCCGATCTGGCCCGGGGCGGGGGAGGCCTCCGACGGGGCTCTGGCCGACCACTCGAGCGCAGGCGCTGCGGTCGCTCGACCACGTCGTGGCGGACGTCCTCCCGGCGTTCGGGCCCTACGAGGATGCGATGCTCGCCGGCGAGTGGCGGCTGAACCACACGCTGCTCTCGCCCGCCCTCAACCTCGGGCTGCTGCGAGCCGGAGAGGTGTGCGACCGCGTCGAGCAGGCCTATCGGGAGGGCGCCGTGCCCATCGCCTCGGCGGAGGGGTTCCTCCGCCAGGTGATCGGCTGGCGCGAGTTCGTGTGGGGTCTCTACTGGCTCCACGACGACTGGCTCGACGTGAACGCCCTCGGAGCCACCCGGCCGCTGCCGCCCGTGTTCACGGGCTCTGGCACGCGGATGCGCTGCCTGGAGACGACGCTCGCGGGCATCGACGAGCGCGCGTACGCGCATCACATCCAGCGCCTGATGGTGATCGGCAACCTCTGCCTGCTGGCCGGGGTCAGGCCACCGGAGCTCGTTCGCTGGATGGCGGACGCCTTCGTGGACGCTGCCGACTGGGTGATGCTGCCGAACGTCGTCGGGATGGGGCTCCACGCCGACGGGGGACGGATGGCGACCAAGCCGTACGCCGCCGGCGGCCGCTACGTCGACCGGATGAGCGACTACTGCGGGAGCTGCGCCTTCCACCCGACGCGGCGCGTCGGCTCGGACGCGTGCCCGTTCACGACGCTCTACTGGGGCTTCGTCGACGCGCACCGCGAGCGGCTGCGGGCCAACCACCGGACGGCCCGTCAGGTTCACGCGCTGGACCGTCTCGGTGACCTCGAGGCCGTTCGCGAGCGTGCGCGCGAGGTGCTCGCCCTGCTCGACGCGGGCGCCCTCTGACCCGCGTCAGAGGAGGAGCAGCAGACCAAGCACCACGCCGAACAGCAGGTGGCGGAAGGTCGCCTGCGCGAAGGCGCGTCCCGAGCGGCTCATCGGCGGCAGCTCCGGGTCGCCGCGCGCCGGGTGGAAGCGGTCGGTGAGCATCGTCAGCGGGTACGTCAGGACGTGCTCGACCATCGCGAACGCGACGGCGCCCCAGAAGACGCTGCCCCCGAGCCAGAGGTGCAGCGCCCAGAAGACGACCCCCGCGACGGCGCCGTTCACCAGGTGGGCGACCAGGCCCGCGACACGCCAGTGGGGCCCGCGCGTGACGAGCTTCCCCAGCAGCGCGACGTCGGAGTAGCCGAACCGGAACCACCGCTTGTCGAGCGGCTCGACGAGTGCCCACGCTCCCGCTGCGGCGGCGCCGGCGAGAGCGGCCTGGAGCCACTCGTTCACGTGCCGGCGGACCTGAGCGAGCCGACCACCGCGTCGAGCGTCCCGTTCGCGTGCAGGACCCCGAGCGACGTCGCCGTCTCGGGGGTGGCCGCGGGACCTCCGATCGCGACCGTCACGCCGTCGTCGAGCTCCCGGCGCGCGAGCCCGTCGGTGAGCGCTGTGGCGGTGTCCGCCCTGCTCGTCGACAGGCAGACGAGCGCCGCATCGAGCGAGCGCGCGAAGTCGAGCGCCTGGTCGACCGGCGTGCTCGCGCCGAGGTACTCCACGCGCCAGCCGTCCGCGCGCAGCGCGACGGCGAGCATCAGCAGGCCGAGGTCGTGCAGCTCGCCCGGCGCGCAGGCGAGCACGGCGGTGCCCCGGACGCCACCGCGTGCGTCGGCCAGCAGCTGCTCGAGCTTCGCCCGCACCCGTGACGTGACGGCGTGCTCGTGCGCGATCGACAGCCGGCCTGCGTGCCACTCGTCGCCGATCCACCGCATCACCGGGGCGACGACCTCCTGGAGCGCGACCGGTTGCGGGAGGACGGTGAAGGCCTGATCGAGAAGCGGGCCGACCTGCTGCGGATCCTCCGCCGACGCGCGCCTGAGCGCGTCGCGCAGCTCCCCGGGGTCGGCGAGCGGTGGGGCGCTCGTCTCGTCGAGCAGCCGAGCGGCCTCGCCGATCCGCCACCCCTCGGCCAGCCGGTCGCGCAGCCATTCGACCCGGGCCACGTCCTGCTCGCTGTAGCGCCGCTGCCCACCTTCGGTGCGCTCCGGTCGGAGGACGCCGTAGCGCGACTCCCACTTGCGCAGCGTGTCGGGCGCGACGCCGGTGCGTCGCGCGATCGCAGCGATGTTGAGACGGGGACCCATGAACCTGGACGAATTCTAGACTTCCCGGTGACCCGCCGGGTCGTGCCCATGCCCGAGGGAGACTCGCTCCACCGGATCGCGCTTCGGCTCCAGCCGCTCGTCGGCGAGCGGGTCGAGGCGTCGTCCCCCCATCCGCGCGGCCGGGCGACGGGAGTGGCCGAGGCGGTGGACGGCCTGGCGCTGCGCCAGGTGGAGGCGGTCGGCAAGCACCTGGTCATGGTCTTCGAGGGGGGCGTGGCGCTCCGCAGCCACCTGCGGATGTCCGGCCGTTGGCGTCTCCTGCCTCCGGGCAGCGAGCCCGGCGGCCTGCCCTGGCTGGTGCTCCGCACACCGCGCGGCGTCGCGGCCCAGTGGAACGGGCCGACGCTCGCCGTCTGCCGGAGCATGCCGTCGATCGGGCCCGATCTCCTCGCCCCGGAGACCGACCTCGCACAGGTCGCACGCCGGCTGCGGCTGGGTGCGCCGCACACCCCGCTGGCCGTTGCGCTCCAGGACCAGGCGCTCGTGGCCGGGATCGGGAACCTCTGGGCGGCGGAGGCCCTGTGGCACGCGCGGCTCTCGCCGTGGCTCCCCGTCGATCGGGTGGCCGAGGGCCGGCTCGAGTCGTTGCTCGCCTGGGCGCGCCGCGAGATGCTCGCAGCCGTTCGCGCCCGTCGGCCGGTGCGCGCCGTCCACCGTCGATCCGGCCGGCCCTGTCCTCGCTGCGGGACGGCGATCCGGTCGGGCGGCATCGGCGACGACAACCGGACTGCGTACTGGTGCCCGAGCTGCCAGCCCGAGCCGCCACCCTCGCACTGACGTGGCCCGGCGGACGAGGAGTTCCGCGCTCGCCCGCGTACCCGGAAGTGTGGCCGTGCGCTCTCCGCAGCTCCACGACGCCCTGCGCGGGTTCGCTCTGGGGGCGTTCGCGTTCTGCCTGCGCGAGCTCGAGACCGACGGTGGTCAGCTT
>CAZUVW010000170.1:0-5603 GCA_964623875.1 uncultured Gaiellales bacterium
AAGAAGAGCGCGAGCTCCCGCTTCGCGCTCGCCTTCGAGTCCGAGCCGTGGACGACGTTCTCGGAGAGGAGCGTCGCGAAGTCGCCACGGATCGTGCCGGGCGCAGCGTTCGCGGGGTGCGTGGCGCCCATCATCGCGCGCACGCCCGCGATCGCGTCCTCCCCGCGTACCGCGAGCGCGAGGACAGGCCCCGAGGTGATGAACGAGACGAGCTCGCCGAAGAACGGCTTGCCCTAGTGCTCGGCGTAGTGCTGCTGGGCGAGCGACTTCGTGATCTTCAGGAGTCGGGCGCCGCGCAGCTCGTAGCCGCGACGCTCGAAGCGCGACACGACCTCGCCGCAGAGACCGCGGCGGACGCCGTCCGGCTTGACGAGGACGAGAGTGGTTTCGGTTGCCATGCGGCGCAGCGTAGTCGCTGCCCGCAAGCCGGTCGGCGTCAGCCGCTCGCGCGTGGCAGGCGCAGAGGCTGCACGACGTCGGCCGCGGCGGGCGTGCCGTGCGCCACCGGTGTCGCGCAGTAGGGACAGGCCTGCCAGATCGCCTCGAGCGGGGCCCCGCACTCGGAGCAGGCCTGCTTCAGCCGCGTCGTGCAGACGGGGCACACGACGAAGCTCGACTCGACCCTGGCGCGGCAGGTCGGGCAGTGGAGGTCGCCGTCCGCGAGTCGCTCCTCCATCGCGCGGATCTCCAGCTCGCGCCCCCGCCGCTCCGCGATCGAGTCGGGGGGGCGGAAGAGCATGTAGATCAGGGGCCCGACGAACGGCGGCACGAGCCCGAGCACGGCCGCCATGGCGACGAGCCACGGGTCCTCGATCCGGTGTCGGGCGTCCTTGAGCACCCAGAACGCGGTCGCGAGCCAGAACACCACCGCGAGGAAGACCCCGAGGTTGCGGGCGACGTCGATCGTGTCGGCGAGGGGCATCGAGCAGGCGCGAGGGTCAGAGGAGGAGCTTCCCGAGGATATACCCGACCGCGAACGACACACCCAGGATGACTGCCAGCACGAGCAGTGCGAACAGGATCACGCTCACTCGGTCGCGCATCCGGGTCACCGGTCGTCTCCGTCCCGGTCGCTCCGCGACGCCCGCTCGGCGGCGGCCAGGTCGGCCAGCAGGTAGAGCGAGCCCGTCACGAGCACGGGCTCGCCGAGCGCGTGCGCCCGCGCCAGAGCACGCGCAGGGTCAGGCTCGACCTCGACGTGCGCGAAGCTACCGCGCGCGTGCCGCGCGAGATCGGCGGCCGCGAGTGCGCGGGCGTTCGACGACGTGGTCGCGACGAACCGGTCGCCCAGCGCCGCGAGCGCGGCCAGCATCGCGGCGACGTCCTTGTCCGCCAGCACCGAGACGCAGAGGGTGAAGCGGCCCGGCCGCAACCGCTCGACGAGCCAGCGCACACCGTCGGGATTGTGCGCGCCGTCCCGGATCTCGCCGGGCCGGCGCTCGAGCCGTCCCGGCACCGCAACGGTCGGGACGCGGTCGACCCGGTGCCCGAGGAACGCCTCCGCCGCCTCGCGGGCTCCGCCGACCAGGATCTGCGTCGCCGGCGGGGTGAACGGCGTCCAGCGCTCGTCCGGGAGGACGACGATCGTGCCCTGACCTGCCACCGCGAGCTTCTCCGTCGCGATCGCCTCCAGCGTGGCGCCGAGCACGTCGGTGTGGTCGAGCCCGACGCTCGTCAGCAGCACGACCCGCGTGCGGAGCACGTTCGTCGCGTCGTGCCGGCCGCCGAGCCCGGCCTCGACGACTGCTGCGTCCACCTCCGCCGCCGCGAACGCCGCAAGCGCGGCGGCGGTGATCGTCTCGAACTGCGTCGCACCGAGGTCCTCGGCGGCCGAGCGAACGCGTGCGAGCGCGACTTCGAGGTCGGCGTCGCGCCCGTCGATCGTGATCCGCTCCGACCACGACCGGACGTGCGGCGAGACCGTCGACCCGACCGAGAGACCGGCCTCGAGGAGGATGGCCTCGAGCGTCCGCGTCGCGGTCGTCTTGCCGTTCGTGCCGACGACGTGGATCGACGGGTACCGCTGCTGCGGATCGCCGAGACGCGCCAGGAGGGCGCGCATCCGATCCAGACCGAAGCCGTCGACGGGCCACGGCGAGAGGCTGGCGAGCCACGTCGTCTGGGTGGTGTCGTGGGCCATGGTCGCGGGAGCGCCTGGTGTCAGGCTGAAGCCTGGCACCGGGTGCGGAGGCTCGCGGAGAGGTCGGACGTCAGTCCGGACGCGCGCCTACCCGAGCGCATGCAGGTCGGCACGGTAGCGCTCGAGCTTCTCGCGCTCCGCGTCGACCACGGCCGCCGGCGCGTTCGCGACGAAGCGCTCGTTGGCCAGCATGCTCTCGGCGCGGGCGATCTCCTCGAGCAGCCGTGCCCGTTCGGCGTCGACGTCCCCGGTGACCTTCTGACGCTCCGGCCGGACGACCGCCTGGAAGATGCGGCGCTCGTCCTCGGACGCGAGCTCGACGAGCACGCCGCTGCGACGGAAGGTCTGCGCGGCGGACTGGACGCGGTCGAGCGCGTCCGCGGCGTGGGCGAACGCCGGGTCGGGCTCGGGCCACGGCGAGACGATCAGCCGTGCGCGCCGGTGCGGCAGGTACGACCAGATCTCCTCCGTGACGTGAGGGAGCACGGGGTGCAGGAGCGCGAGCAGCCGCTCGAGCGCGACGAGCGCGGTGGCGATCGCGTCCTTCTCGCCGTCGTACAGCCTCGGCTTGATCGCCTCCGCGTACCAGTCGCAGAAGTCGTCGAAGGTGAGGTGGTAGAGCGCGCTCGTCGCGGCCGCGAAGTCGAACCGTCCCCACGCGGCCTCGACCTCCTCGCGCACCGCATCGATCCGCGCGAGGATCCACTGCTCCTCGAGCGCGTGCGGCCGCAGCGACGGCGTCACCAGCTCCGCGCTGGACAGGATCAGCCGGGAGACGTTCCAGAGCTTGTTCGCGAGCTTGCGCCCCTCCTCGATCGCCCCGAGGGAGAAGCGCACGTCCTGCGTGGAGGAGATCTTCAGGAGCCCGTAGCGCGTCGCGTCGGCACCGTGCTCCTCGATCGTCTCGATGGGGTCGATCCCGGTGCCGAGGCTCTTCGACATCCGCCGACCGTCGGGCGCGAGCACGGTCGAGTGGATGATCACGTCGGTGAACGGCACCTCGCCGAGCGCCTCGAGCCCCGTCCAGATCATCCGGTTCTCCCAGAGCCGGATGATCTCCCGCGCGGTGGAGTTGACGTTGCCCGGGTAGTAGCGGTCGAGCTCGGGGGTCTCGTCGGGCCAGCCGAGCGTCGCGTAGGGCCACAGCGCCGACGAGAACCACGTGTCGAGCACGTCGGGGTCACGGGTCAGCTCGATTCCGGAACCTGCTCGTGCCCGGGCCTCCTCCTCGGTCGCCGCGCAGATCGCCTCGCCGTCGGGCGTGTACCAGATCGGCAGCTGATGCCCCCACCACAGCTGGCGCGAGAGGCACCAGTCGGGCGCCTCCTCGAGCGAGGCGATCGCGAACCGGTGCTGGGACTCGGGGTGGTAGCGCACCTCGCGCGCGCGGAGCGCCGCGATCGCCGGCCGCGCCGCGTCCTCCATCCGGCACCACCACTGCAGCGAGATGAGCGGCTCGATGCGCGAGTGACACCGCTCGCACGTCCCGACCGCGTGGCGGTAGTGCTCGCGCTTCACGAGCCAGCCGCGCTCCTTCGCCCACGCGATGATCGCCTCGTCGGCCTCCGCCTGGCTCGCGCCGGCCAGGTCGCCCGCCTGGTCGTTCATGCGGCCGTCCGGCCCGATCACCGTCAGCTCGGGGAGATCGTGGTCACGGCCGATCTCGAAGTCGGTCGGGTCGTGGCCGGGCGTCACCTTGACGGCGCCGGAGCCGAAAGCAGGGTCGACGCGCTCGTCGGCGACGACCGGCACCCGTCGCTCGACGTAGGGGACGACGACCTCCCGGCCCACCGCGGAGGCGTAGCGCTCGTCGGCGGGATGCACGGCGACCGCGACGTCGCCGAGGAGCGTCGCGGGACGCACGGTCGCGACGACGATCCCCTCCGAGCCGTCGCCGTCGGCGAACGGGTAGCGGATGAAGGACAGGGTGTCGTCCATGTCCTCGTGGGCGACCTCGAGGTCGGAGATCGCGGTCTGGTGGTGCGGGCACCAGTTGACGATGCGGTTGGCGCGGTAGATCCAGCCCTTGTCCCACAGCCGGACGAAGAACGTGAGCACGGCGCGGACGTAGTCCTCGTCGAGCGTGAAGCGCTCACGGCCGTAGTCGAGCGACGCGCCCAGGCGGCGGTACTGGCCCATGATCGTGCGACCGGTCTGCTCGAGCCACTCCCAGGTGCGCGCGACGAACGCCTCGCGCCCGAGGTCGTGGCGGGTCAGCCCCTCGGCCGCGAGCTGCTTCTCGACGACGTTCTGGGTCGAGATGCCGGCGTGGTCGTACCCCGGCTGCCAGAGCGTGTCGTAGCCCATCATGCGATGCCAGCGCACCAGGCAGTCCTGGATCGAGCCGTTCAGCGCGTGCCCCATGTGCAGCTCGCCCGTGACGTTCGGCGGCGGCACGCAGATCACGTAGCTCTCGTCGCGACGCCGACCGGCGCCGGCCGCGTAGAGGCCCTCGGCCTCCCACGTCTCCTGCCAACGCCGCTCGGCCCCCTCGGGGCGGTAGAGCGGCTCCATCTCGGGCGTCGTCACGGGGCGTCAGTCTACGTTTGCTCGCGAAGCGGGCATCCGCAGGAGCGGATTCCTGCGCGGGGATCCCCCGCCTGCGGCGGGGGCAGATCCCGGAAGGGGGCGCGCCCGCGCGCCCCCGTTGGCGGCTAGGTCTCTCGGCCGACAGGCCGCGAGACCTACGCGGAGGCCGCGCTCGGCTCCTCGCCCTCGTCGGCGACGCCGGAGGTGACGAGCGTGGGGTTCAGCCCGCGGGTGATCGTCTCGCGGGTGATCACGCACTTGGACACGTCCTTGCGGGAGGGCAGCTCGAACATCACGTCGAGCAGCGCGCTCTCGATGATCGACCGGAGGCCGCGCGCACCGGTCTCGCGGGCGAGCGCCTTGTCGGCGATCTCCCACAGCGCGTCCTCCGTGAAGACGAGCTCGATCGAGTCGTAGCCGAAGAACCGCTGGTACTGGCGGACGAGCGCGTTCTTGGGCTCCGTCAGGATCTGCACGAGGTCGTCGCGCCGGAGCTGGTGGACGTCGGAGACGACAGGGAGCCGCCCGATGAACTCCGGGATCAGCCCGAAGTTGACGAGATCCTCCGGCATCACCTGGGCGAGCAGGTCCGACGTCTCCTCCCCCGCCTTCGAGCGCACCTCCGCCCCGAAGCCGACCGCGTTCTGGCCGATCCGCCGGGCGATGAGCTTGTCGAGCCCCGCGAACGCGCCACCGCAGATGAAGAGGATGTTCGTCGTGTCGATCGTGAGGAACTCCTGGTGCGGGTGCTTGCGCCCGCCCTGGGGCGGCACCGAGGCGACGGTGCCCTCGAGGATCTTCAGCAGCGCCTGCTGCACGCCCTCGCCCGACACGTCGCGCGTGATCGACGGGTTGTCCGCCTTGCGCGCGATCTTGTCGACCTCGTCGATGTAGATGATCCCGGTCTCGGCCTTCTTGATGTCGAAGTCGGCCG
>CAZUVW010000171.1:0-5489 GCA_964623875.1 uncultured Gaiellales bacterium
CTCGCGGGCGCGCAGCAGGTGCCTCGCCCAGTGCGCGGGCCGGTCGACGTGGCCGAACATCATCGTCACGTTCGAGCGCAGCCCGGCGCGATGCGCTGCGGCATGCACGGCGAGCCACTGCTCGGTCGTCACCTTGTCCGGGCAGATCTCCGCCCGCACCTCGTCGTCGAGGATCTCGGCCGCCGTCCCCGGCAGCGATCCGAGCCCCAGGTCGCGCAGGCGGGCGAGGTACTCGTCGAGCCCCACTCCGAGCGTCGCCGCCCCCTGCCAGACCTCGAGCGCGGAGAACGCGTGGACGTGGATCCCAGGCACCGCCTCGCGGATCGCCGCCACGACGCTCGCGTAGTAGTCGCCGGTGAACGAGGGATGGATGCCGCCCTGCAAGCAGACCTCGGTCGCGCCGCGCTCCCACGCCTCCCGCGCACGCCGCACGATCTCCTCCAGCGGGACGAGGTAGGCCGGCCCGCGCAGGTTCTCCGCGAGCTTGCCCTTGGAGAAGGCGCAGAAGCCGCACCGGAAGTAGCACACGTTGGTGTACTGGACGTTCCGCGTCACGACGTACGTGACCTCGTCGCCGCACGTCTCCCGGCGCAGCCGGTCGGCCCGCGCGAGCACCCGCCCGAGCTCGCTCCCCCGCGCCTCGAGCAGGCGGGTGAGCTCCTCCTCGCCGAGCTCGTCACCGGAGAGCTCGACGGGCGCGCGGTCACGACGGACGAGGTAGGGCGGCGTGCCCGGCTCGCCGGGCGCCCAGCGATCGTCGCGGGCGAGGCCGCTCGCGTCCGCTGCGCGACGGATCGCCGGAGCGACCGCAGGATCCGCCCACGTGGCGAGCTCGGCGACGTGCTCCGGGTAGAGCGGCAGGCGCGCGGCCAGCTCCAGCCCGCGCGAGCGGCACGCGTCGCGCAGCCGCTCGACGTCCGGCCAGGGCGCCTCGGGGTTGACGTGATCGGGGGTCACCGGGGAGACGCCTCCCCAGTCGTCGATCCCGGCGTCGAGCAGCAGCGGGAAGTCGTCGAAGGCGAGATTGGGCGGGGCCTGGACGCGGACGCCCGGGCCGAGCACGATCCGGGCCGCGGCCACCGACCAGAGGTGCTCCTCGAGCGCTGCATCGGGATGGCCGGCCATGCGCGAGCCCGGCTTGGCGCGGAAGTTCTGGACGATCACCTCGCGCAGGTGGCCGTGCTCCGAGGCGAGGTCGCGCAGGGCGAGGAGCGCGTCGACGCGCTCCTCGCGCGTCTCGCCGATTCCGACCAGGATCCCGCTCGTGAACGGGATCCGGAGCTCGCCGGCGAGCCGGATCGTCTCCAGCCGGGCAGCCGGCTGCTTGTCGGGCGAGGCCCAGTGAGGCCCGCCCCTCGTGGCCAGCCGCTCGGCGGTCGTCTCGAGCATGATCCCCATCGAGGCGGCGACCGGTCGCAGGGCGACGAGCTCCTCCCGGGTCATCACCCCCGGGTTGAGGTGGGGCAGCAGGCCCGTCTCGCCGAGCACGCGCCGCGCGCAGCGCTCGAGGTACTCGAGCGTGGTCGAGCAGCCGAGCGCTGCGAGCTCGGCCCGCGCGACGCGGTAGCGCAGCTCCGGCTTGTCGCCCAGCGTGAAGAGCGCCTCGACGCACCCTGCCATCGCGCCTGCGCGTGCGATCTCCAGCACGTCGTCCTCGCCGAGGTACGCGCGCTCACCACGGCGCGGCGGTCGCGCGAAGGTGCAGTAGCCGCACACGTCCCGGCACAGGGTCGTCAGCGGGACGAACACCTTGGGCGAGTACGTCACCAGGGTCCCTCGGCGCAGGCGACGCGCCTCGGCCATGAGGTCGTCGAGCGACGCCGCGAGGAGATCGGGGACGAGATCGGTCATCGGTGACGTGGTGGGGCTGCGTCGCCGGAACGGTCTCCTCGCGCCGGAATGTCGAGCATACGCGAACGGCTCCTGCCGTCGCTCGCGCACCAGGTGGAGCACGCGAGGGGCCGGCGGCTGCCGGCCCCTCGTCGCGAGTGGGTCGGGCGACCCGGCGCTACGAGGCCCGGTAGGACCAGAGCCCGCCGAACGACTTCCAGCCGCCCTTCACGTAGCGCGAGAGCACCATCTGCTCGATCGGGAAGTGGTCGGTGGTGCCGGACGTCTTCAGCGCGATTCCAGGGAGCAGGAACGGGTTCGCCGTGAAGCTCATGTTCGAGACGGCCTTCACGAGCGCCGCCCGCGTCGGCTCCTTGCCCGAGCGCTTGAGCACCTCGACGGTGGTCCACGCCGCGGCCATGCCGTAGAGGTGGTAGACGTCGTTCGGGTTCCCGCCGGCGACGTACTGCTTCATGATCTGCCGGTAGAGCGCGACGGCCTTGTCCTTGGCCCACTTCGGGTCGGTCGGGTCCTTGAGGAACTGGATCGAGAGCGAGCCGGGGACGACCTTGTTCGCCCCGCCCTCGGAGGCGAGGGTCATGATGTTCGAGGCCGAGGAGACGGCGTTGTTGATCGTCAGCTTCGGTCGCCAGCCGAGCTTGTTCGCGAACACGTAGGCCTGGATCGCGAACTTGGGCGTCGCGAAGATCGCGAACGTGTTCGCGCCCGAGGCCTTCAGCTTGGCGACCTGCGAGCCGACGTCGGAGGCGGTCACCTCGTACGGCTCGGCAGCGATCACCTTCGCCTTCGAGCGCGCGAGGCCGCGCTTGAGACCGTTGAGCAGGTCCTTGCCGTACGAGTCGTTCTGGAACAGCACCGCGATCCGCGAGCCCGGCGCGGTGCGGGCGAGGTACTTGCCGTAGACCCACCCCTCCGCCTGGTAGCTGGGCTGGAACCCGATCGTGTACGGATACTGCTCGACGTCCGCGCCGAACGTCGTCGCGCCCGAGGCGGCGAACAGCTGCGGCACCTTCGTCGCGTTGAGGTAGTCGCGGATCGCCTCGTTGTGCTCCGTGCCGAGCGCGTTGAAGATCGCGAACACCTTGTCCTGCTCGACGAGCTGGCGCGTCGCCTGGATCGTCTGCGCCGGGTTGTAGGCGTCGTCGACGTACTTGTACGTGATCTTGCGCCCGTTCACGCCCCCACGGGCGTTGACGTACTTGAAGTACCCGTCGGCGCCGCGCGCGACCGACGCGTAGGCGGCCGCGGAGCCCGAGAGCGGCGTCGTCCCGCCGAGCAGGATCTCGTCCGCGGAGATGCCCGGGTCGGCGGACGATCCGGCGGTCGCGGCGGCTGCGCCGAGCGCGGCAGTGGCGACGACCGCTGCGAGCGCGAGTACCAGCTTCCTCTTCATCGGTTGGGATCTCCTCGGTGGAGGTTCGGTGATCGGGGGATGGTAGCGCCGCCCGGTTAGGGAATTGGACGGATCTCGGCTGGCGCGGATCTAGGAGCCGAGACGGCGCACGCGGTCGACCAGGCCCGCCACGCCCCGCGGCAGCAGGAACATCGTCACGATCAGGACGACGCCGTACACGATCGCCGGCGCGCCCGGCGAGCGCGACACCTCCTGGGCCCAGAGCGGGAGGAACTGGATGAAGATCGCGCCCGCGAGCAGCCCGGTGAGCGAGCCGAGCCCGCCGACGACCACGCCGACGAGGAGGAAGATCGAGAGCGCGACCGGGAACGCGTCCGGGTTGACGAACGTCGTGGCGATCGCGAACAGCGAGCCGGCCACCCCCGCGTAGGCGGCGCTCACGGCGAACGCGAACGTCTTCAACCGGGGCAGCGAGATGCCCGCGGACTGGGCGGCGGTCTCGCTGTCGCGGATCGCCCGCAGCGCGAGCCCGGTACGACCGCGCAGCAGGAGCCAGGCGACGACGTACAGGACGAGCGCGATCGTCCAGCAGAGCGCGTACAGCCAGTTGTTGAAGCTCAGCGACACGCCGAGGACCTCGACCGGTGTGAGCGAGGCGGTGAGCTCGGGCGTCCCGAACAGGTTGATGCCCGACCCGCCGCCCGTGAACCCCTCGAACTTCTTGATCACCGACGGCATCGCCACCGCCACGGCGAAGGTCGCGAGGGCGAGGTACAACCCCGACATCCGGAGCGCAGGGATGCCGAACAGGAAGCCGACGACACCGGTCACGAGCGCGGCGATCGGGATCGTCCAGATGTCCTTCACGCCGTGATCCGCCATCAGGATCGCCGTCGTGTAGCCGCCGACCGCCATGAACGCCCCGTGCCCGAGCGAGATCTGGCCCGCGTAGCCCGTGAGGACGTTCAGCCCGATCAGCGCGATCAGGTAGATCGCGACGTAGGCGAGCTGCTGCGCGCGGAAGTCCGACACGAACAGCGGCAGCAGCGCGACCACGGCGACGAGCGCCGCGAACCCGCCGAGCGGCGCTGCGAGGGTCCGGCCGCTCATACCTTCGCCACCTCGCGCCGACCGAACAGCCCGGACGGGCGCACGAGCAGGACGACGAGGATCACGAGGAGCGCAGCGGGCAGGCGCAGGTCGGCGCCCACCACGTCGACGTACGTCCCGATCAGGTTGAGCACCACGCCGAGCAGGAGGCCGCCGACCACCGCGCCGAGGGGCGAGTCGATCCCCCCGAGCACCGCCGCCGCGAACGCGTACAGCAGGATCGCGGCCATCATGTTCGGGTCGAGGAACACGGTCGGCGCGGCGAGCATCCCGCTGACCGCGCCGAGCACCGCCGCCAGCCCCCACCCGAGGGAGAGCATCCACGCGACCCGCACGCCCACGAGCCGTGCCTCGGTCGGGTTCACGGCGGCCGCCCGCATGGCGAGCCCCACGCGCGTGTACTGGAAGAGCGCCCACAGGACGACGACGGTGATCAGCACGACCGCGATCGTGCCGAGGTCCTGCACCGAGATGGCCACGCCGGCGACGTCGATCGTGCGCGACGGGAAGGGGCTCTCCACCGCGCGCACCTCGCCCGACCAGATCAGCGTGACGAGCCCGTTGAGGATCAGCAGCAGCCCGATCGTAACGATCACGACCCGCAGCACCGAGCCGCGCTCGATGGGCCGGATCAGCACCTGGTGGACGGCGACGCCACCGCCGAACGAGAGCGCGAGCGCCGCGGCGAAGGCCGGCCAGTACGACCAGCCGTGGTTCGTCGAGAGCGTCCAGGCGATGTACGTCGAGAAGGTCGCCATCTCCCCCTGGGCGAAGTTGATCACGCCCGTCGCCCGGTGGATCAGCACGATCGCCAGCGCGAGCGACGCGTAGATGGAGCCGGACGCGAGCCCCGAGACGACCTGCTGGAAGAAGTCCTGCACCCGTCAGTACCCCAGGTAGCTCCGCCGAATCGCCTCGTCGTCCAGGAGCTCGGCGCTGGAGCCGGAGAGCGCGACCCTCCCCACCTCGAGCACGTAGGCCGACGAGGCGGCGTCGAGCGCCGTGCGGGCGTCCTGCTCGACCACGAGCACCGTCAGGCCCTCCTGCTCGTTGAGCTCCTTGACGATCCGGAAGATCTCCCGCACGACCATGGGGGCGAGCCCGAGCGACGGCTCGTCGAGCAGCAGCAGCCGCGGGTGCGCCATCAGCGCCCGTGCCAGCGCGAGCATCTGCT
>CAZUVW010000172.1:0-2279 GCA_964623875.1 uncultured Gaiellales bacterium
CAGGACTCGTCCAGTACGCGATCATCGGCGCGGTGCTCCTGGCGATCGCGCGGGGCCTACCCCGCGAGGCGCTCGGCCTGAGACGGCCGGACTCGTGGCGCCGCGCGATCGGTCTGATCGCGGCGTCCCTCGTGGGGATCTGGGTGATCGCCGCCGTGCTCAACGTCTTCCTGAAGGCAGGCGAGGAGCAGGGTCTCGTTCCCGAGAGCTGGGACGGCGACCGCTGGGCCCCGTTCGCCGCGAACTTCGTCGTCGTCGCACTGGTCGCGCCGGTCGTCGAGGAGCTCGTGTATCGCTCCGTCGGCATGGCGGTGGTCGGGGCGGTCGCGTCCACGGCGATGGCGGTCGCCGTGACCGCAGTCGCGTTCGGACTGGCGCACGGGCTGCTCGTCGCCCTCCCGGTGCTCACCGTCTTCGGCGCGATCCTGGGCTGGCTGCGCGTCAGGACGGAGAGCGTCGTGCCGTGCATCGTGCTCCACGCCATCTTCAACGGGGCCGCGCTGCTCGCGGCGGTGACGGTGGGGGGTGGCGGATGAGCGAGCGGTTCGAGGAGCTCCGCCGGCTGATCGCCCAGAACGACCACGCGATCGTGGCAGCGGTCAACGAGCGGCTCCGGCTCGTGGCCGAGCTCTGGGCCATCAAGCGCGACCGGGGCGAGCCCACGCTCGATCCCGAGCGGGAGCGGGCGCTGCGGGAGGCGCTCGCCGCGAGCAGCGACGGCACCCTGAGCGCCGAGGGTCTCGACCGGCTCGTCACGACGCTCCTCGACCTGACGAAGGCCGAGCTCGGCGACAGGCCGCCGGACAGGCCGAGCGGCTAGTCCTCCTCGTCGCCGGGCGCGTCGCCCTCGGTCGCGAACTCGTCGGGCGAGACGGTGTCGAGGAAGCGCCGGAACTCGCTGAGGTCCACGTCGCCGAGCGCGGTGGCGCCCTGCGCCTGCTCGAGCACCGGCTCGCCGTCCTCGAACTCGACTCCCGACTCGTCGATCACCTCGTCGGCTGCGAAGATCGGGGCGCCGGCGCGGAGCGCCAGGGCGATCGCGTCGGAGGTGCGCGAGTCGACATCGGTCTCGCGTCCGTCCCGGACGACGGTCACGGTCGCGTGGAACGTGTTCTCCTTGAGCGCGGTGACGGTGACCCGCGCGATCTCGGCGTCCAGCGACTGGACGAGCGCGCACGCGAGGTCGTGGGTCAGTGGCCGCGGGGGGTCGGTCTCCTGCAGCTTCATGAGGATCGCCGCCGCCTCGGAGTGGCCCACCCAGACGGGCACGAAGGTCTCGCCCTCGGCGGTCTTCAGCAGCACGATCGGCTGCCTGCTCCGCATGTCCAACGAGACCCCGTAGACGGTCATCTCCCGCATGGCCCGTCAGCCAGTGTATCCGGCGGCGCCGGCGACACGATGCCGGGTCGGTCCCGCTATCCTTCTGCGCCGCGGGCGATTAGCTCAGTCGGTTAGAGCGCCGCTCTGATAAGGCGGAGGCCCCTGGTTCGAGTCCAGGATCGCCCATGCTTTGCCTGCTCCGGGGAATCCGCCGAGCGGATTCCCCTCCGCCAGGAAGATCCCTGAAGTGGCCTGCTGCCGGGGGCAGCGGCAGGCTGCGAGACACGCACGGAGAGGCCCCCTAACGCCTCGTTCTTCTAGGCGCGCCGGCGCAGCCGGCGCGCCTAGCCGGCCGCCCGCTCGAGCGACTCGACGAGCTCCGCGAGACCGGTCTCGTCGCCGAAGTGCAGCTCGAGCCTGCCCGCGCTCACCCGGGCAGGCTGTCCGGTGAGCCGCTCGGCTGCGCTGCGCGCACGCTCGGCGAGCGCCGGGTCGACGCGTGCCGCGACGCGGGGGCGCCGGCGGGCTCCGCCGTCGCGAGCCGCCCTCTCCGCCGCGCGCACGGTCATCCCCTCGCGGGCGATCCGGCGGGCGAGGCGCAGACGGCCGTCGTCGTCCGGAAGGGCGAGCACCGCGCGTGCGTGCCCTTCCGTCAGCTCCGAGCGAACGAGCATCCAGAGGATCTCCTCGGGCAGCTCGAGGAGCCGCAGTCGGTTGGAGACGGACGGCTTCGAGCGGCCGACTCGCTCTGCGACCTCTCCGAGGGACAGCTCGAACTCGTCGAACAGGGACGCGTACGCGCGGGCCTCCTCGACCGGGGAGAGGCTCTCCCGGGCGACGTTCTCGACGAGGCCGAGCAGCAGCGCGTCGCGGTCGTGCGGGTCGCGGGCGACCGCGGGGGGGGGAGGGGGTGCGGGCGGCCGAGCGGGGCGCCCGCGCCGCTAGGCGGCGATCCGCTG
>CAZUVW010000172.1:2289-5362 GCA_964623875.1 uncultured Gaiellales bacterium
GCGCCAGGCCGGCCTGGGCCGCTGCGCGCCAGCGCCGCTCGCCGGCGATCAGCTCGTAGCCGCCCGCCGGGCGGGGTCGCACGACGATCGGCTGGAGCACGCCCTGGCTGCGGATCGAGGCAGCGAGACCGGTGGTCGCCTCCGGCTCGAACCGCTTGCGCGGCTGGCGCGGGTTCGGGTGGATCGCGTCGACGGGGAGATGCAGCAGCTCCGCGCCGCCGCCGCCGACGAGCACCTCCAGCCCGCGGCCGAGCCCACGGCGGGTGGGCTGCTCAGGCGCGCTCGACAAGCTCCATCGCCACCTTCCAGTAGGCCTGGGCCCCCGCCGAGCGGCGATCGTAGGCGATCGCCGGGAGCCCGTGGCTCGGTGCCTCGGCGAGCCTGACCGAGCGCGGCACCGTCGTGGTGAAGACCAGCGGCCCGAAGTGGGTGCGGAGCTCGCGCTCGACCTCCTCGGCGAGCCGTGTCCTCGCATCGACCATCGTGAGCAGGATCCCGGCGATCCCGAGCGAGGGGTTGAGCCGTCGCTTCACGAGGTCGATCGAGCCGAGCAGCTGGGAGAGGCCTTCGAGCGCGTAGTACTCCGCCTGCACCGGGACGATCACGTGGCCGGCGGCCGCCAGCGCGTTGACCGTCAGCGGCCCGAACGCCGGCGGGCAGTCGAGGAACACGTAGCCGTACCCTGCGAGCGCGTCTCCCGCCAGCGCCTCCGCCAGGTAGCGCTCGCCGCCCTCGAGGGCCGACAGGTGCACGGTGGCCGCCGCGAGCTCCTGCTTCGCCGGGACGAGATCGAGGTTCTCGAGGCTGCTCGGCGTGGCGAGCTCCCGCAGCGGGACGCCGTCGAGCAGGTCGAGCGTCGAGTGCCCGTTCGCCCGCCGACCGAGGCCGGAGGTCGCGTTGGCCTGTGGGTCGAGATCGATCAGGAGGCACCGCTCACCCGCCTCGGCGAGGCACGCGGCGAGGTTGACGGCGGTCGTCGTCTTGCCGACGCCGCCTTTCTGGTTCGCGACAGCGACGACCCGGGCGGACACGAGTCCAGGCTAGCCGCCTCGCCGGATGCCGGGCCGCGCGTCGAGCAGTGGGCCAGGAGCGGGCCTGCGCAGCACGACCGCCGTCCTCACGGGTGGAGCGGCCGCTTGCGCGCCATGCCGGGGCGGCGAGGGAAGCCCGGTGGCGTCGGGCCGGTCTTGCGCAGGAGCAGGAACCCGTCCGGTGCCGGCTCGAGAGACGCTGCCAGCCGGGAGGCGACCACCCCGACAGCGTCCCGATCGACGGACGGGCCGACCCACAGGATGGCCGTGCCGCCGACTCGCACGAGCGGGAGCAGCCACTCGGCGGCGGTCGGCGGGTGGGCGAGCGCGCGTGCGACGGCGACCCCGAAGCGCTCCAGAGGCTGCTCCTCGGCACGACCCCAGACGACGTGGAGGTTCGGCAGGACGGCGGTCCACTGCTCGAGGAAGTCGCACTTGCGACGCTCGGACTCGAGCAGCGTCACGTCTCGATCCGGAAGCGAGGCGGCCAGCGGGATGCCCGGGCTCCCGCCACCCGAGCCGACGTCCACGATCGGGCCCCGTTCGCGCGCGACGAGCTCGAGCCCGCGGAGCGCGTCGTCGAGGAGCACCCGGCGGGCCTGCACGGGGTCGCGGAGCGCGGTGAGTCCCGGTGTCGAGAGAACCGCGGCGAGCCACCGCTCGAGCAGCGCGTCCGACCCCTCCGACCGGGTCGGGGTCGATGGCATGGTCAGTCGGCGGATCGGCGGGGCAGGACGACGACGCAGCGGTACGGCTCTGCGCCCTCGCTCGCCGTCATGACCTCGGGGTCGTCCTTCAGGGACTCGTGCACGATCCGCCGCTCGACGGCGCTCATCGGCTCGAGCGCAGTCCGTTCGCCGGTGGCGATCACGCGGTCGGCCGTGCGGCGGGCGAGCTGCTCGAGCGTCGCACCGCGTCGATCGCGGTAGCCGGCGGCGTCGATCACGATGCGGCGCCGATCGGGGCCGACCGTGTGGTGCGCGACGGCGTTCGCGAGCACCTGGAGCGCATCGAGCATCTGCCCGTGGCGGCCGATGAGGATCCCCGCGTCGCCCCCCTTGGCGATGGCCACCAGCTCCGTCTCTCGCTCCTCGAGCTCGATCGACGACGGCAGCCCGAGCACCCCGGTGACGCGCTCGAGGAGGCCCACGGCGACCTCGCGCTCGGTGGTGGGCAGCTCGGTGGTGGGCAGCTCGGCCGCCGTCTGTCGCGTGGGGGCGGTCTCGACCGGCGCGGCCACGCTCGCCACGACCCGCGCTGGCGTCGTGCCGACGCCGAGGATGCCCCGTTCGCCCTCGGTCACGACCTGGAACCGGACGGTCTCGCGGTCGAGGGAGGGAACCAGCCGCTCGAGCTCGCGGATGGCGGCCCACTTCGCCTCGCCCACCGTCTCGCCGGTCGCCTCGACCGACACGTCCTCGACCGGCGCGTCGCTCATCGCCGCCGCCCGCCGCCGCCCGAGCGCTTCCGCTTCACCCGCCGCGGCGGACCGGCAGTGGCCGCGGCCGAGGGGAGCGGCTTCTGCTTGCCCGAGGGCTTGCCGTTCCCGGCCGAAGGCGGTGAGTCCTTCGGCGGGGTGCGCGACGAGCGCTTGAGCGCGTCGGGGTCGGGCTTCGGCATCAGCTGGCGCGTGACGATGCCCTGACCGGTCGTCCAGAGGTTCGTGGTCAGCCAGTAGACCATCAGCCCGGCGGGGAAGTTGAGGATGAAGGGGATGAAGACGATCGGCAGGACGAGCATCAGGATCCGCTGCGACTTCTGCATCGTGGCGGACATGAAGTAGCTCGAGGTGAGCTGGCTGGCGACGTAGACGACGAGGAGGAGCGGCCCCCAGCCGTCCTTCGTCGGCTCGGTGATGTCCACGAGGCCGAGGAACTCGAGGCTGGCCTCCGGGAACTTGGGCAAGATCTCCTTCTCGAAGTCGCGCAGCACGTAGAACAGCGCGATGAAGATCGGGATCTGCAGGACGATCGGCAGGCACGACGCAGCCGGGTTGATCTTGTTCTCGCGGTAGAACTTCATCAGCTCCTCGTTCTGCCGCT
>CAZUVW010000173.1:0-5350 GCA_964623875.1 uncultured Gaiellales bacterium
CGGCCGACCGTGCGCGCGCAGGTCGACCGCTACACCGAGCATCAGCGGCGGCGGCTGGAGGTGAGGCCCGGGTTGACGGGCTGGGCCCAGGTGCACGGCCGCGCGACGCTCCCGTGGGCGGAGCGGATCGAGCTCGACGTCTGGTACGTCGAGCACCGCTCGCCGGCCGTCGATCTGAGGATCCTGCTCCGCACTCCCCTCGCGCTGTTCGGCGGCACCTACAAGGGCGCCACGGGCGGCTGGCGGGGTGAGGAGCCGGGCTGAGCCGAGCACCCGGGTGGGCCGGTGCCTGGCTTCAGCCAGGCTCCTGGCGCAGCTCTGCGCGCTGCGGGCACGGCTCGGCTCGCGTTGCGCCGCGCATGGGGGCGCGAGGCGGAGGCCGGATGCACGGGGAGCCCGGCTGAAGCCGGGCACCGGTGTGAAGCGGAGTCGCGCCCGGCGGTACCCTGCGCTCTCGGATGACCGGTGTGCTCTTCACCTGTGCGGGGCAGCGGGTCGACATCGTCAGCGCGTTCGCGCGCGCGGGCGCGCTGACGGTCGCGACCGACGCGGACACGCTCGCCCCGGCGCTGTACCACGCCGACCGCATGGCGATCGTCCCGCGCGTGGACGACCCGCGCTACGTGGACGCCCTGGCCGCGCTCGTCGCGGAGCACGACGTGCGGCTGATCGTCCCGCTCAGCGACCTCGACCAGGAGATCCTCGCCCGGGCCCGCGACCGGCTCGCGCCGGCGCTCGTCCTCGCGCCCAGCCCCGACGTCTGCCGTGCGATGGCCGACAAGTACCTCGCGCACCTGCTGTTCGAGCAGCACGGGATCGACAGCCCCCGCTCGTGGCTACCGGCGGACGTGCCGCCCGACGCGCGCTTTCCGCTGCTCGTCAAGGTCCGCGAGGGCTTCGGCTCGCAGCACATCTACCGCGCCGACACCCCCGAGGAGCTCGCCCACCACCTCGAGAGGACGCCGGTGGACTCGTTCGTGCAGGAGGTCTGCCTCGGCGAGGAGTTCTCGATCGACGTCTTCTGCGACCTCGACGGTCGCTGCCTGAACGCGATCCCCCGGTCGATGATCCAGTCGAAGGGCGGCGAGTCGATCAAGGGCCGCTCGCTGCGCGACCCCGAGCTGATCGCGCACGGCGCCCGCGTGGCGGAGACGATCGGCATCGTCGGCCCCGCGAACGTCCAGTGCTTCCGTGAGCCCGACGGCACGCTGCCGGTCACCGACGTCAACCCGCGGTTCGGCGGTGGCTTCCCGCTGCCGCTCGCGGCGGGGAGCCGGTACCCGGCGCTCGCGCTCGCGCTCGCGCGCGGCGAACGGCCCGAGCCGACGCTCGGGGAGTTCCGCGACGGGATCGTCATGACGCGCTTCTTCTCCGACCTCTGCCTCGTCGAAGACGCCTCGGGGCGGCTCGTGCCCTTCGCCGAGGAGCTGCCGCACCCGATCGCCGCCGAGCCCGGCGAGGCATGAGCCGGCGCTGGCTGGCGGCGGGCGCCGGTGCGCTCGCCGTGCTCGCGGCGGCGGGCGGGATCGCCGCCTTCCTCGTGCTCCGCGAGGCCGAGGACGTGCGGGGCTCCTCGACGGAGGAGTTCGTCGCCACCGACATCCCCGATCCTCCCGCGCCCCCGCGTCCGACCCCGGACGAGGAGGAGCTGAACGAGATCGTCTCGTGGCCCACGTACGGGTACGCCTCGACGCGGGTGCGGATCTCCCCGTACGACCACCGGCCGCCGTTCACGCGGCGGTGGCTCTTCCGCGGGCGCGACCTGCTCGAGTTCCCGCCCTCGATCGCCTACGGCCTGCTCTTCGTGACGAACAACGACGGGACGACGTTCGCGGTGGACGCCGACACGGGCAAGCTGGCCTGGCGGCACGACGCCGGCCGCTGCGTCGCCTCGACCCCTGCGGTGGTGGACGAGCTCGAGCTCGTCGTGCAGTCGTTCCTCAACCGACCGCCGTGCAACTCGAGCGCCTCGCCGTCCGACCTCGACGGGCAGGTGATCGCGTTCGAGGCCCGCACCGGCAAGGTGCGCTGGCGCTCGACGCTCGGGCCGACGGAGTCGTCGCCGCTCGTGCTCGGGAACCGCGTGCTGGTCGGGGACTGGCGGGGCGACGTCGTCGCGCTCGACGTCCGCACCGGCCGCGCCGTGTGGCGCTACCGCACGGGCGGCCGCGTCAAGGGCGCCGTCTCCGCCAGCGGCAACCGCGCCTACGTCGGGAGCTACGACGGGCGCGTCTACGCCCTCGACGCGCGCACCGGCGCACTGCAGTGGAGCGCCTCGTCGCAGGACCGGTTCGGCACCAACGGCCGCTTCTACTCCACGCCGGCGCTCGCCTACGGCCGGGTGTTCGTCGGGTCGACCGACGGCAAGGTCTACGCCTTCGGTGCCGCCTCCGGCGACCTGCTCTGGGCGACCTCGACCGGCGGCTACGTGTACTCGTCGCCCGCCGTGTGGCAGCAGACCGTGTTCGCGGGCTCGTACTCGGGCAGGCTCTTCGCGCTCGACGCGGCGACCGGCGAGACGCGCTGGACGTTCTCCGCGAACGGGCCGATCTCGGGCGCTCCGACCGTGATGGGCGGGCTCGTCTGGTTCGCGACGCTCGAGCGCCGCACGTACGTGCTCGACGCCCGCACCGGTCGTCAGGTGTGGACGTTCCCGGACGGTGAGTACACGCCGCTCGTCGCCGATGCGGAGCGCGCGTACCTCGTCGGCTACGCACGGATCTACGCGCTCGATCCGAAGCGCTGACGGCTCGCGCTGGCGCTACCGTTCCGCGATGCGCGTGATCGTCACCGGCGCCGCCGGCTTCATCGGCTCCCACCTTGCGGAGGCGCTCCTCGCCGCGGGGCACGAGGTGGTCGGCGTCGACGCCTTCACCGACTACTACGACCCCGCGCTGAAGGAGGAGAACGCCCGTGAGCTCGACGTCCGGCGTCTCGACCTCGCACACGACCCGCTCGAGGTCGGCGGCTTCGACGCCGTCCTCCACCTCGCCGGCCAGCCGGGCGTGCGGAGCTTCGGCGACGTGTTCGGGACGTACCTGGAGCGCAACGTCCTCGCGAGCCAGCGCGTGTTCGAGGCGGCGGCCGCCGCGGGCGCCCGGGTCGTGTTCGCGTCCTCGTCCTCGATCTACGGCGAAGCGGAGCGGTACCCGACCGCGGAGGACGTGGCGCCCCGCCCGCTCTCGCCCTACGGGATCACCAAGCTCTCCTGCGAGCACCTCGCACGCGCCTACCGCCGTAGCTTCGGTCTCGACGTCGTCGTGCTGCGCTACTTCAACGCCTACGGCCCGCGCCAGCGGCCCGACATGGCCTTCCCTCGGATCGTCGCCGCCCTCGCGGAGGGGCGTCCGTTCACGCTCTACGGCGACGGACTGCAGAGCCGGAGCTTCACCTACGTGGGCGACGTCGTCGCGGCGACGGCGCTCGCGCTGGAGCACGCAGCGCCCGGGACGACGTACAACGTCGGCGGCGGCGAGGAGGCCACGATGAACGAGACGATCGCCGCGCTGGAGGCGATCGCCGGCCGCTCGCTCGAGGTCGTCCACGAGGACGGGGTTCCCGGCGACCAGCGCCGCACGAAGGCGGACACGACCCGTATCCGGGCCGATCTCGGGTGGGAGCCGACGACCTCGCTCGCCGACGGGCTGCGAGCGCAGTGGGCCTGGGCCGCTGCTAGGGTCGGCGCGTCATGAGCACGGGTGCGCAGGGTGGCGTCGACCTCCACGCCGAGCAGGAGGTCGACCTCCGCTCCGCCTGGACGCGGATCAGAGCGCGCTGGTGGATCCCCGTCCTGGGGCTCGTGCTCGGCGCGGTGCTCGGCGTGGTGCTCGCCTCGGGCGGCCAGGCGGTCTGGGAGGCGAAGGCGCTCCTCTACATGGGCCAGCCGTTCACTCCCGCCGGAGGCGGGCAGCTGCAGAGCCTGCAGACGAACCCGCGCACGGTGAGCGAGATCCTCTCCTCCGAGGCGGCGATCGAGAAGGCCGCGGAGGCGTCCGGCCTGACCCGGAAGCAGCTCCGCGGGAACGTGACCTCGGCACCCGTCACGATCAGCCAGGGCGCGACGGCCCGCAACCTGTCGCCGCTGATCGAGATCAAGGTGCTCTCTCCGGATCAGGGGAAGTCCGAGCTCGCAGCCCGGTCCCTGTCCGAGTCGGTGATCGAGGCGGTGCGCGGCTACACCGACCAGAAGGTGAAGCTCCTCGAGCAGCAGGTCGCGTTCAACGTCAACGCGCTGGCGCGCGTCGAGCAGCGGCTCGCGGTCGCGCAGCGCCAGCAGCAGGAGATCCTCGCCGCGCGCGACCTCCCGGCCTCCGAGCGCCTGCTCGTGCAGCAGGGGATCAACGCGACGATCGCCGCCGCCGAGGCGCAGCGCATCACGATCCAGCAGGACATCAACGGCGCACGGCAGCTGCTCGGGCTCGCCAACGAGGTCGAGCGCCCCTCGCTCGTCCAGCCTCCCGTCGCGCGGTCGACGCAGGCGACGAGCAGCCGCAACGCCCTCGTCGTCGGCGCGCTCATCGGCCTCCTGCTCGGCGCCCTGGTCGCCTACGCGGTCGACCCCGTGCTGCGCAGGAGGGCCGCGCGGACGGCGAGCTGAGGGCGGCGCGGTGCTCGAAGGCCGGCGCGTCGCCGTCGTCGTCCCCGCGTTCGAGGAGGAGCTCCTCGTCGCGGACACGATCCGGGGGATCCCCGACTTCGTCGACCGGATCGTCGTGGTGGACGACCACTCGCGCGACGCGACCGCCCAGCGGGCGCGCGACGTCGGCGACCCGCGCGTCGTGGTGCTCGAGCACGAGGTGAACGGCGGCGTCGGAGCCGCGATCCTCACCGGCTACCGCCACTGCCGGGACGAGGGGTTCGACGTGACCTGCGTGATGGCCGGCGACAACCAGATGGACCCGGCGGAGCTGGAGGGCCTCGCGCTGCCGGTGGCGCGGGGCGAGGTCGACTACGCCAAGGCGAACCGCCTGGCGAGCGGAGAGGCCTGGACGCTGATCCCGCGCACCCGCTACCTCGGCAACGCCGTGCTGTCCCTGCTGACGAAGATCGCCTCCGGGTACTGGCACGTCGCCGACTCGCAGGCCGGGTACACCGCGCTCTCCCGCGACGCGCTGGAGCGGCTCGACCTCGACCGCGTCTACCGCCGCTACGGGTTCCCGAACGACATGCTCGTGCACCTCAACGTCCACGGGGCGCGCGTCCGCGACGTCGTCTCACGGCCCATCTACGGCGTCGGCGAGCGCTCGGGGATCCGCATCCACGCGGTCGCGCCCCGGATCTCGTGGCTCCTGTTCAAGGGGTTCTGGTGGCGGATGAAGGAGAAGTACGTGATCCGCGACTTCCACCCGCT
>CAZUVW010000174.1:0-1460 GCA_964623875.1 uncultured Gaiellales bacterium
CACGTGCGCGGCGAGCGCGTCGAAGCCCGACGTGATCGTCCACACGTGCAGGTCGTGGACGCTCACCATCCCCGGCACCGCCAGGATCGCCGCCGCCGCGGATGCGGTGTCCATGCCGCGCGGCGCGCCCTCGATGAGGACGTGGCCGGACTCGCGCAGGATCCCCCAGGCGCTCGCGAGGATCAGGAGCGCGATCGCGATCGACACGAGCGGATCGGCGAGCGTCCAGCCGGTCGCGAGGATCACCACCGCCGCCACGATCACCCCGATCGACCCGAGCGCGTCCGCGACGACGTGGCGGAGGGCAGCCTCGACGTTGAGCGAGTCTCGCGCCGAGCGCGCCAGGATCAGGAAGGCGGCTCCGTTGGCGAGGAGCCCGGCGACGGCCACGACGAGCATCCCGGCGCCGAGCACCTCGGGCGGGTCGGACAGCCGCCGCACCGCCTCGACGAGCACCCACGCCGCGACCGCGACGAGTGTGAGCCCGTTGACGAACGCCGCGACGATCTCGGCACGGCGGTAGCCGAAGCTCCGTCGCGGGGTCGCCGGCCGCCGTGCCAGCCAGATCGCGCCGAGGGCGAGGAGGATCGAGAGGACGTCCGAGAGCATGTGGCCGGCGTCCGCGAGCAGCGCGAGGCTGTCCGTGAGCAGGCCGCCGACGACCTCGGCGACCGTTAAGCCGGCGAGGACGACGAGCGCCCAGCCGAGCGCGCGAGCGTCGGCGTCCCGTCCGTGATCGTGGCCGTGGCGACGAGCGGGAGCCGCGCCGCGCTCCGCGTTTCCGGTCGGTGCGCCGTTGCCCCCCTCGGGCACGTCGCTCAGCGGGTCAGCTCCCAGGCCAGGTGCTCCAGCTCGGGCTCGATCAGCTTCTCCCAGGCGAGCGCAACGGCCTTCGGCGAGCCGGGGGTCGAGATCACCACCGCGCCACGGAAGGTCCCGGCGGTCGCGCGGGAGAGCATCGCCGCGGCGCCGACCTGCTCCCAGCTCAGCATCCGGAACAGCTCCCCGAACCCGGGGAGGCGCTTCTCGAGCATCGCATCGAGCGCGTCGAAGGTGGTGTCGCGGGCCGAGATGCCCGTCCCCCCGTTGACCAGGACGATCCGCGAGATCGACGCGAGCTCCTCGACGACTGCGCGCACCCGGTCGGGCTCGTCCGGCACGACGTGGTAGCCGGACACCGCCGCGCCGGCGGCGGCGACGCGCTCCGCGAGGTAGGCGCCGTTGACGTCGTCGTCCGGCGTGCGCGTGTCGCTGACCGTCACGAGCCCGACGGTCACCTGCGTGCCCCGCGCGGCTTCCCGGTGCGCCTCGCTGGTCATGGCCCGATCCTACGCTCCGCTCAGCGCGCGAACGCGGTGCGTCCGGCCGACCTGTCACGCGGTGCTGCCACGCCTGCCTGTCACGCGGTGCTGCCACGCCTGCCTGTCACGCATTGCTGTCAGGCGGGGGAGACAGGAATC
>CAZUVW010000174.1:1560-5310 GCA_964623875.1 uncultured Gaiellales bacterium
GGTGCTGCCACGCCTGCCTGTCACGCATTGCTGTCAGGCGGGGGAGACAGGAATCCGCACAGAAGCGTGCCGATCGCTCCACAGGCGCTCGGACAGCCGAACGGTACGCTGTGCCCCCGTGAGCGACGCCACGATCGCCGTCCGGCGCGCGGAGGAGACCCTTGCGCCGCTCCTGGTGGCAGCGCACCGAGCGTCGTGGGAGGTCAACGTGGCCGCGACGGCTGCGAACGAGCGAGCGCGGGTCGCCGCAGACGTCGCCCTGTCCGACGCGCTCGCCGACCCGGCGCTGTTCGACGCGGTGGTCACTGCCCGCGAGGGCGCCCAGGGCCTCGAGCGACGCCAGCTCGATCTCGTGCACGCGGCGATGCTCGCGAGCCAGGCGCCCGCGGCGCTGCGCCACCGCATCATCGAGCTCGAGTCCGCCGTCGAGAGCAGGTTCGCGCAGCATCGCGCGGATCTCGGCGGCCGACGCGTCACCGAGAACGAGATCCTCGCCGTGCTGCGCCACAGCCCCGATGTCGAGGAGCGGCGCGCGGCCTGGGAGGCGTCGAAGACGATCGGCGCGGCCGTGGCCGACGACGTCCGCGAGCTCGCGCGGCTGCGCAACGAGGTCGCGCGCGGGCTCGGCTTCCGCGACTGGTTCGCGCTGTCCGTGGCGGAGAGCGAGCTGGACGAGGGGCGGCTCCTCGAGACGCTCGCCGCGTGCGACGAGGCGACCGTCGGGGCCTTCGCCGACTGGAAGGCCGGCACCGACGCGGTCCTGGCGGCTGGCTTCGGGTGCAGGCCGGACGAGCTGCGCCCGTGGCACTACGCCGACCCCTTCTTCCAGGAGGTGCCGATCGCCGGCGGCGTCGATCTCGACCCCCTGCTCGCCGACCGCGACGTCGTCGCGCTCGCGGCTCGCACCTTCGACGGGATCGGGATCGACACGGCCGCCGTGATCGCGCGCTCTGACCTCTACCCGCGGGAGGGGAAGTGCCAGCACGCCTTCTGCCTCGACGTCGACCGCGCCGGCGACGTGCGGGTGCTCGCGAACGTGGTCGACGACGGGCACTGGGCCGACACGATGCTCCACGAGCTCGGGCACGCTGCGTTCGACCTCGGGATCGACCCGGAGCTCCCGTTCCTGCTCCGCGACTGCCACCTGACGGTGACGGAGGGGATCGCGATCCTGATGGGCGGCTTGGCGCGGGAGGGGCAGTGGCTCCGCGATCTCGCCGGCGTCGATCGCGGCGTGGCCGACGAGCTCGAGCCGCGATTGCGCGCCTCCCGAACGGCCGAGCGACTGCTCTTCGCGCGCTGGGTGCTGGTGATGACGACGTTCGAGCGCGCGCTCTACGCGGATCCGGCGCAAGATCTCGACGCTCGCTGGTGGGAGCTCGTCGAGCGCTTCCAGGGCGTGACCGCGCCCGAGGCGCCGCCGGCCGGCGCCTGGGCGTCGAAGATCCACGTCGGCTGCGCGCCGGTCTACTACCACACCTACCTCTACGGGCACCTGATCGCCGCCCAGCTGCGCGCGGCGCTCGCCCGCGAGGCGGGGGGCCTCGTCGGGCGGCCGGCGGCAGGCGCGTTCCTGCGCGAGCGTGTCTTCCGTCTCGGAGCGTCGGAGCGCTGGGACCGCGTGATCGAGCACGCGACCGGGGAGCCGCTCACGGTCGCGCACTTCGCGGCGGAGCTCGCACCCGAGCACCCACCCCGCCCGGCGTCGGTCACGTGATCCGGCGCTGCGCCTAGCCCGTACCACGGCGGATGCGCGCCTTCGCCTCGTTCGTCTCGGGTCGCCGCTCGCGCTGGCTCGTGCTCCTGGCCTGGATCGTCGTCGTCGCTGCGCTTGGCCCCTTCGCCGGGAAGTTCGAGAGCGCGCAGGAGAACGACCCGGCGAGCTTCCTGCCCGGCGACGCCGAGTCCGTGCGCGTGCTCGAGGCCGATCGGGGCTTCGCCGACGGCGATCCGACGATCGCGACCGTCGTCTTCCGGAACGCGGAGGGGCTGACGGCAGAGGACAGGGCGGCGGTCGATGCCTTCTCGACGGAGATCGCCGCCAGCGACGTGGCCGGCCTCGGCGACCCGGCGCCGGCGATTCCATCGGAGGACGGCAAGGCGGTGCTCGTGAACGTCCCGATCGACGCGAACGACGACATCGAGGTGCTGGTCGACGGCGTCGACGAGATCCGCGCGACGCTCGACGGCGCGCTGCCGGACGGGCTCGAGGCGAAGGTGACGGGCCCGGCGGGCTTCTCCGCGGATGCGACCGCCGTGTTCGAGGGCATCAACTCGACGCTCCTCTTCTCGGCGGCGGCGCTCGTCTTCGTCCTGCTGGTGATCATCTACCGCAGCCCGATCTTCTGGATCTTCCCGCTGGTCGCCGTGTTCTTCGCCGAAGCCGTCGTGCGCGGCCTCGGCTACCTGCTCGCGTCGTCGGGCGTCGTCATCAACGGCCAGGTCGGGGGGATCCTGCTGATCCTCGTGTTCGGCGCGGGGACCGACTACGCCCTGCTGTTGACCGCGCGCTACCGGGAGGAGCTGCGGCGCGTGGAGGACAAGCACGAGGCGATGCGCATCGCGGTGCGTCAGGCGGCGCCGGCGATCATCGCCTCGGCCGGCACGGTCGTGGCAGCGCTGCTCTGCCTGATGGTGGCCGAGGTGAACACGACGGCGGGGCTCGGTCCCGTCGGCGCGATGGGGATCTCCGTCGCTGCGGTCGCGATGCTCACGCTGCTGCCGGCGCTCCTGCTGATCGGGGGGCGGAGGGCCTTCTGGCCGTTCGTCCCGCGCTACGGGTCGGAGGACACCGCGACCCGTGGCGCGTGGCGGCGGCTCGGCGCGTGGATCGAGCCACGCCACCGGCGCGTGTGGATCGGCGCCGCGCTCGCGCTGGGCGCGATGGCGCTCGGCGCCCTCACCCTGGACGACGAGCTGACGAGCTCGAACGGCTTCCGTGGCTCCGTCGAGGCGGTGCAGGGCCAGCAGATCCTGCAGCAGTCCTTCCCGGCAGGTGCGAGCGCCCCCACCACGGTGCTCGTGCTCCCGGGCGGCGACGTCGACGCGACGCTCGAGGCGGCCCGTTCCTCGTCCGTCGTCGCCGCGGTCGGTGAGCCCGAGACCGGGGAACCCGGGACGCGCTTCGCGGTCACCCTGGCCGCCGATCCGTTCTCGAAGGACGGCTTCGAGGCGATCGAGCCGCTGCGCTCGGAGCTCCGCGCGGTGGCGGGCGACGACGTGCTCGTCGGCGGGCCGACTGCGGAGGAGGCCGACGTCCGGGCGGCCAACGAGCGCGACACGCGGGTGCTCGTCCCGCTCGTGCTGCTGGTCGTCTTCGCGATCCTCGTGGTGCTGCTGCGAGCGCTGGTGATCCCGGTCGTGCTGATGCTCGCGGTGGTGCTCTCGTTCTTCGCGGCGATCGGGGTCAGCCTCGTCGGCTTCGAGCTCTTCGCCGACTTCCCCGGGGAGGATCCGAGCTACGCGCTCTACGCGTTCATCTTCCTGGTCGCGCTCGGCGTGGACTACAGCATCTTCCTGATGGCACGGGTCCGGGAGGAGGCGGAGCGCATGCCGACGCGCGAGGCCATGCTGAAGGGGCTGGCCGTGACCGGCGGCGTGATCACCTCGGCCGGCGTGGTGCTCGCCGGCACGTTCCTCGTCCTCGCCGTGCTCCCGCTCGTCGCGCTCACGCAGCTCGGGATCACGGTCGCGGTCGAGGTGCTGATCGACACGCTCATCGTCCGCTCGATCCTCGTCCCGGCGATCACG
>CAZUVW010000175.1:0-5244 GCA_964623875.1 uncultured Gaiellales bacterium
CTCACCGGCTGCGTCGGCCTCAAGCCCACCGTCGGCCTCGTGCCGACCCGGGGCGTCGTGCCGATCAGCGCCAGCCAGGATGCCCCCGGCCCGCTGGCGCGGAGCGTCCTCGACGCGGCGCACCTGCTCGACGCCGTCGGCGGAGTGCGCACGGCGTCGGCCTGCGGGACGCTCGCTCCGGCCGACCTCGAGCTCCGTGTCGCGGACGGGTGGCGCACCGGCGATCCCCTCGCCGACGCCGCGTTTGACGCTGCGCTGGACCTGCTGAGGAGCGCAGGCGCGCGGCTGACCGACGTAGACCTCGCCCCGGCCCCGCACGACGTCCACGAGGCCGAGCTCGTCGTGCTCCTGACCGAGCTCCGCGAGGGCCTGGACGCGTACCTGCCCACCCGCGACGGCGACGGCCCATGCTCGCTCACCGAGCTCGTCGACTTCAACCGCGCGAACGCCCACCGGGAGCTCGTCCATTTCGGCCAGGAGCACTTCGAGGCGGCGCTCGAGCTCCCGGGCTCGTCGTCGGAGACCTACCGCGCCGCTCGCGCGCGGTGTCTCGCGTGGGCGCTCGACGAGTGCCTCACGCCTGCCCTGACCGGGACCGGCCCCCCGCACGCCCTCCTCGCACCCGCGTACGGGCGCGCGTGGACGGGCGACCTCACGCGAGGTGACGGCACGATCGCCGGCGGCCGGGCGAGCACGGCGCCGTCGATCGCCGGCTGGCCCGTGCTCTGCGTCCCGATGTCGGTGGTCGCCGGGCTCCCGGTCGGGCTGGCGCTGATCGGGCGGCCCCGGGAGGAGGCGACGCTCGTCGCCGTCGGCCATGCGGTCGAGGCCGTCCTCGGCGTCGAGATCGCGCCGACGTGGCTTTCGTCCGTCGACTAGCTCCTCGCCCGCAGCGCGAGCGCCGAGCGGAACGCCGACTCGACCTCGTCCTGCGTCCAGGCGTGGCAGTCGATGTCGAGGAAGAAGGCCTGCTCCGTCGTGGCGGCCCGCACGAGCGAGGGGAGGTCGGCCTCCGTCACACCGGCCTCGGCGAGCGTCGGGAACCCCACACCTGCGAGCAACCGCCGCACGGCACGCACGGCGCGGGAGCCGTCGCTCGTCCCGTCGGCAGGCTCTCCGAGCGCGTCGGCGACCCGCTCGAGGCGGTCGGCGCAGTCGACGCGAGAGACGTCGAGCGTCTCGGCCAGCACGAGCCCCACCGTGAGGCCGTGCGGGAGATGCTGGACGCTGCCGAGCGCCTGTCCGAGGGCATGGTCTGCCGCGCAGTCGGAGAGGTTCATCGCCAGACCCGCCGTCAGGCTCGCGCACGCCAGCCGGCGACGCGCAGCTGCGTCGCCGCCGTCCGCGACAGCGGCGACGAGCGAGTGCGCGACGTGGTGACACGCCTCGAGCCCGAAGGCGATCGAGAGCGGCGACGAGTCCGACACCGTGCAAGCGCCGATCGCCTGAGCGAGGGCATCGATGCCGGAGTGAGCCGTGGGCGCAGGCGGCAGCCCGTGGGTCAGGACCGGGTCGACGATGGCGTGCTGCGCGCGCATGTTCGGGTGCCCGAAGCCGATCTTCACGTCCGCCTCGGTGTCCGTCAGCACGCTGGCTCCAGAGACCTCGCTCCCCGTGCCGGCAGTCGTCGGGCAAAGCACGAGCCCGATGGCGGGTGGCGCGGGCACCAGCCTGCCGTCCGCGAAGTCGCGCCCCGTGCCGCCCTGGTCGGCGACGATCCGCGCGGCCTTCGCCACGTCCAGCGCCGATCCGCCACCGATCCCCACCACGGTCGAGAGCGCTCCGTCGCGCACGCGCTGCGCGAGCTCGTCGGCCAGCTGGAAGGTCGGCTCGCCCGCGTCCTTGACGACGCGATCCAGACCGACTCCCTTCGTCTCGGCGGCCTCGAGGGCGGCGACCACGTCGGGATGGTGCGCCACCGGCGCCTCGACGACGACGAGCGCCGTCTCGGCGCCGAGCGACGCCAGCGCATCCGGCAGCTCGGCGATCACCCCGTCGCCGAACGCGATCTTGACCGGGAGCTGGGAGTGGAAGGGTGCGATGGGGTCACGCATCGTCGTCCTTTCGTCGGGCAGGCCGATTCAACCACGCTGCGCAGCTCGACGACGCCGGGCCACGCCGGAGCGTGAAGCGACGGATCCGTGCGCGCCGACCGCGCCGTCTGGCGGGTGGCGGGGTCGCAGGCGGCTAGCCGGACGACGAGGATCGCTCGGCGCGGAAGCGCTTCGCCTCTGCGACCAGCGCCTCGAACAGGCGCTTGTCGTCCTCCTCCATCTCCGGGTGCCAGAGCACCGCGACGGCGAAGCGCTTCGACGGATCCTCGAGCCCCTCGAGCGACCCGTCCTCCGCCCACGCCGTCTCGACGAGGCCTTCGCCGACGCGCCCGATGCCCTGGTGATGACTCGAGCGCACCGCGGGGTGCCGGGGTCCGAGGATCTCGGAGAGCCTCGTCCCGTCCTTCACGTCCACCGGGTGCTCGGAGAACACGCCGAGCGTCTCGCGGTGCCCTTCGTGCCCCACCGCCTCCGGCAGGTGCTGGATCAGGTCGCCGCCCCGGAGGATGTTCAGCAGCTGGAAGCCGCGACAGATGGCGAGCGTCGGCAGGTCACGGTCGAGCGCAGCGCGCAGGAGCGCGAGCTCGGCCTCGTCGCGGTGCGACTGCGCGGGGTCGGTCGCAGGATGCCGCTCGTGCCCGTACTGCGCGGGGTCGATGTCGATGCCGCCGGAGAAGACGAGCCCGTCGAGCGCGTCGAGCGTCTCCTCGATCCCGATCGTGCTCGGGGGCACGAGCAGAGCGCGCCCACCGGCGCGCTCGACCGACTCGACGTAGAACCACGGCACGAGCGCGGCGGGCAGCTCCCATGCTCCCCACTTCGCCGGCTGCGCGTAGGAGGTGATCCCGACGATCGGCGGCCCGTGCACGGCGAGAACCTACCGCGTCGGCACATGCCGCTGGCTGCGCTGGGGAATCCGCCCGGCGGATCCCCACAGCCGGCGAGATCCCCCGAGACGAACCAGTGCGGAGCCACCTGGCGGCGGGCAATGCAGAGCCACCTGGCGGCGGGCAACGCGGATCCACCTGGCGGCGGGCGCAGCCCGCACGCCACTTCAGGGATCTCCCGCGCCGCAGGCGCGGGTCCACTGCGCAGGGGGATCCGCTCGGCGGATCCCCCGAAGCAAGCTAGGTGAGATACGCCTCCGCACCGCGCTTCGCGAGCCCGCGGGCGAGGATCAGCCGCTGGATCTCGCTCGTGCCCTCCCAGATGCGATCGACCCGCAGCTCGCGATAGTGGCGCGCGACGGGGTTCTCGACCATGTAGCCGCGCCCGCCGAAGACCTGCACCGCCCGGTCGACGACACGGCCTGCCGTCTCCGAGGCGACCAGCTTCGCCATCGCGACCTTGCCGTGGACGATGCGCCGGTCCGACGCCGTGTCGAACGCGTGCGCCGCGTGGTACGTGAGCAGCCGAGCGGCGGCGAGCTCCGCCAGCGAGTCGGCGAGCTGGAACGAGACGCCCTGGAAGTCCGCGATGCGCGACCCGAACGCCTGCCGCTCGACCGCGAAGTCGCGAGCGAGGTCGAGGCAACGCGCCGCCGCGCCGCAGCACCGGGCGGCGATGAAGAGGCGCTCGACGAGGAACCACTCCTTCGTGCCCGCGTTCCCGCCGCCGGGAACGCGGTTCGCGTCCGGCACGCGGCAGTCCTCGAACACGATCTCGGGGTGGACGTCGAGGTACGGGTCGTGGAGAAACGCGGGCGTCTTCGTGATCGTCATGCCCGGCGTTCCCGGCGGCACGATGAACAGGGTCTGCTCGCCCTCCGCGACCGCGAGCACGAGGTAGAAGCCCGGGGGGCCCTCGCTCGTCACGAACCACTTCTCGCCGTCGATCACCCAGTCGTCACCGTCGCGCACCGCCGTGGTCGAGAGCGCGGCCACGTCGGAGCCCGCGCCCGGCTCGGTCACCGCCCACGCCTCGCGATACTCGCCGCGGATCACCGGCTCGACCCAGCGCGCGCGCTGCTCCGGGCTCGCGAGCTCCCACAGCTCGGCGGGCCCGCGATCGACCACCGCGAAGCCGAGCCCGTTCGTGGCACGCCCCGCCTCCTCCTCGATCGCGACCTGGCCGACCATCGAGAGCGCCGCGCCGCCCGCCTCGGCAGGCATGTTCAGCTGGGCGAAGCCGGCGTCACGAGCACGCCGCTTGAGCTCCTCGACCGCCGACGGGTCGATCGCGCCCGTCTCGACGATCCGGCGCTCCAGCGGATAGGCCTCCTCCTCGACGAACCGGCGCACGCGCGCCTTGAGGTCTGCGATCTCGGGCGACAGCTCGGGCACGATCACGGGCGGTCCTCCTGCGGTCGGGGTCTGCGGTCGGTCGACTGACCGCTGGGTCAGGATCGTCGGGCAGCATCTTCGCCGGTGCGTCAGACGTCCGCAAGCACGAGGCGGAACGCGTCTCGCTCACGATCGACGAGCGGGCGCGAGCGACCGGTCTCGCGGTCGCGCGCGACGAGCACCGCCTCCGACGCCGCAGCGAGCTCCCCGGCGAGCGTGCGCACCGTCTCCTGGAGGGTCAGGCTCGACGTCCCGATGCGGGTGAGCCGCACGCCGACGACGACCGCGTCGTCGGCGAGGGTCAGCTCGCGCCGGAAGTCGATCGCGACGCGCGCCAGCACGTAGTCCCAGGCGTCCCCCGCCTCGCCGAGCGCTCGAGCCACCCATTCGTCTCGTGCCTCCTCGAGGTAGGTCGCGTACACGGCGTTGTTGACGTGGCCGTAGGCGTCGCAGTCGCGCCACCTGATCTCGATCTGCTTCTCGTGCAGCACCCACGGCGAGCGTAGACGAGGAGCGGGCGCCGGACGCGGTTCCCCTCGGCGCCTGCCCGACAGCTCAGGCAGGATGCGAGTCCTCGTGGGCGATGTCGGCACGCTCCTGCACCCCCGATCGGTCGCGATCGTCGGGGCCTCTCCCCGCAACGAGGACGCCGTCCTCGGCGCGCTCGCGTCGCCCGTCCGCGCCTACGGGGTCAACCCCGGCCGCGAGGAGGTCCTCGGCCTGCGCTGCTGGCCCCGCATCGCAGAGCTGCCCGAGGTGCCCGACGTCGCGATGCTGCTCGTGAACCACGAGCGCGTCGAGGCCGCGCTCGACGAGGCGCTCGCGTTCGGCGTCCGCGGGTTCGTGGTCCCGGGCGTCGGAGCCGAGGCGGGTGCCGCGGCACGGTCGATCGTCGAGCGCATGGCTGC
>CAZUVW010000176.1:0-5218 GCA_964623875.1 uncultured Gaiellales bacterium
CCCACGAACCCCCTCGGCCCATGTCACGCAGGTGCCTGACTGAAGTCAGGCACCAACGCACCCCTCGGCCCGCGGTCCGACGAGCGCTACTCGGCCTCGGCGTCCGTGTCAGCCTCCTCGGCCGCCTGCTCCTCGCCGCTCGGGGTGGCGACGAGCGTGACCGTCTCGCAGGAGATCACCGTCGTGCGCGGCCGCTCCGAGGTGCGGATGCGCGCGGTGTCGTTGCCCGGCCCGCAGTCGAGCACGTCGCGGCGCAGGTCGGCGGCGAGCGCGTGGAGCACGTCGTCGCCCGGGCCGCCCTTCAGCACGTCGGCGCCGAAGCCGCCGAACAGCCGGTCGTTGCCGTCGTCGCCGAAGACGACATCGTTGTCGGGCCCGCCTGCGGCGCGGTCGTCGCCCGCTCCACCGCGGACGGCGTCGTTCGCCGAGCCGCCCTCGAGCCGGTCGCTCCCGTCCTCGCCGCGCAGCGCGTCACGGCCACGGCCGCCGAAGGCCGTGTCGTCGCCTGCTCCGCCGAGCACGCGGTCGTTCCCCTGTCCGGCGCGGACGACGTCGTCGCCGCCCTCGGCGCGCACGCCGTCGTTGCCGTCGAGCGCTCGGATCTGATCCGCCTCCGCCGTCCCGACGAGCCGGTCGTTCCGCGGCGTGCCGGTGATCACCGCGGCGGTCGCGACCGCCGCCAGCGCCAGGGCCGCGATCCCCGCCGCGCCGAGCGCGAGCTTCCCCTTGCTCCTCATTCTCCCGTCCTTTCCACGGGTGCGATGACACCCGCATTCAGCGCCCGCGATGTGAGGGATCGATGTGCGAGACGCAATGGTCTCGTCGCGGTTCTGTTAGAACGCCGGGCGATGGTCGGCGACGCGGTGCGCGGGAGGGTGCTGCTCGAGGAGAGCCGCGAGGCGGTGGTGATCCTCGACGAGGACGACCACGTCGTCGGCGCCAGCCGCCGCGCCCGGCAGTCGATCGACGGCCTGCGCGAGGGCGAGCGCGTGCCCGACGGGCTGCTCTCGGGTGACGCCGGGATCATCCCGCTCGTCGTCCCGTACGAGGTCGCCGGACGGCGCGAGCGGCTCGTCTACCTCAGCCGCTCGGGCGACCTGACCGCCTACGAGGAGCTGCGCGCCGGGTTCACGGCGGCGGTCTCGCACGAGCTGCGCACGCCGCTCGCGCGGCTGCTGTCGCTGCTCGAGACGGCAGCGCTCCCGGGCGAGGACGTCCGCGAGCTGATCGACCGGGCGCGCGCCGAGGTTGAGCAGATCAAGGAGCTGATCGACGAGGTGCTGTTCCTCTCCGAGCTCGAGTCGGGGGCGCGGGTCGTCTCGCTCGGCGCGGTGCCGGTGCTGTCCGAGCTGCAGGGCGCGGTCGCCGACCTCCACGAGCGCGCCGGCCGAGCGGGCGTCGACCTCGTGGTCGAGGGCGACGAGACGATCCAGCTCGAGATCCGCCCGCGCATGCTGCGGGTGATCGCGACGAACCTGGCGGAGAACGCGATCCGCTACGCGGGTCCCGGGGCCACCTTCACGCTCGCCGTCGAGCGGGAGGGAGACGCGGTCGTGGTGCGCGGCACCGACGACGGCGTGGGAGTGGACGAGCCGGAGCTCGGGCGGCTGTTCGAGCGGTTCTTCCGAGCCGACCGAGCGCGCGCGTCGCGCGGCACGGGCCTCGGGCTCGCGATCGTGAAGCACATCGTCACGCAGGCCGGGGGGAGCGTCGAGGCGCGCGGCGGGCTCGGCGCAGGGCTCGAGATCCGGTGCGCGTTCCCGCAGGGCTGAGGGCCGGGGCGGGGCGGGTCTGGCGTCCGCCCTCGTTGGCGGTGCCGCCCGGGCCGGGCAAGCCCGGCCTCTACGCCCGGAAGCGCGACGCGTGCGACGGCGCGGCCCGCCCGGGCTTGGTCGAGACCGACTTCTCCAGTTGCTCACCACGTGTTCACCAGCGCAGCACCCACGGGTGCCGCGGCGGCGTGAACCATCCCCGTCGTCTGCCGACGTCGTCCCGGGGAGGGTCAACATGCGGTACCGCGCGCTCGCTCTGATCGCCACGCTCTGCACGCTGGGCCTGATCGCCGCGGGCTGCGGTGGCGACGACGGGGGCTCCGGTGGTGGCACGATCGCCGCCGACGGCTCGAGCACCGTGGGGCCGTACGTCACGGCCGCGGCCGAGCAGTTCCAGGACGAGACCGGGACGAACGTGACCGTCGGGATCAGCGGCACGGGGGGTGGCTTCGAGCGGTTCTGCCGCGGCGAGACCGACATCTCCAACGCCTCGCGCCCGATCAAGGACGAGGAGGCCGAGATCTGCGAGCAGAACGGCGTCGAGTACGTCGAGTTCCAGGTCGCCAACGACGCGCTCACCGTCGTCGTCAACCCGGCCAACGACTGGGCGCAGTGCCTCACCGTCGAGGAGCTGAACGCGATGTGGGAGCCCGGCTCCAAGGTGAACAACTGGTCGCAGGTGCGCGACGGCTTCCCGGACGAGCCCCTCAAGCTCTTCGGCGCGGGCACGGACTCGGGGACGTTCGACTACTTCACCGACGTGATCAACGGCGAAGAGGGGGCGAGCCGCACCGACTTCTCCGCCTCCGAGGACGACAACGTCACCGTGCAGGGCGTCTCCGGCACCCCGGGCGGGCTCGGCTACTTCGGGTTCTCGTACTTCGAGGAGAACCAGGATGCGCTGAAGGCGGTCGAGATCGACGGCGGCGACGGCTGCGTGCCGCCGAGCGTCGAGACCGCGCAGGACGGCACCTACACCCCGCTCTCGCGGCCGCTCTTCGTCTACGCGAAGAAGGAGTCGTTCGAGCGGCAGGAGGTCGAGGACTTCATCCAGTTCATCATCGACAACGAGACCGAGATCGCCGAGCAGTCGCAGTTCGTCCCGCTCAACGAGGAGCAGATCGCCGAGCAGCAGCAGCGCTTCGACGACGCGCTCGCGGAGGTTGAGGGCTAGATGAGCGACGCCTCCACGGTCGCGCTCGCTCCTCCGGCGAGCACCGAGGTCGATCTCAGCCCGTCGAAGCGCCGACTCGGCGAGGCCGCGATCCGGGTCGCGCTGGCGCTGGCCGCGTTCGTCTCGCTCGCGACCACGGTCGGGATCGTGCTCTCGCTGCTCCTCCCGGCGATCGAGTTCTTCGCCGAGGTCAGCCCGATCGACTTCTTAACGGGCAAGGAGTGGGCTCCGCTGTTCGAGCCGGCGAGCTTCGGCGTCCTGCCGCTCGTCCTCGCGACCTTCCTCGTCACCTTCTGGGCGCTGCTCGTCGCCGTTCCCGCCGGGATCGGGACGGCGACCTACCTGTCCGAGTACGCAAGTCCGCGAGCGCGCAACATCCTCAAGCCGATCCTGGAGATCCTGGCCGCGATCCCCACGGTCGTCTACGGCTACTTCGCGCTCACCGCCGTCACGCCGCTGCTGCGCACGGCCGGCGTGCAGGTGGAGATCTTCAACGTGCTCGCCGGCGGCCTCGTGCTCGGCGTGATGCTCATCCCGACGATCGCCTCGCTCTCCGAGGACGCGATGTCGGCGGTGCCGCAGGCCCTGCGCGACGGCTCGTACGGTCTCGGCGCCGATCGGCTCCAGACCTCCACCCGGGTGGTGCTGCCCGCCGCGATCTCGGGGATCATCGCCGCGATCGTGCTCGGCATCTCACGGGCGGTCGGCGAGACGATGATCGTGCTGATCGCCGTCGGTCAGCTGCCGCAGATCACCTGGGATCCACGCCAGACGATGGAGACCCTGACGGCCTTCATCGGCGCGACGGGCAACGGCGACCTGCCGACGGGGTCGACGGAGTACAAGACCATCTTCGCCGTCGGGCTGACGCTGTTCGTGCTCACGTTCATCATGAACATCATCTCCATCCGGCTCGTGCGCAAGTACCGGGAGGCGTACGACTGATGAGCCGCGCGACGAAGAGCAGGCTGTTCCTCGCCTACATGTACTTCTGCCTGGCGGTGTCGTTCGGCACCCTCGGCTGGCTGCTCGTGACGACGTTCATCGACGGGATCCCGGGCCTGAACGCGAAGCTGTTCACCGAGCTCCCCTCGACGCAGGCGGAGGAGGCAGGCGCGCGTCCCGCGATCCTCGCGACGATCTACCTCGCGATCCTCCTGCTGGCGATGGCGGTGCCGCTCGGCGTCGCGACCGCGGTCTACCTCGAGGAGTACGCGCACAAGGAGCGCTGGTATAACCGGCTGCTCGAGATCAACATCCAGAACCTCGCCGCCGTGCCGGCGATCGTCTACGGCATCCTGGGTCTCGCCTTCGTCGTGCGGGGGCCGCTCGGGATCGGGCGGGTGCTGTTCGCGGGCGCGCTGATCCTCACGCTCGTCGTGCTGCCGACGGTGATCATCGCCTCGCGCGAGGCGATCCGCGCGGTGCCGCCGTCGATCCAGGAGGGCGGGCTCGCGCTGGGCGCGACGAAGTGGCAGACGGTGTGGCGCCAGATCCTGCCCGCGTCGATCCCGGGGATCGCGACCGGCTCCATCCTGGCGCTCTCCCGTGCAGTCGGAGAGACGGCGCCGCTGCTGCTCATCGGCGCGCTCACCTACGTCCCCTTCAACCCGACCCTCTTCGGCCAGTTCACGGCGCTCCCCGTGCAGATCTACACGTGGATCAAGCTGCCCGATCCGGCGTTCCAGACGCTCGCCGCGGCTGCGATCATCGTGCTGCTGGTGATCGTGCTGTCGATGAACGCCCTCGCGATCTTCGTCCGCAACCGCTATCGGCAGGAGTGGTGATCTAAGGTGACCCAGATGGATCATGAGACAGAGCCGGGCGCCTCGCCCGAGAGCACGCCGGCGACGCACGGCCGCATGACGCCCGACGCCCCGTCGATCGACAGCTCGCGGATGGCGGAGGTGACGCTGTCGGGCACGCGCGACGACATCGAGCAGCGCGAGAAGGTGTTCGAGGTGAAGGACCTCTCCGTGCGCTACGGCAGCGCGCTCGCCCTCGAAGGCGTGAGCCTGACGATCCACAAGAACACGGTCACCGCGTTCATCGGGCCGTCGGGCTGCGGCAAGTCGACCTTCATCCGCTGCTTCAACCGGATGAACGACCTCATCCCGATCGCCCGCGTCGACGGCGCGGTCGCTTACCACGGCAAGGACCTCTACGCGCGCGAGGTGGACCCGGTCGAGGTGCGGCGGCGGATCGGGATGGTCTTCCAGAAGCCGAACCCGTTCCCGAAGTCGATCTACGACAACATCGCCTTCGGCCCGCG
>CAZUVW010000177.1:0-5206 GCA_964623875.1 uncultured Gaiellales bacterium
GGAGCGTCAGCTCTTCGTAGTAGTAGAGCGTGACGACGAGCTTCTCGCGCTCGGGCAGTCGGGCGATCGCCTCGCCGAGCGCCTCCTTCGTCTCGCTCCGCTCGAAGTCGACCTCCGGGTTCGGCCCCTGCTCGTCCTCGATCGTGTCGATCAGCGCGATCTGATCACCGCCGGCCTGGGGCGACCAGAGCTCGTCGAGCGCAGCCATCGAGGAGCGGGAGATGTCGGTGAGGCTGTCCTCGAGCTCCTCGACGGTGATCCCGACCTTCGCCGCGATCTCCTCGTCGGTCGGTGCGCGGTGCAGTCGCCGCTCCAGCTCTGCGATCGCCCGCTCGATCTCCCGGGCGCGCGTGCGCACCGACCGCGGCACCCAGTCGAGCGAGCGGAGCTCGTCGATGATCGCGCCCTTGATCCGCGCGATCGCGTAGGTCTCGAACTTGATCTCGCGGTCGGGGTCGAAGCGCTCGATCGCCCCGATCAGCCCGAGCAGGCCGTAGGAGGCGAGATCCTGCTCGTCGACGTGCGCGGGCAGGGTGGCGCCGAGCCTGCCGGCGACGAACTTCACGAGTGGTGCGTACGTCAGGATCAGGCGGTCGCGGAGCGCCTTGCGGCGCTCGGGATCCGACTCGGCACGGAAGTCGCGCCAGAGCGTTGCCGTGTCGCCGCCAGAGACCTTCTCCACCACCCTGGGAGAATACGCTGCGCAGCCCCGGACTCATTCCCGACGTGGCGGAACGGCCCGCCGGGCGAGGTCGGCCATCCACAGCCCGAGCGCCGCAGCGGCGAGCGCGATCACCCAGGCACGGCCTCCCTCGAGTCCCGCCCACACCGCCACGCCGACGAGCGAGACGGCGATCGCGCCGAAGAGGACGGCCATGGCGACGCGCTGCATCGTCTCATCCTGCCAGGGGCACGTCCTCGCGTTCGACGCCGACGACCCGTCCGTCGCGGAGCCGCAGGACCGTGTCGGCGACAGCCTGCAGGCGCTCGTCGTGCGACACCACCACCGCGCCACGGCCGGCCCGGGTCGCAAGCGCGCGGAGCAGCTCCATCACCTCTCGGCCGCGCTCCGAGTCGAGGTTCGCGGTCGGCTCGTCCGCGAGCAGCAGGCGGGGGTCGTTCGCGAGGGCACGCGCGATCGAGACACGCTGCTTCTCGCCGCCGGAGAGCTCCCGCGCGGGGAAGTCGAGGCGGTCGCCCAGCCCCGCGTCGACGAGGAGCGTCGTTGCGCGCTCGCGGGCAGCTTCGCCGCGGACGCCCGCGATGTTGAGCGCGACCTCCACGTTCTCGCGCGCCGTGAGCGACTCGAGCAGGTTGAAGGACTGGAACACGAAGCCGACGAGCTCGCGACGCAGCCGGGTCAGATCGCGAGCCGGGAGGGCGACGACGTCGACGCCGGCGAGCACGATGCGCCCTGCCGTCGGACGCAGCAGGCCTCCGATCAGCGTCAGCAGGGTCGTCTTGCCGGAGCCGGACGGCCCCATCACGAGACACAGCTCGCCGGGCCCGACGACGAACGAGACGCCGTCGACCGCCCTCACCGTCGTGCGCCCGCTGCCGAAGACGCGCGTCAGCCCGTCCACCACCAGGAGCGGCGCCTCGCTCATGCCCGGAAGACGACGGCCGGGTCGATCCGGTCGATCCGCCGTGCAGGCACCCACGCGGCGACGACGGAGACGGCGATCGCGGCGACGAGCACACCGGCCGCGTCCGAGAGCCGCAGGTCGGTGACGAACTCGGGAACCTGGCTCTCGATCCACGGAGCCGCGAGGGCCGCCACCCCCAGGCCGAGCAGGGCGCCGAGCGCACCGACGATCAGGCTCTGCTCGACCACGATCCGGTAGACGAAGCCGCCGGACGCCCCGAGCGCCTTCAGGACGCCGTAGTCCCGCGACTTCTCGATCGTCGCCGTGTAGGTCGTCAGCGCGATCACCGCGCCGCCGATCAGGAGCCCGATCGCGACGAGCGTTCCCACGACCGGAAGGAAGCCCTCGTCCACGAGGCGCGCGGTCGCGTCGGCGAACTGCCGGCTCGTGCTGGCCTCGCTCCCCGGGACGGCGTCCGACGCCCGCTGCATCACCAGCTCGACGTCCGCCTCGCCGTCGAGCGCGAGGAGGTAGAAGCCGACCGCATCCTCGACGCCGATCAGCGCGGGCGCGTCGGCGGCGCTGACGAAGGCCAGCTGGAACAGCGGGTTGCCACCGGGACGCACGCCCACCACCTCGAGCGCCGTCCCGTCCACGCCGAGCGCGTCACCGACGGAGAGACGCGCCTCCCGCTCGAGCACCGAGTCGATCACGACCTCGCCGGGCCCCGGCAGGAACCGCTCGCGGATGCTCGCCGGCCACGCCTCGCGCAGCCCGACGTCGAGCGCCATGAAGAAGACGTCGAGCGACCTCCCCTCGTGGTCGAACCCGATCCGGCGCGCGAGCACGGGCACCGCGGCCCGCACGCCCGGGATCGCGAGGAGCTCGCCCTCGAAGCCGTCCGGGAGCGTCGACGCCGACCGGAACGGGTCGCGAGTGCCCTGCTGGGCGACCCACACGTCGCACGGGAGGTCGTCGAGCACCCGTGCCGCGTCGCTCCAGCCGCGGTACAGGCTCACGACCAGGAGCACGAGCAGGACGGCGCACGCGACGCCCGCGACGGACATCGCGAGTCGGCCCTTCTCGGCGAGCAGGTTGCGTCGCGCGACGGGGACCACACCCCCATCCTCGCTCGGCCGGCGTCACGCCGAATCGGCCGCAACGTGCAGCCGCGATCGGGGAAATGCCGTACGGGCTACACTGCGGCGCAGCCCAGGGGCGTGGCGCAATTGGTAGCGCACCGGTCTCCAAAACCGGGGGTTGCAGGTTCGAGTCCTGCCGCCCCTGCTGGGAAAAGTCCCGCTCCGGCGGGGTTCTTTCGTCGTCCGAGCGCGCCACCCGCACGCCGGCGGGTCGGCCGGGCTCCGGGGTCAGGCGTGGCGGATGGCGCTGGTTGTCGGCGACTGCGACGGCGCGGAGGCGGGCCTTCCCCGCGTCAGCCGTGAGCGTGAAGGCGTCCGACATCGACGCCGACGGGACACACGCCGGACCACGCTCGCATGGAGACCACGCGCGCGGCCTGCCGCCAGCTGACAGTGGCTACGCCGGAGGAGGCCCGCCGGGCTCCGGCTCGCCGGGCGAGGTCTCGTCGGGCGAGGTCTCGTCGGGCGAGGTCTCGTCGGGCACGGGCTCGCCGGGCAGGAGCTCGCGGGGCGGCTCGCCGAGCGACTGGCCCGCCGCGGCGGCGCGGGCCTCGTCCCGCTCGCCACGAAGGCGATCGACCTTCTCTCGCGCACGGCGTCGGGAGGCGACCACGAAGAGGACGTAGACGACGACGGCGAGCCCGGCGATCACCCCGAAGAGCATCCCACCACGGAACCAGGGCGCGATGACGTCCAGTGTGCGGTCGCCCGCATGGGCGCCGCTCCCTGCACCGACCACGATCCACAGCGTCAGCAGATTCGGCGCCGCGAGAACGACCGCGACGCCGATCCCGACGAGCCACGCCAGCCAGCTGCGCCGGAAGAAGCGGGCGACGAGCGCGAGCACGGCAAGCGGCAGCAGCGTCGCCAGGAAGCCGTAGCTGAAGCCGATCACGAGCCCGTTGGTGAGGTCGCCGTCGACCTGGTCGCCGACCCGCTGCGCCCACCAACGTGGCAGCGCCGTCACGGCGACCAGCACGACGATGAGCCCGAGCACGACGAGCGCGAGCACGATCACCGGGCCGCGGAGGCTCGTGCGCTCGTCCCGAGGCGGTTCCGGGCGCTGCACGGGTGCGGTCGCGTCGCTCACGACGCCGACGATACCCCGGCTCAGGCCACCCGGCTCGCGTCGCCCGCGCCGCGCGTCGCGCTGCCGGCGCGGATCTCCTCCGCGAAGTGGCAGGCGACCTGATGCCCGGCGACCGTGCGCAGCGCAGGCTCCTCGTCGGCGCACCGACGCGGCCGCACGAACGGGCACCGTGTATGGAAGCGACAGCCGGTGGGCGGATCGGCCGGGCTCGGGAGGTCGCCGGGGATCTGGATCACGGTGCGGGTTCGCTCCACGACCGGGTCGGGGATGGGGATCGCGCTGAGCAGCGCGATCGTGTACGGGTGCAACGGCGACTCGTACAGCTCGTCCCCGCCGGCGACCTCCACGACCTTGCCCAGGTACATCACCGCGATCCGATCGGAGATGTGGCGCACCACGGCGAGGTCGTGGGCGATGAAGAGGTACGTGAGCCCGAACTCCGCCTGGAGCTCCTCGAGCAGGTTCACGATCTGCGCCTGGATCGACACGTCGAGTGCGGACACGGGCTCGTCGCACACGATGAGCTCCGGGTTCAGGGCGAGGGCGCGGGCGAGCCCGATGCGCTGACGCTGCCCGCCGCTGAACTCGTGGGGGTAGCGGCCTGCGGCATCCGCCGGCAGCCCGACGACGTCCAGGATCTCGAATACGCGGCGCGATGCCTCCGACCCGGTCGCGATCCCGTGCACGCGCATCGGCTCGGCGATCGTGCGGCCCACCGAATGGCGCGGGTTGAGCGATGCGTACGGATCCTGGAACACCATCTGCATGCGGCGCCGCAACGGACGCAACGCGTTGTCGGAGAGCGCGGTCACGTCCTGCCCGTCGAACACGACACGACCGGACGTCGGTCGGTAGAGGCGGAGCACGGTTCGGCCGATCGTCGACTTGCCGCAGCCCGACTCGCCGACGAGCCCGAGCGTCTCGCCGCGTGCGATCGCCAGCGAGACGCCGTCCACGGCACGTACGTCGCCGACGTGTCTATCCATCAGCACGCCGCTCTTGATCGGGAACCACACCCGGAGGTCCTCGAGCTCCACGAGCGACGTCCCAGGCGCCGCGGCGGAGGCCGGCGCCGCCATCATGCCGCCGCACCTCCGAGACGCGTCCGCCGCCACTCGTCGGGATCGACCGGGTTGAAGCATGCGGCGCGCTGCCCGGTGCTGAGCCGCTCCAGGGTCGGCAACGCCCTGTCGCAGGTCTCGGTGCGGAAACGGCAGCGCGGGGCGAACGGACACGAGGCAGGTGCGCTCAGCATGTTGCGGGGGGCGCCTGCGATCGGGTGGAGCGGCTGCTTGCGACCGGTGTCGAGCCTGGGGACGCTCTGCAGGAGGCCGAGCGTGTACGGATGCAGCGGTTTGGCGAGCAGCGCAGCGGCGGCCGAATACTCG
>CAZUVW010000178.1:0-2663 GCA_964623875.1 uncultured Gaiellales bacterium
GGACCCTGCCCGGTGCACCTGGGACGAGCTGCGCCCGGCGCGCGACGCGGGGCGGCCGGGCCTGAAGCAGCTGCTCGGCATGTAGGGGCCGGGCTCGCCCGGCCCGCACGCACCCGGGCGCAGACGGCCGGGCGGGGCAAGCCCCGCCCCTACGAGATCCCTCGACCACACGGCTCCGCCCAAGGCTCACCCGACAAGTCGACCACGCACGCCTACCACCGTAGGGGCCGGGCTTGCCCGGCCCGCACGCACCCCAGACGCCCCTACCGCGCGGCGATCTCGACGCCGCGCCGCGCAGAGACGACGATCCGCTCGAGCAGCCGCAGCACCTCGACCGCCTCGGCGGGCTCCACCGCCAGCGGCTCCTCGCCCCGCACCGCCCGGACGAACTGCTCGATGCCGGCGAACCAGAAGCTGCCCCGCGGCAGTGTCGGCGCGGTCTCCACGATCGCGCCGCCTGTGCCCGTCGAGTAGACCCGCAGCGGCCGAGCACGACCGTGGAGCTGCGGCGAGCAGTCGAGCCCACCTCGGGTGCCGTGCAGCGTCACGCGCTCCTCCTCGAGCCCGAACGACGCCCAGGCGACGTGGAGCCGGACGATCGCGCCACCCACCAGGGTGATGGTCGCGATCGCAGTGTCGTCGACGTCGAAGGTCCCACGCGTGCGGCGGTCGTCGCCCCAGCCGCTCAGACCGATGCCTCGCGGGCCCAGGTGCGCGCCCAGCGTCCCGCGGACGCGCTCGACGCGGGGGAACCCGAGCAGGTGCAGTGCCAGGTCGAGCATGTGCACGCCGATGTCGAACAGCGCTCCTCCTCCGGCGAGCTCCCGTCGCGTGAACCAGCTGCCGTAGCCGGGAATGCCGCTCTGGCGGGACAGGCGCACGTCGGCGAGGTAGACGTCGCCCAGCGAGCCCGAGGCCACGGCGTCGCGCATCAGGCGGGCAGCCGGATCGAAGCGCTTGTGCTGGTTGACGCCGAGCAGCACCCCTCGGCGCTCGGCCTCCGCGACCATCCGCCGTGCGTCGGCGCTGGTGGTCGCGACGGGCTTCTCGCAGAGGACGTGGCGGCCCGAGCGCATCGCGTCGAGCGCGATGGGCGCGTGGAAGGCGTTGGGCGCGCCGATCGTGACGAGATCGAGCCCGTCGAGCGCGAGCAGCTGCTCGTGACTGGCGAAGGCGTGCGGGATCCCGAGTGCGGCTGCCAGCCTCCGCGCACGAGTGCGGTTCGGGTCGCTGACGGCGACGACCTCCACCCCGGCGCGCCGGAGCGCGGGCACGTGCCCCTCGCGGACGATGCCGCCCGCGCCGATGATGCCCGCCCGGAGCCTCGGTCGCCTGCGCACGACCCGCGACCCTACCGACTCCGGGCGCCGCACCGGACCAGGGATCGACGCTCAGCCCCAGGGCGACCGTCGGGCGAGCCAGAGCGTCAGGACTCGTTCTGCTTCCGGGCCCGCGAGGGCTGCACGCGCGGAGGCTCGCCGGGCATCTTCGGGAAGTTCGGCGGGTACGGAGCCTCGCCGATCCCCTTCGCCTCGTCGCGCGCGACCCACTCGAGCAGCACCTCGAGGTCGCAGACCGCATCGTCGATGCCTGCGTGGAGGTCGCCGAGGCGTGCGAAGCGCCCGGGCATCGATGCGAGCGTGAAGTCCTCCGTCTCGACGTCCGGGAGCTCGCCCCAGGTGACGGGCGCGGAGACCGGAGCGTCGGCCCGCGGCCGCACCGAGTACGCCGAGGCGATCGTCCGGTCACGGGCGTTCTGGTTGTAGTCGATGAAGACCTTCTCGCCGCGCTCCTCCTTCCACCAGGCGGTGGTGACGAGCCCGGGCGCGCGCCGCTCGATCTCGCGGGCGAACGCGAGCGCGCAGCGGCGCACGACGGGGAACTCCCAGCGGGGCTCGATCCGCACCGCGACGTGGATGCCGCGGTTGCCGGAGGTCTTGGGCCAGCCGACGTAGCCGATCTCGGTGAGGGCATCGTGGACAACTGCCGCGACGCGCTTCGCGTCGGCGAACGTCGTCCCGGGCTGGGGGTCGACGTCGATCCGCAGCTCGTCGGGGTGCTCGACGTCCGGGCGCCGCGAGGGCCAGGGATGGAAGTCGATGACGGCGAGGTTCGCAGCCCACGCGACCTGCGCCAGCTCGGTCACGCAGAGCTCGTCGGCGTGCCGTCCCGACGGGAACGTGACGCGGACCGCCTCCACCCAGTCGGGCCGCTTCTCGGGCACCCGCTTCTGGTAGATCTGCTCGCCCTCGATCCCGTCGGGGAAGCGACGGAGCTGCGTCGGCCGGTCGCGCAGCGCCCGGACGATCCCGTCGCCGACGGCGAGGTAGTAGTCGACGAGGTCCCGCTTCGTGTACCCGGCCGCGGGGAAGAGCACCTTGTCGGGGTTGCTGACGCGGACGGCGCGTCCGCCGATCTCCAGCTCGATCGCCGTCCCGGCCACCCCGGCACCGTACAGCCCGCTGAACCGACCAGCAGGCCGTCCGACGCTCGCCCACGTGCGAGCCCTTCGCCGTACGGGCCGGGCGTGCGCGGCCCGACGTCCGTACGCGTGCGACCGACGCGCTCGCCTCGGCCAGGCCACTTCACAAAGTGAAGCATCGCGTCCCCGTGTGGTAGCCTCGCGCCTCGGCCCACCCTGCGTTTCCGAGGAGACATCCATG